>JBBQEJ010000082.1:0-22664 GCA_038320555.1 Vicinamibacterales bacterium | reverse complement strand
CAGCACCTGCTTGATGGGCGTGTCCCCCTGGCCCCACGGCACGTTTGCCCCGTGATCCTTCTGGCGATCCTTCAGATGCAGGTGCGTGATGCGATCGTGGTGTTGTTGAATGAACGGCACCGGATCGAAGTTGGCCGCAGTGAAGTGACCGATGTCGAGGTTGATCGCGTGGTACTTCGACAAGGCGGTGATGGCGGCGAACGTTTCCGGTGACGAGACCTCGTCTGGATCCTTGGTGTTGTCGTGCCCGTGGAACGCGAGCGGAATCTTGTGCTTGTCGGCAAACGGCGCCGTGCGCTTCGCCATGCTGACCTGCGTGGACGTCGAGATGGCGTTCACGCCGAGCGCCTTCGCCATCATGAACGCGTATTCAATCTCGTCGTCTTTCGTGTTGTTGACGTTCATGTTGTAGCAGAGGATCCGCAACTGGATGCCGGCATCCTCGATCTTCTCCTTCACCGGCTTGAACGTCGCGGCCGTGGCCGACATGCGCCACTTTCGGAGCTCCGCAGCACGCGCGTCAGCGGCGGCTTGTTCTTCGGGGGTCATCGCGCGGCGCCCGCCCCCCACGCGTCCAGGTTCGGCGGGAGGCGCACCCGCAGCGGGTGGTCCACCGGGACCTGCGGGAGGTGGCCCACCAGGACCTGCGGGAGGTCCGCCGGGGCCGCGTCCACCGCGTCCTCCAGTCATCGGAATCGGCGCGCCCGCCAGCTTCTCGGCGTCTCCCGACATCAGCTCCATCTCGCCAAGGCCGATCGTGACGTAGGCCTTGATGATGTCGTCGGGATTGGGCATCGAGCGAAAGCTGTAGGTGATCGCGCCAATCTGGACGCCCTTGAACTTCGAATTGATTCTGGCGAAGCCAAGCGACAGCGGGAGTCCCGCCAGGGCCAGCATGCCGAAATCCCGCCGTGTAAAGAGAAGTGGATCCCGATCGCTCTGGCCCATCACTGGCGCTCCTTCGTGCTGACAACGCGCGAGCGGGCTCGCGCGAGTCGGTATTCGATTGTTGCGGATACTAGCATGGGGCTCAAGGCTCAGGGCCCTGAGCCTTGAATCGTGAGCCCTGTGCCCGCACGAGCCACAGTTTCCCGGCAAGCATGGCCACTCCCGGCAGCGCCAGCGCACCGAGGAAGGTCAGCAGAAACGACTGCACGTGCATCGAGTAGGCGCCGACGGCGGCGTATGCGAGCGCAATGCCGAGGTTCGAGAGGGTCGTGAGCCAGATGAACGGCCCGATCGGCGTCCGCACGAGCCCTGCGAACACGACGCTCGATTCAGCCAACACGGGAATCGGACGACAGACGACAAGCGCCCACGGTCCGTACCGATCCATCACTCTGCCGGCGCGCGCGAGCCCATCAGCGCCGACGAGCTTTCGCGCCGCGACCGCCGCGCGGGTGCCGAACGCATAGCCGATCACGCAACCCACCGTCATTCCAATCCAGATCACGGCCGTGCCCCGCCAGAAGCCCAGCAGCACACCGGCGCCGGTCGACACGATGCTCGACGGGACCGGCAGAAACACGTCGAGCGCGAGCAGCGCGGCAATCGTGGAGGCCGATGCCCATCCCGATCCGTGTCCTTCCGCCAGCCAGGTGCCAAGCTGCCAGAACTGCTTCTCGAATATCAGGAATGGAATGATGATGAGAGCAAACAGCAGCCCGATGAGGACGACCCACCGCATCACGTGACTTCGCACGACTAGCTCCGCGCCGACAGCACATCGTTCTCGTACGGCTTGATCTCGGCCAGCCATGAGCTGCGCGCCGGCAGGCCGGCACTCGCGCAGTAATAATCCCAGACCGCGCCCCACGGCAACGCCTTAAACTCCTCCTGCATCGCCAGACGGCCGGTAAAGTCGCAGGCCGTTTCCTGCTGCCGAAGCACCGCCGAAGGTTCGAGCAGCGCCTTCAAGAGTGACTTCAACATGTTCCTGGTGCCGATCACCCAGGCCGCCACGCGGTTGATGCTCGCGTCGAAATAGTCGAGGCCGATGTGCGTGCGGCCCAGAAAGCCGCCGCGCACGAGCTCCTGGCCGATGGCTTCCAGGTCGTCGTTGAGAACGACGACGTGATCGCTGTCCCAGCGAACGCCGCGGCTGACATGCAGGAGGATTTCCGGCAAGTACATGAGGACGGCACTCAGCTTGTCCGTGATGGTTTCGGTCGGGTGATAGTGCCCCGTGTCGAGCGTGAAGAGCACGTTGCGCGTGAGCGCGTAGCCGAAATAGAACTCGTGCGAACCGACGGTGTAGCTTTCGTACCCGATGCCGAAGAGCTTGCCTTCAACCGAGTCGAGGTTGTGCGCGCGGTCGATCGCGTCGCTGAAGATCGTGTCGAGCGATTCGATGAGGCGCTCGCGAGGGCCGACCCGATCGACCGGCGAGTCCTTCATGCCGTCGGGAATCCACAGGTTCGTCACCGACGGCGTCCCGAGCGCCTTGCCCATGGCGGCGCCGATCGTCCGGCACGCGCGTCCGTGGCGGATCCAGAATTCGCGCGTGTCCCTGTCGGGATGCGCCAGCGTGAAGCTCGTGGCGCGCGGATGCGCAAAGAAGGTTGGATTGAAATCGAGCCCGATGCCGAGCGACTTCGCCCAATCGATCCATCGGTCAAAATGCTCGGGACGAATTTCGTCGCGCTCGACCCGGCGCCCCTCGAAGTCTCCGTATGACGCGTGCAGATTGAAGCGGTGTATCCCGGGAATCAGCGACAGCGCCTTGGTCGCATCTTGACGAAGCTCGTCAGCCGAACGGGCCTTTCCCGGGTAATTCCCGGTCGCCGCAAGGCCGCCGCCAATTTCTCCGCCCACCGACTCGAAGCCGCCCACGTCGTCGCCCTGCCAGCAGTGAATTGAGATGGGCACCGTGGCAAGCGTCTTCAGCGCTCTATCAACGTCAACACCAAGGTCCGCGTACTGCTGTTTCGCCAGGTCGTACGCCGCCTGGATTCGCGTATCGTTCATGTCAGCCTTTCAGGCGTGTCGAGGTAACTGAGTAGACGGAGACAGCAGAGAAGATTCCCCACAGAGTCAACGGAGTAAACAGAGAAAAACAAATGTTATCTCCGTTAACTCTGTTACCTCTGCGGTGAATTCCCTCCGTTTCTCCGAACTTCGTTATCTCCAGTCAGAAGTCGAATCGATCTATATTCGACTTCGTGAACATCACCGGCGCGCCGAGAATGATCTCCGATCCCCGCACCTGAATCCGGCCCAGGCGTCCGGCGTCGAAGGATGTCGTGGACGGAGAGATGTGGTTTTGGGCGAGCAACGAGCCGGCAAGCACCGTGAGGTAGCCCAGGTCTCGGGTATTCCACAACACGACGGTCTGCACCCAGCCGTCGTGGACATAGGGCTTGTTCATGTTTGGAAGCGACAGGCCGATCACGTTCACATCATGGCGGTTGGCCTGGCGGACGGCTTCCGCCGAACCGGGGACGGCGGGAGCCGAAATGGCCATCACGAGCTGCACGGACGGGAACACGCGCATGACGGTTTGCGTTTCGGCAAATGCCTTGTCGCGATCGTCGTCGCTCGGGCGGATCGTCGCCAGCTTGAGTCCCGGGTATTTGTCCGCCTGGCGCTTCTTGATGAACGCGATCCATTCGTTCTGATTTGCCGCGCTCAGCGCGCCGGTGATGATCGCGAATTCTCCATGGCCGCCCAGAAGCCGCGAGGCTTCGTCGGTCAGCGTGTTCGCGATGCCTTCCGCGGTCGCCTGGTTCACGAAGAAATCGCGGGCGTCCGGCTCGGCGTCGGCGTCCCACGTGAGCACGTGGATGCCGCGCGAGCGCGCCTTTCGCAGCACGCTCGAGATGCCCCCGCGATTCTCGACCGCGACGGCAATCACGTCGACCTTGCGCGTGATCCAGTTCTCGACCAGCTCGTTCTGCCGGGCGGCGTCGAGGCTCGTCGGGCCGTCCCAGATCACGTCGACGCCAAGCTCCCGCGCGGCTTCCTCGGCGCCCGCGCGGCAGCTGACGAAGTACGGATCGCCTTTGGCTTTCGGCATCATGGCAATGACCGGGCGCCGCGCCGCCGGCGTTGCCGCGGACGCGTTCGACGCCGGTCGTGCGGCCGGACCGAGCGATCGGACCAGCCACACGTTGGTGGCGGCGACGAGCAACGAGCCCGCGACGATCGCGCCGCAGAGCACGGCAACCTGGCTGTTCTTCACTGGAATCTCCTCCTCCTGCAGAACCGCAGCCGACACGGCCGTCGAGTCCCCACGGAGACGATCGAACGCGATCGTCACGATGAGCAGCGTACCCGTCAGGACGCCTGTCAGCTCCGAGGGCAACGCCGCAAGGTGCAGACCGTTTCGCAGGACCGATAGCGCCGATAGGCCCAGCACCGTGCCCCACAGCGTCCCGCGTCCGCCAAAGACTGACGTGCCGCCGAGAACGACTGCGGTGATCGCGTCGAGCTCGTATCCCGATCCCGCATCTGACTTGGCTTGCCCGAGATGCGCGACGTACACGATGGCCGCCACGCTCGACACCAGCCCGGACACCAGATACAGGGCGCCGAGGCGGCGGGCGACCGGGATTCCAGCGTAGCGTGCGCCATCAGGGGTGAAGCCAATGACGTACCACGCGCGCCCGACAACCGATCGATGAAGCACGATCGCGTAGACCGTCAGGATGGCCAGAAACAACAGTAGTTGAATCGGGATGACGCCCCATAAGTATCCCTGACCAAGCGAGAGAAACCGCGAGGGAAAATCGGTGTAGTTGACCGCGCCGCGCGTGAGCCCCTCCGCAATCCCGCGAAACAACGAGAACGTCCCGAGCGTGACGATGAGCGGCGGGATGTTGAAGCGCGCGACCAGCACCGCGTTGAGCGCGCCGCCGGCGCAGCCGGCCAGAAGCGCGATCGCTGCCGCGGCCGGCAGCGGCAAGTGCCAGTCGTGGTATGCGGCGCCAAAGAGGACCGCGGCGAGCCCCATCATCGAACCAACCGACAAATCGATGCCGCCGCTGACAATGACCGGAGTCAACGCGATGGCCAGCAGCCCGAGCTCGACGCTCAGCCGGACGATCTCGAACAGGTTGCCCAGCGTGAAGAAATTCTGGGCGATCGCTGCAAAGAGCGCGACCTCGGCGCCGAGCGCCAGCAAGAGGATCCATTCGCCGTTCGACAGCGCGCGTGTCCGGCGTGCGGTCATCAGGCGGGGCCCGCAGCCGCAACCGCGGCATGAACCGCACGGCGCTCGCGCACGGCGTCGATCGCGACGGCCGCAAGGATAATGGCCCCCTGCAACGCGCGCTCCCAGTACACGCTCACGCCGAGGAACGTCAGCGCGGGGCCGATCGCCCCGAGCAGCACGACCCCGAGGAGCGTGCCGGTGAGGCTTCCCTCTCCACCCCGGATCGCCGCCCCGCCCACCACCGCGGCGGCGATGACTTTCATCTCGAGCCCCAGCCCGGCGTTGCTGGGAATCTGGTTGAAGCGCACCGAGTTCAGGAGCGCCGCGAGTCCGGTCAACGCGCCCGCCGCGACGAATACCGCGCATTTCACGCGCGCGGTACTCAAGCCGGCCAGCCGGCCCGCCTCTTCGTTCGACCCTGTCGCATACACGGCGCGGCCTGCCGCGAGGTTCCGCATGACCCACGAGGTCGCGGCCTGCAGGAGCACGACAGACGCGCACGCCACAAAGGGATACGCCGCCTGCGGGAGACCGAACCACTGAAACCCGGGGGGAAGATCCTGCACCCACGCCCCTTCGGTCCACCACCGCAAGCCGTCTCGCCACGCCACCATCGTCGCCAGCGTGACGACGATGGACGGTATGCGAACATAGGCAACCAGGGCGCCGTTGACGCCCCCGAGGAGCGCGCCGGTCACACAGGCCGCAACGGCGGCCACCGCCACGGAGCCTGAAGCCTTGGCGGCCACGCCGGCCATCACGCCGCAGATCGCAAACACCGAGCCGACCGAGATGTCGATGTTCCCCGTCAGGATCACGAGCGTGGTCCCGATTGCCACGATCAGCACCGGCATGTTGCCGAGGAACAAGTCGCTCAGGTTTTCGCGCGCGAAGTAGCCGGGCGCGATCGCCGCCAGCACGAGACCGAGCGCGGCAATCACACCCGCGATGCTGACTTCTCTTCGGTGAGTCATGCTCTCTGAGGTTTCAAGTTTCCAGTTTCCAGTTTCCAGCTTCCAGCCGCCAGCTCCCAGCCGCTCGCCGCTTTCTTCCGCCTGAAGGCGGAAGCCACAAAGAGAGATCGAACCGCGAGTCGCGAGCCGCCAGTCGCGAGCCGCCAGCCGCCAGTCGCTAGCCGCTATCCCTCACTGTCCCAACGCCGCGGCCATGATGTTCGAGGCAGTCGCGGTTTCCCGTGGCAAGACCGTGGCAATCGAACCGGCGTGCATCACCGCGATGCGATCGCTCATGCCGAGGATCTCGGGGAGCTCGGAGGAGATCATGAGGATCGCCATGCCGCGCTCGACGAGATCCTGCATGAGGCTGTGAATCTCCGCTTTCGATCCCACGTCGACGCCCTGAGTGGGCTCGTCGAGGATGAGGACCAATGGTTTGGTCGAGAGCCAGCGCGCGAGCGCGACCTTTTGCTGATTGCCACCGGAGAGCGAGCCGACCTCGGCCGCAACCGACGAGACCTTGATGCGGAACTGATCGACGTAGCGATCGGCAACAGCGTCCTCGGCCGCGCGATCGATCAACCCGTGCCGCGAGACAGCCGGCAGGCTGGCGACGCTGATATTCGCGGCCACGGACATCTCGAGCACCACCCCGTGCCGGCGGCGATCCTCCGGCACGTACCCGATGCCAAGCCGGATCGCGTCGGCCGGAGAGGTGATCCGCGCGGGCGAGCCGCCGACCAGGATTTCGCCGCCATCGGCGGGCGTCAGCCCGAAGATGGTCTCCACGAGCTGAGTGCGGCCGGAGCCGACCAGGCCGGCAATGCCCAGGATTTCGCCGCGCCGGACCGACAGCGACACCTCGCGGACGCCGGTCCGTCGGTTCGAAAGCCGACGAACCGCGAGGGCCACCTCGCCGAGCGTCACCTGACGCTTCGGAAAGACAGCATCGAGCTCGCGGCCGACCATCATGCGAATCAGATCGGCGCGCGTCACGTCGCGCGCCTCGCGCGTCGCCACGGTTTCCCCGTCCCGCAGTACGGTGATCCGGTCGGCAATCGCCGCAATCTCCTCGAGCCGGTGCGAAATGTAGATGATGCCGACGCCACCCCCGCGCAGCCGCGTAATGACGGAGAAGAGGCGAGTGACCTCCCGATCGGTCAGCGACGCCGTCGGTTCGTCCATGATGACGATCCGCGCGTCGGCGCCGATGGCCTTCGCGATCTCCACGACCTGCTGTTCCGGCATCGTCAAGGCGCCGACGAGACGTTCGGGGTCGATCGCCGCGCCGATGCGATCGAGCAGCTCGATGGCGCGCTGCCGCCGGGCGCGGCGGTCGATGCGTCGCCATGCGCGTCCGCGTTCGAGCGGGAGCGCGATATTTTCCGCGACGGTGAGATGTGGAAAGAGCGCGGGCTGCTGGTAGATCGCCGCAATCCCCAGCTCGCGCGAGGTGTGCGGGTCGATATGGGGAACGGGTACGCCGCCGACAATCAGCGTGCCGGCATCCGCGTGTTCAGCCCCGGTGACGATCTTGATGAAGGTCGACTTGCCCGCACCGTTCTCGCCAACGAGCGCGTGGACTTCGCCGGCACGCAGATCGAAAGAGACACGCTCGAGCGCGCGCAGGCCCGCGAAGGACTTACTGATTGACCGCGCGTCGAGAAGAAGGCTGGGCACGTGTACGGAACCGTCGGAGCGGGCTGGATGCTACCACACCGCGGCGCCGGGGCCTGAAGGCCTGGGCCTACAAGCAGGGCGGAGTCTTCAGACCCGGCGAGGTTATCGCCTGCACGCCGAGGCATTGCGCGCTTCGAGACGGCGCAACCGCTAAAGTTGACGAAATATCAACATCTTGTGGCTTGGTTTGACCTCCTCTCGCCGGACCCGTGGAACTGGGGCATTGCGCAAAGCAAAACGCAGGTCCATAATCTGGGCCCTCAGAGGTCCGGTGAACAGATTGGGGACGATCCGAAGTCTTACATCATGAGCTCCACAGCCAAACCCGCGGCGCGTGATCCGTATCTCGTGAAGTCCGTCATGCACTCGGCGCAGTTGTTGTCTGCGTTCCGCTCGTCGGGCGAAGCGCTGCCGTTGCGCGAGGTGGCCGCGCGCAGCGGACTTCCCAAGAGCATGGCGTTCCGCATGCTCTACACGCTCGAGCGGTGCGGCATGATTGAAAAGGTCGGCGAGAACCTGTACCGCTCGCACCTGCGGCCGTTCAAACAGCGGCCGTACCGCCTTGGCTATGCGGCGCAGGGGACCGATTATCAGTTCTCAAAAGAAATCTCCACGGGCCTCGAGCGCGCGGCGGCCGCGCAGGGGATCGAGCTCATCTCGGTCGACAATCGGTACAGTCCCAAGATCGCGCAGCGGAACGCGGACGTGCTGGTGCGCGAGAAGGTCGATCTCGTCATTGAGTTCCAGACCGACGAGCACGTGGCGCCCATCGTGGCGGCGAAGTACCGCGAAGCGGGCATTCCGTTCATCGCGATCGAAGTGCCGCATCCAGGAGCGACCTACTTCGGTGCGAACAACTACGAGGCGGGCCTCATCGGTGGGCGCCATCTCGGCCGGTGGGCGAAACAACACTGGCATTCGGATGCCGGCGAGATCGTCCTGCTCGCGCTCGAGCGCGCTGGCAGCCTGCCGAAGATGCGGCTTACGGGAATGCTCGTGGGCATGAAGGAAACCTGCACGCCGCTTGAAACCTGCCAGGTGACCTATCTCGAGGGGGACGGCAAGTTTGGCGAGAGCTTCGAGGCCATGCGCCGGCATCTGCGCACGACCCGATCGCGACGGTTCCTGATCGGCGCGATCAACGATCCCAGTGCGCTCGGAGCGTTGCGCGCGTTCCAGGAGGCCGGCCGCAGCGAGTCATGCGCCGCGATGGGTCAGAATGCGTCCCCCGAAGGGCGCGCGGAGTTACGCACGCCGGGCACGCGCCTCATCGGATCAGTGGCGTACTTCCCGGAAAAATACGGCGCCGAGATTGTCGCTGTCGCGCTCGACATCCTCCACCGCCGCTCGGTGCCCCCCGCCGTATTCGTCAAACACCAGCTCGTTACGCCGGAGACCGTCGATCATATCTATCCGAACGACCACCTCATGCAAGGCACGGTCTGAGAGGTCCCAGGAACAGAGTTGTGCGAATAGCCCTCACCGTCGCGCTCGCGAGCGGATTCACCATGACCAGCATGGCGACGGGATACCTTCAGGATCAGCTGCCCGATGCTCCAGGCAAGGATCAGGTCGTGAACGTCTGCGGCAAATGCCACGAGCCGCAGCGCGTGGCGGCCCTGCGGCTGACGCGCGAAGGGTGGGAAGAGGTGATCGCGAAGATGGTCAGTCTGGGCGCGAAGGCGTCCGACGACGACCTGAAGCAAATCACCGATTACCTCGCGGAGAACTTCAAGGGCGAGGCCGCAAAACCGATCAACCTGAACACGGCGTCATCGGTCGACCTTGAAAGCGTCGCGGGTCTGCTGCGCAAGGAGGCGGCAGCATGGATCGCGTTTCGAACCAAGAACGGTCCGTGCAAGACACTCGACGAACTAAAGAGAGTGCCTGGCGTGCCCTTCAAGAAGATTGACGAACGGCGCGACCGCCTCGTGTGCGTCGTGCTCGGTACAGCGACAGGGTACAAATAGGCAGGCGACACGTCAGCGCAGAAACGCCTCCGGCAATCCGCCGTCCACCGGAATGACGTGACCCGTGGTCTTCGCGCTCGCGTCGCCGGCGAGCCAGCAGATCGCGTTCGCGTTGTCAATCGGCAGGATCGGGCGGCGCGTGATCGTGCGCCGCGCGTAGAACTCGGCGAGCTTCCCTCTCAGATCTTCGGTCGATTCCGACTCGTCGAAGGCGAGGCTGTACTTCTTCAGCGCCACGATCACCCGATCGCGCGGGAACATCGACGAGCCCGCGATGACCGTCGCGGGCGCGATGCCGTTGACGCGGACGAGCGGGCCAAGGCCCACCGCCAGCTCCCGAATCAGGTGGTTGATGGCGCTCTTGCTGACGTCGTACGCCTCGCTGCCGCTTTTGGGCACGACCGCGTTCGCCGAGCTCGTAAGGACGATTGATGCCGGCAGGTTCTGCGCTTTCAGCACTTTGGCCGCCTCCTGCGCCAGCACGAAATTCGACGTCAGGTTGATCTGCAACGCACGGGCCCACACGTCCTCCGCCGGCACCGACGGGTCCGGGGTCGGATACCAGGCGGCCGTGTTCACCACACAGTCGAACCCGCCGAATTGAAGCACCGTCGCGCGCAACCCTGCCGCCATCGTCTCGCGCGCGGTCAAATCCATTGATGCGGTCATGACCATCTCGGCGGCCGAGAGCTTCACCGCATCCGCCTTCGTCTCCTCCGCCCCCGCCGCGTTCATGTCGGCAATCACGACGTGTCCACCGCGCTTCGCGATTTCGAGCGCGACTTCGCGGCCTATGCCGCTGCCACCGCCGAGCACGACCGCAACTTTCCGGCTGAACTCCTTCTCGGCCGGCATCCGCTGCAGCTTCGCCTCCTCGAGCGCCCAGTACTCGATGCGGAATGCCTCGGTCCGCGGGAGGGCCACGTAGTTGTGAAACGACTTGAAGTCGCGGGCCTGTTCCTGCCGCCGCACCTGCGGCAGCGAGCCGTCCCCGCTCCCGTCCTCGAGCGCATTCGCCCCGGCCATCACGTGAATGGCGTTGACGAAACACTCCGACGTAATTCGCGCTTCGCGCTTGTCCTTCCCGAAACCAAACAGCCCGAGACCCGGCACCACGACGACCGATGGATTCGAGTCGCGCAGCCTCGGAGAATCTTTCTCCGCGCACGCGTTGTAATACTCTCCGTAATCCTTGCGATACTTTTCCACGCGCTCGCCGATGCGCTCCCTGACCTGCGCGAGATCCTCTTTCGCCGGATTCCACGGAATGAACATCGGCGAAATGCGCGTGCGAAGGAAATGATCCGGACAGCTCGTGCCCATCCGGCAGAGATCTTCCGCCCACCGAGAGTTCGCAAACGTCAGGGCGTCGTCGGAACCATCGAAGTGCGCGATGACCCGGCGGTTCGATGACACCACGCCGCGCAGAGATGGCAGCAGCTCGGCAACAGCGGCCTCACGATCCGGCACGGCCGCCGTCACCGCCGGACCACCGAAGAGCGACTGGCCCGCACGGTTCGCGTGCTCCTGAATGAAGTCTCCCATCTCGTCAATCGTTCGGATGCTGTTGAGATAGGACTCTCTCTGCGTCTCTCCCCAGGTGAAGAGGCCATGCCCCCCGAGAATCAAGCCGTCGCAACCGGGCGTTTGGTCGACGGCCCGCTTCAACATCAGCGCGAGCTCGAACCCGGGCCGCTGCCACGGCACCCAGATGATCTTCCGGCTGTACTTCCGGTTGAACTCCTCCATCTTCTTCTGGCCGTTCGCGCTTGCGGCCAGCGCGATCGCCCAGTCCGGATGCAGGTGATCGACATGAGGAAACGGCAGGAATGCGTGCAGCGGCGTATCGATCGACGCGGCGACGCGGTTTTCGCCGAACGCGCACAGCGGATAAAACGCGACCATCTCGTCTTCCTGCGCTTCACCACCGTACCGCGGGATGAGGCCGTTCAGCTTGTCGAGGTACAGGATCGCAAAGCCCGTATTCGCGATCGAACGCAGATCGCCGCCGCTTCCCTTCACAGCCATCACGCGTTGGGGCTGTCCGGTCAGCGGATCGGTCATGTCGAACTTCGAGCTCGTGTTGCCGCCGCCGAAATTCGTGATGCGCAAATCCGCGCCGAGCAGATTCGACCGATATCGCAACAGGTCGAGCGGGCGGCCCTCGAGTTTCGCCGCCTCCGCATCGTCCCAAAGGTTCTTCAGAAATTTCGTCTCCGTCGCTGAGGTGTTAGACACAGGTCATCTCCACGTAATCATGAAAGCGCGTTTAGGCTCGTGCGTTTGCGCGGTCGCGTTCTCAGGCCGTCGCGGCCAGCACGCTGCGCCTGGCCGCGCGCGCTACGTCTCAATCGGCGCGTCGACGTATTCCTGAAAACGCCTGTAAGGGGCGTCCCAGTGCTCAACGTTACGCGGCTCGAAGCGTTCGGTCGGGAACGAGTTCGCGATGATTTGGCGCGCTTCGGTCAGCGAGCCGACGGCTCCGGTCGCGAGCATCTGCATGGCGATGTTGCCGAGCGCCGTCGCTTCGGCAGGGCCCGCGATCACCGTCCGTCCGGTTGCATCCGCGGTGAACTGATTCAGCAGGCGATTGCGCGAACCACCACCCACGATCCGGATCTCCTCGAACGTCCTTCCCGTCACGTCCTCGAGCGATTCGAGAACCAGACGGTATTTGAGCGCGAGGCTTTCCAGAATGCCGCGCGCGAACGCCGCCGGGCCGTCGGGAACCCGTTGATCGGTCTGCCGACAATAGTCGGAGATGGCCGTCACCATGTCCTGCGGCTGAAAAAACCCGCGGTGGTCGGGATCAAACAGCGATTGGAATGCCCGCGGTTCCTTGCTTGCCGCCGTCAACAGCGTGTCATATCCGAGCTCCTGACCCGCGTCCGCCCAGGATCGCCGGCACGCCTGCAGCAACCAGAGCCCGCCGATGTTCCTCAGCAAGCGCGTCGTCCCGCACACGCCTCCTTCGTTCGTGAAATTGAAGTCGCGTGCTTTCGGCGAGATGACCGGCGCAGGCAGCTCGGTGCCCAGGAGGGACCACGTGCCGGAGCTGATGAAGGCGGTCTGTTCGCCGCCGAGGACGGAGGCGACGGCGGATCCGGTGTCGTGACTCGCCGGCGCCACGACGGGCGTTCCCGCGAGCGCAGCGCATACATCGTGCTTGATCGTCCCCAGCAGGGCGCCAGGCTCGACGATAGGCGGCAGCAGGCGCGTCGGAATATCGAGATCGTCGAGGAGCTCCGTCGCCCAGTTGCGCGTCCTGACATCCACAAACTGCGTCGTGGTCGCCATCGTGAACTCGGCACGCAGCTCGCCGGTCAGCCAGTAATTCAGCAGATCCGGGACGGTGCCGAATGCGCGCGCGGCGGCAATCACGTCCGGCGTGGACTGACATGCCGCGTAGAGCTGATACAGCGTGTTGAAGACCAGAAACTGAATGCCCGTAATCGAATAAATCCTCTCGCGCCCCACGCGTTGCCAGACGGCTTCCATGACGCCGTCGGTCCGCGTGTCGCGATAGTGGTAGGGCTTCTCGAGAAGATTGCCGCGGTGATCGAGCAACGCGTAGTCGCATCCCCACGTATCGACGCCGACGCTCTGGAGCGGCGCGCTCGACGCGCCATCGAGCCCGCGTCGAATTCCCTTCCACAGGCGATCGATGTCCCAGCGCAGCGAGTGGCCCTCACGGACCGGCTGATTGGGAAAGCGACAGACTTCTTCGAGGGAGAGGATTCCGCCACGAAAGCGTCCGAGCATCGCCCGTCCGCTTTCCGCGCCGAGGTCGACTGCGAGAAACAGAGCACTCATGCAGCGCCGGAATCCCCTGCGGGCGCGATACCGGGCGCCGAACCGGTGGCCGGCGTCCGTTCGGCCGCGCGGCCGAAACAGCATACGCTCGATCGTGTCGAGGTGAGCAAAGTTTTGAGCACCAATAGTGTTTCACATATCGCAACAGAGCAAGAGCCTCGGCTCCCCGGGAGGTTGGGGACCGCGGCCCATGGCGGTGAGGACCTCCGACGAATACAACGCCAGCGCAAACGCCTGATCGCGCGTGCGGAAACCTGTGGTCACGGGTGGTCACACGGGTTGCGCAATGCAAAACGCCACAGCCGAACGCCTCGAGGACCCCGGTCGATGCAGATCCGTGTAATCCATTGCGGGACCGCACGTTAGACGTTTCCAGCTGTTTGTCAGCCCGAAAAACACACTCCGAGCAGATGTTTGTTTGACACGACGCGCGTGACGAGCGTAACCTCCGCGCCGCCGTGCGTGTATCAGGGAAGATTCCCGAAAACCTTGAACGGATATGCGCTCGGAATAGAATCTCCGGACGGTGGAATTCGGCGCCTCTCGACGGCGCCCGGCAACGGAGGGAGTGCAACGTGACATCCCGTCTTTCCAGGATCGTCTTCGTCGTCGCGGTACTCGTCGCGATCGGTGGCGCGACGAGCTCCGTTCGGGCACAGGGATTGACCGGCCAGATTTCCGGCACGGTCACCGACTCGGGCGGCGGCGTCCTTCCGGGCGCGACGGTCGTCATCAAGAACGCGGGCACCAATTCCACGCGGGAAACGGTGACCGGAGCCGATGGCGCCTTCCTCTTTCCTGATCTGCTGGCCGGGAAATACGACGTCACCGTGACCGTCAGCGGCTTCAAGACCTACGAACAGAAGGGCATCGATCTCGCGTCCACCGAGCGGCTCGCGCTGCGCGCCATCTCCCTCGAAGTCGGCGGCGTCTCGGAGACCGTGACCGTTCAGGCCGAGTCGGCGCAGGTCCAGACGACGACCGCGGCGCGATCCGGACTGATCACGCGTGACAACATCGAAGACATCTCGCTCAAGGGCCGCGATTTCGCCGGATTGCTGAAGCTGCTGCCGGGCGTCGTCGACACCACCAATCGCGAGGCGCCCGGCTGGGGGAGCATGGGCGGCCTGTCGATCAACGGGAGGGGGGGCGGCTTCAACTTCTCGTACGACGGCGTGACCAACAAGGACACCGGCTCGAACAGCGGCAACTACGCGGCCCCCGCACTCGACTCGATCGCCGAGGTCCGCGTACAGACGTCGAACTTCCAGGCCGAGTACGGCCGCAGCTCCGGCGCGACGATCACCGTGATCACGCGCAGCGGCTCGAAGGACTTCCGCGGAAGCGCGGCCTTCTACAAGCGAGACGATGCGTGGAACGGCAACGAGTTCTCGCGCAAGCAGCAGTGCCGGCTCGGTGTCACGGCCCAGTGCGACCCGCCGCTCTACACTTTCAACAACGAAGCATGGACGCTCGGCGGCCCGGTCATGGTTCCCGGTACGAGCTTCAACAAGGGACGCAACAAGCTGTTCTTCTTCTTCTCGCAGGACATCCTGCAGCGCACCGATCCCGGTGGGCTCAACCAGCGGCGGATGCCGACGGCGCTCGAGCGAAACGGGGACTTCTCGCAGACATTCGACAGCTCCAAAAACCTCATCAGAATTCGAGATCCGCAGCTCACGGGTACCTGCAGCAGCACGTCGGGAGGACCCGCATGCTTCCCCGACAACATCATTCCTGCGTCACGGATCAACGCAACCGCGCAGGCGCTGCTGAATCTGTTCCCGCTGCCCAACGCGAGTGACCCGACGGGCGGCAACCAGTACAACTACACGTTCCAGACGGTGCAGGACTGGCCGCGCAACGACCAGGTGCTGCGCGTGGATTGGAACGTCGGCCCGAAGACCACCGCGTACGGCCGCGTGCAGTGGGGATATGAGAAGCGGGCCGGCGGCGTGTCGCTGCTCGGCTCGTCCGGCGGATGGCCGCAGATGGCGACGAAGTACGAGATCGACACGGTCAGCTACGTCAACACGCTGCTCCACACCTTCAGCCCGACGTTGTTTTCTGAGGTGACCGTCGGCGTGAACTGGGCGCACCAGTACACGACGCCGTTCGACCAGGCGGCGCAGGACTCCAACGATCGCCGGCTGGTGCTGCCGGGTTTCCCGCAGTTCTTCCCGACCGCCAACCCGTTGAACCTGCTGCCCCAGGCGACCTTCACAGGAGGCATCCAGTCGCTGAACAACAACTCGATCGGGTCGTTTGGCTACGAGTCGCGGTTCGGGTTCTACGGCTACAACACGCTGTGGAACTTCTCGAGCAACCTGACGAAGGTCGCGGGCGCTCATAACGTCAAGACGGGAATCTTCGTCGAGCACACGACCCGCCCGGCGCAGCGCTCATCCGCGTTCAACGGCACGGTGAGCTTCAACACGGACGGGTCCAACCCGCTCAACACGAACATCGGATTCGCCAACGCGCTGCTCGGCGCGATCACGCAGTACCAGGAGTCCGACGCACACCCGTCGGCGCACGGCGAGTTCATGAACACCGAGTTCTACGTGCAGGACAACTGGCGCCTGAAGCGAAACTTCACGGTGGACGCCGGCGTCCGGTTCTACTACATCACGCCGACGCAGAGCCAGGGCGATAAGGTCGCCCAGTTCGAGCCGGCCAGCTACGGCGCCTCGGCGGCTCCGCAGCTGTTCCAACCGATCACGACGGCGCAGGGTCGCCGGGCCGTGAACCCGGCGACGGGCGAGATCTTCCCGCTGGTCTATCTCGGGCGCCTGGTCCCGGGTTCGGGAAACTTCACCAACGGCATACAGGTCTACGACGGGACGCCGCAAAAAAACAACCCGTTCAAAGCGGCGCCGCGGCTCGGCTTCGCCTGGGACGTCACGGGCGACGGCAAGACGGCGCTCCGCGGCGGGGCCGGAGCGTTCTACGATCGATACTCCGACGACAACATCCTTGACCTGGTCGAGCTGCCGCCGCTCCTCCACACCTACACCACCAACTACACGACGATCGCCGAGCTTCAGGCGAGCCCGTTGACGGCAACGACAACAGGGGTACGCCTGATCCAGTCGTTCGTGCCGCCCGTTGTCTACAACTGGAGCATCGGCGTCCAGCGCGATATCGGCTGGAACCTGGTCGGCGATGTGGCGTACGTCGGCAACGCGGCACGCGATCAGTTGATCGCGGTGGACATAAACGGCAGACCCTATGGCTACGCCTATCAGGCGTCGAGTCTGGATCAGACGAACGTCTCGGGCGGCATCGCGCAGCCGCTCCCCGATGATCTGCTGCGGCCCTACCGCGGGTATGCGAGAATCCAGGACCGCCGCTTCGACGGCTACTCGGATTACCACTCGATGCAGTTATCGGTGAACCGCCGCCGCACCTCAGACGGGTTGTCGGTAGGCGCGGCCTACACCTATCAGATGGTGAACAAGACCCTCGGCTCGATCGATCCGTTCCTGACGGACAACGGGGCGAGGAACTACAATTCCTCCGGCCGCCGTCCGCACACGATCACGATCAACTACTCGTACGAGGTGCCGAACCTCAGCCGGAAGTGGGACAACATACTGACCAAGGCCATCTTGGACAACTGGCAGGTCTCCGGTCTGACATCGCTGATCAGCGGAGCCCGGGGCGGCTTCGCCTACAACTATACGAACGTACCGACCGGTGTGCTCAGCGGCAATGGATCGATCAACGGCGGCGGCAACCGCCCCAACATCGTGTGTGACCCGTATCTACCCAAAAGCGAGCGCACGTTCAGCCGTCAGTTCAAAACCGAGTGCATCGGACCGCCGACCGATCAGTTCAACTTCGGGACGGCCCGTGGCGATGAGTTCCACGGCCCAGGCTTCATGAACTGGGATATCTCGGCGTTCAAGAACGTCCCGATGGGCGGCAGCCGGCGTCTGCAGCTTCGGGTTGAGCTGTACAACGCGTTCAACACGTATCAGTGGACGGCGGTCAACACGACGGCGAACTTTGATTACACAACCAGGGCGCTGACCAACCCGACGGTGTTCGGTTACCTGACCGGGGCGACCAACAGCGCGCGTCGCATCCAGCTCGGGGCGAGATTCGTGTTCTGAATCGCGGTTCGCGGCTGGCGGCTGGCGGCTGGCGGCTGGCGGCTGGCGGCTGGCGAAGAGTACGAAGAGAAGGGGCGCTTGATTCGAGCGCCCCTTCTTTTTTTATCCGAGCTGGAAGCTGGTAGCCGGAAGCTGGGAGCTACTTTGTCCCGTTCCTCTGCGAATCGAAGGGCTTCCCCGTGATCGGATCGGTCGGGACCTTTCCTCCGGTCGCTTCCCACGCCTTCTGATCCCTGACGACCAGCATCACCCCGTACATCCGCATCCAGTGCCCGGGAAACGTGCACTCGAATACGTACTCGCCGGGGTTCTCCGGCGCGTTGAAATTGAGCGTGCCGGTCTCGTCTCGCTGCAGCAGCCGCGTTGCCTGAAGCACGAGCGGGCTCTCAGGGACGTAGGGTTTAACCGCGGGATCCGCAGGAGGCGTCATCGTCTGCGCCGCGAGCCCGATGTCCCGAAGCGATCCGGGTGCGCCGACGACGAGATTGTGGGGCATCGCGTCCGGATTCGTCAGCACGATCTGCACGGGTTTGCCTGTTTCGACGACGAACCACTTCACGTCGTACAACATCTGCTCGGGGAGCGTGGTGATTCGTACGACCTGCATGCCGGGCGTCGACGCCTCCGGCGGACGGGTCGATTCGGCTGCGGCTGCCGGAGCCGTATAGCTCGATCCGCCAAACGGCTTCAGCGTCTTCATCGTCTGCTCGAGCGTGTAGGCGACGAACCGATCCTGCGGGCGCTTCTGGGCGTCGGCCGCCACCTCCGCGGCCTCCGGCGTCTGAAAGAAGCTCGCGGCCCTCACGGCCTCCAGCCGCACGGCCGGGTGTTCGTCGTTCACCTGCACTTTCAGCAGCGCGAGCGGATTCTGGACGCGATCGCGCCAATAGCACAACACGCGCGTCGCGGCCGCGCGCGCCCACGGTTCTTTCGATCGGAGCATCCGTGTCAGCAGCGGCTCATTCACGCGGTTGTGCCACTGGTACACCCACAGCGCCTCCATCATGTGGTGCTCGTAGTTGGTGTCCTTCTGGTCGAGGCGATCCATCCACGCCTGCAACGCGGTCAGCACGTCTTTGGTGTCGCGGCCGCTCAACTCAATCTTCGCGCGGTACCGTACGCGGTTTTCCGGCTCCTTCAGCAAGTCCAGCAGCCGATCGATTGGCTCCCCCGCGATCTTCGCAGGCTTGAGCAGCGGCCGCCCGGGATACGTCACCCGGTAGACGCGTCCGTGCGCGTGGTCGCGCGACGTGTCGCGCAGGTTGTGCTGCATGTGACCGATGAGCGGGTTGTGCCAATCCAGGAAATACAGCGCCCCGTCGGGCCCGACCTCCGCGTCCACGGGCCGGAAGTTCTCGTCCGCGGATTGCAGGATCGGATCCGCCTCGGCCCACTTCAGACCGGCGCCATCCTCACTCAGTTTGTAGTTGAGCAGCCCTCTGAATCCGATCGTGTTGAGCACGATGATGTTCCCCTGCATCTCCTCTGGGAAATGACGGCTCGACAGAATCTCCGCTCCTCCGACCGGGCGAGTCCGGACGGCGCCCGGCCTGGGCGCCTTGTTCGTTTCCATGGCCGGGTAATACTTCTTGGTGGTAAACGAGGGGCCGTAGTACGGCTGGCCTCCGGTCGCATCGAATATGATGTCCCGGCCCCACTCATCGAAGACGTGCCCGTGCGGGTTCGGGAAGTTCATCGGAACGTAGACCTCGAACTTCGACGATCGAGGCTCGAACCGGAATACGCCGCCGTCCGCCTCGCGGACCGTCGGACCCCACGGCGTTTCGACCTGAGTGCGGTGGAAGATTCCTTCACGCATGTACAGCGCACCGCCGGGATCGAACGTGAAGCTGTTGATCGCGTGGTGCGTGTCGGCGGTGTCGAGTCCCTCGAGGATGACCTCCTTCACGTCGTAGTGGTCGTCGCCGTTGGTGTCCTTGAGGAACACGACGTTGGGCGCCTGCGCGAGAATCACGCCGCCGTTGTAAAACTCGAAGCCGGTCGGGTTATTCAAGTCGCCGGCGAACACCGTTCGCTTGTCGGCCTTGCCGTCGCCGTCCGTGTCCTCGAGGATCAGCAGCTTGTCGTCCATCGGCGTCTTCGGCTGCCAGTGGGGATAGTTCTTCCAGCAGGCGACCCACAATCTTCCGCGCGTGTCGAACGCCATCTGAACGGGCTTGACCAACTCGGGGAATTCCTTTTCCGACGCGAAGAGCTCGACCTTCAGGCCCTTGCCGATAGTCATCTTTGTGATGGCTTCATCACCGGGAATGAAAATGTGTTCGCCGTTGGCACCTTTCCCGGGCTCGTTCGTCTGGGCGTTGATGAACGGCGGCGTGTCGGAATCGAGCACCTTGAGGTCCGTGCCTTTCGGATCCGCGCCCCGCGCAAGCGCCCACACACGTTTCTCGCGATTGACGGTCAGCACGTCGAGTACCGACACTTCGCGCTCCAGCACCTCGTAGTTTGTCGGCAACACGTCCTCTTTGGTGAACGGCACCTGCTTCGGATTCACGTCGCGCGGGTTGCCCCGGATGAAGGTGAGAAAGGCACGGTCGCCGAACGTGGCGAACCCGTCAGTCGTCCTGTACCGATTGAACCAGTTGAAACTCTTGTCGAGCACGGCCTGTCGCAGGGTCGCGAGGTGCGCCTCATTTTGAGCGGGCGGGGGGCCAAACAGCGCGCGATCGATGACCTCGCCAATCCGACGGTCGCCCTCCGCGCTCAAGTGCACGCCATTGATGGTCAGCGGCGATTTGGCCGCCGCATACAGCTGGCGGCTCGGCGTGAACAGGTCGACGAAGCGCACGCCGCGAGCCTGCGCAACCTCCTCCATCGCCTTCGTGTAAAGCTCAAGCCCCTTGTTGTTTTCGCGGCCATCTGGCAGATCCGGATTGTGGAGATCTTCGTGCGCGATCGGCGAGAAGAGGACGATGCGCGGCGCTGATTTGCCGTTGTACTTCTGGTCAACGGTGTGGGTGATCCAGTCGCCCAGCTGCTGCTTGAAGGCGGCCAGGCCGGCTTCGCCCGCATATGATTCGTTGTACCCGAAGAACGCGAAGACGACGTCCGCTTTCGTGTTGGCGCCGCTGAGGCGATTCTCCTCGTAGCCGCCGATCGGCGCAGCCTTTCCACTCAGCCACTCGTCGGGCGTTCCGAAATTCTTCGACCGCAGCCGCGTCGTGATCTCGTCGCCGCTGAATCCGAGATTGCGGATGACCAGGTCGTGTTTCGGAAAACGAGCGTAGAGCAGCGTCTCCAGCCACCCGTCGTATTGCATCCGCTCAGCCAGCGTGTTGCCGATGATGCAGATGTGGTCGCCGACGTGCAACACGAAAGGCTCGGCAGCTCGACCACGCGCGGGAACCGTCGAGATCAGCGCGAGGGCCACCGCAAACGCCGCCCACAATCGAAGCGTCTTCGTCATATGCAGATTCTACTCGCGTTGAAGATTGATGGCGGGGCTGAAGATCTCGCCCTGCGTCGGATCCGCCCTACTTGGGAATCGGCGAATCCCACCCGGCCATGTCCGCCGGCTTCACACCCTTGACGAAGCCGCCGAATGCAAACGTCGTCGGATGATACAGACCAACGAAGCTGATGTCGCCAGTGGGCTCAATGCTTGTATCCAGTCCGGCCGCCCAGAGACAGGCGTTGACGCTCATGCGCCGGAAGCCGTCGTTCAGCAGATCCTCGGACGCCCCGTGCGTCGTCGCAAAGACGCGCCCCTCCTTACCGGACGAGCTTTTGTAGGTCCGATACCAGGCCACAGGCATCTGTTCCTTCCCGTCAGCAGGCGGAGAATCCGGCGTCATCCCCTCGAGAATCTGCCCCTTCGCGAGAACGACGCTCCCTTCGATCGGATTCGCGGTATAGCCGCCCGACTGGACCCAGACGTCTTTCACGCCGCGAAGGATCGGATGCGTCAACTGATCGGCTTGCAGCAGGAGGCGGGAACTCATCTTGTGATTCGTGCCGTAGTGCGACACCCAGGTCTCGCCGAGGATTTGCCGGCCGAATCCGCCCGGATAGCCTTCCTTCGTCTGCCAGTGATACTTCAGGAACTTTGCGTCCGGCCGCTTGATCTGAAACGCATGCGTCGCGGTGCGGAAGCCGACGACGGGGCCTCCGCGATCCAGGTAATCGGCGATGTGCTGCATCTCGTCGTCTGGAAAGTCCTGGAATCGAAGGAAGATCACCAGCAGGTCGGCCGTCTTCAGTGCTTCAAGTCCTGAGATGTCCGAACTGCCGGGCTCGATGAAGCCGGTCTTCGGATCGGTCGTGAAGAAGACGCTGCACTTGAAGCCGTAGTGCTTCGCAAGAATCCGGGCGAGCGCGGGCAGCGATTCCTCCGAGCGGTATTCGTGATCGCCGGCGAGAAAGACGATGTGCTTGCCGTGGCCCGGGCCTTTGTCACCCTGATAGACGACGAGGTGGGGGTTTTGGGCGCTGGAGACAGCGGGGACGGCCAGCATCGCGACGAATGCGCATAAGCAGAGGAATTTGGTCATCGGATGCCCACGACGAAGGTGACGGAGAGAACGGAGTTCACAACGAAGGAACGGAGTAAACGAAGACGAACGAAGAGATCTCGCGCAGAGGCCGCTTGAGATCGCAAACGGAAACCCAGGCCGGCCGAGTCGGGCGTCCGAGCCCTCTGCGTTCTCTGCGATCTCTGCGCGATTCTTGACGGCGATCTCTGCGTGAGATCTATCCGCGGCAAACCCGAAACAGAGAATCGGTTCTCTTCCTCGTTCGTCTCCGTTATCCCCGTTTCTTCGTTGTGAACTCCGTTATCTCAAATACCCGCTGTCTCGACGCTTGCGTGAACCGCCGTTTTCGCGTCGCCGTTGACCAGCGCGGGCTGGTAGAGCCGGGGCGCCTTAGCCGGATCGTACCGCTCGGGCACGAAGACCGAGGCAGGCTGGGTCGAGTACCACGGCGTGTACCAGAGGAAGCGCATGCCGTAATCGAA
>JBBQEJ010000081.1:0-22681 GCA_038320555.1 Vicinamibacterales bacterium | reverse complement strand
CAACGACGTCGTCACAATTCCGGCGGAAAGGCCCGTGTCGATGTCGTTGGCAATTGCCAGCGCTTCGTCGTAGTTCTTCGCCCGGATCACGCATGCGACTGGACCGAAGATTTCTTCGCGTGAGATGCGCATCGTGCGTGTCGCGTCGACAAACAGCGCCGGCGCCAGATAGTAGCCCTCGGTTGCTCTCGTCAGGCGCTCGCCACCGGCGGCGAGGCGCGCCCCTTCGCGCTGACCGACCGAGATGTACTCGAGGTCCTGCTCCAGTTGAGGCCGCTCGACCACGGGGCCGATGTCGGTTCCCGGTGTGAGCGCGTTATCGACACGCAATGACGCCAGTTTTTCCGTGAGCGCCGCCACGAAGCGATCGTGAACGGCGTCGGTCACGATCAAGCGCGACGAGGCCGTGCAGCGCTGCCCCGTGGAAAAATACGCGCCTTGCACCGCGACATTGACCGCCGTCGGCAGATCCGCATCGTCCACCACCACCAGCGGATTCTTGCTGCCCATCTCGAGCTGAAACTTCGCCATGCGCGAGATTGCCTTCTGCGCAATCCCGCGTCCCACCTCCATCGAGCCGGTAAAGCTGAGGGCCGCCACGCGCGGATGGTTCACGAGAGTGTCACCCACGATCGAGCCGGAGCCCATGACGAGATTGAACACGCCCGGCGGCAGTCCCGCACCGGCCAGTATCTCCGCCAGCACCCACGCGCAGCCGGGTGTCCACTGCGCCGGCTTGAACACCACCGTGTTGCCGAAAGTCAGCGCGGGCGCGATCTTCCAGGCCGGAATGGCGATCGGAAAATTCCAGGGGGTGATCAGGCCGACGACACCGACCGGCTCCCGCGTGATTTCCACCTCTACGCCGGCGCGGACCGAGGGCAGCTTCTCCCCGGAGAGGCGGAGCGCTTCGCCGGCAAAGAACTTGAAGATGTGTCCGGCGCGGACGGTTTCCCCGATACCTTCGGGCAGCGTCTTGCCTTCCTCGCGCGCGAGCAGCCGGCCCAGCTCCTCCTTTCGCGCGAGGATGTCGGAGCCCGCCTTATCGAGGATATTCGCGCGATCCTGGATTGAGCTGACCGACCACGCGGCAAATGCGCGGTCGGCGGCCAGAACAGCCGCATTCGTCTGGTCCGCATCCGCCTGCGCGTACTCGCCGATGACGTCGGCGAGGTCTGAAGGATTCCGGTTGGCTGTCCATGACGCGCCAGGAACCCACTCACCGCCAATGTAATTAGAAAATTGTTTCAGCATGTGACAATCAAAGCAGTCCGCGTTGCGCGAGATTCTTCATCAGCGCCCCCGCGCCAAACGTCCATGGGACTACGGCATCGCTGTGGTTGACGCGGTTCACGAGCGCGCCGAGCGCGGGGGTCGCAACCGTCACGATATCACCCACAGTGTGCGTGAAGCCCTTGCCCGCTGCAAATCTATCGACCGTCGGCGCGAACATCGTGCCGAGAAACAGCATCACGCCGTCGGGGTACTGATGGCACGCGCCGATCGTGTGCTCCACCAGCTCGAGCGGATTCCGGCTAATCTCCGCCATCGAACTTCGACCGGTGAACGAGAAACCGTCGGGACCTTCGATGTGAAGGGCCAGATCACACCGACCCACCTCCTCGAGGCCGAACCGGTCATCGAAGAGGCGAATGAACGGGCCGATGGCACACGACGCGTTGTTGTCCTTCGCCTTGCCGAGCAGCAGGGCGCTGCGCCCCTCGAAGTCGCGCAGGTTGACGTCATTGCCGAGCGTGGCTCCGACAACACGGCCGATGTGACTCACCGCCAGCACGATTTCCGGCTCCGGATTGTTCCACTCGGACTTCGGATGGATCCCGATCTCTGCTCCGGTCCCCACGGAAGACATGGGTTGGGCCTTGGTGAAAATCTCCGCATCAGGGCCGATCCCTACTTCGAGATATTGCGACCACACTCCGTGAGCAATCAGCGTCGTCTTGAGACGCCCGGCATCCTCGGATCCCGGCCGGAGGTCGTGCAGATTGTTGCCGATGATTGAAACGATGGACTGCCGGAGTCCTTCCGCCTTGCCCGCATCGCCGCGTGCCTGTTCATCGATGACGCGCTCCAGCAGGCTCGCGACGAAGGTCACGCCGCTGGCCTTGATTGCCTGCAGGTCGCATGGAGCGAGAAACCGCGCCGTCGCCTCATGTCGGGCGTGGGGAATCGAATTCGACAGAACCTCGGACAATGACGCGATTCGCGGGAGGGATCCCGCCCGGCGAATAGAGCCGACCGGATCGTCCAGGTTGAGTAGCTGACTCGAGGTCGCTGCGACGCTCGAGAGGTCGTACACCGCGCCGCCGTGCACGCGAACGAGCGCCGGACCATCGGCGCGCGGCAGCCACACGCGCCCGACGAGCTCCGCGTCGGCGTGGTCCTCCGGCAGACAATGCGCCTCCGTCATCCAGTTTTTCATCGGGCTTCTGTTCTCGAAGGTGGCTCGACGCGAGCCGTTGCCGATGCGGCGCGAGTTCGGCTAAACTAAGAGCTTCCTCATGCGGGCGCTTGGCTCAGTGGTAGAGCACCGCCTTCACACGGCGGGGGTCAATGGTTCGAATCCATTAGCGCCCACTATCAAGGCTTGAAAAGAACGGCCGTTTTCGAGCGGCCGTTTCCTCTCAATCAGCAATCAAACAATCCAATCAGCAATCAACAATCGCCACTCAGCAATTTCAGGATCCCGCCTTCCCCTTGATCGTTTTGGCCTGGGCGACGAGAGCCACGAGCATCTTGGCGTAACGTTCGTCCGCATCCGCGTAGTTCTTCGTGTAGTCGGCTTCGGCAATCTTGGCCTTCTTCCAGTCGCCGTCGAAGGCCACAGACTTGTCCCCTTCATCCCACGTGTCGGCCGGTCCGTCCCCGCCGGGCCGCGGGTTCAGCCCGTCCGCCCCCTGGTCCTGAATGAACACTTTCGTCCCGCGCACGGACGCCGACTGCAGGTCGACGTACACCCCCATGAAATCACGCACGGTGATGCGATCGACCATCAGCCGCGGCGCGGAATACTTTGCGGAGACCACGAGAAGCTGTGTGCCAGGAATATACAGGGCGGCGATGAACGCTCCGGGATTCACCGGATCGGGCGCGGCTATATCGGTGAGCTTGGCCGCGTCGAGTGCCTGGACGAGCTCTTTGGCGACGGAGGCGGATTTCGACTCCTGGGAAGCCGCCGTCGTAACAGACAGCGCCGCCGCGCACAAGGCGCCGGCGGCCCGAACAACACAAGGCCGACCGAAAAATGCCATGGTGGACCTCACCTTGAAGATGTAATGCCCACGTTGTAGCACGGCTGGGCTGGCGGGTAAAGGACGCCGTTTCTTGTCAGCCGATGAAGAGGGGATCTTCGTCCTCGGACTGACGCCCATGCGCTGGACGGAGCTCTCGAAGACCGCGGAGCGCCCCCAGGCCCGCCTTGAGGGCCGCGACAATCGCCAGTCCCTCGCGCGCGGGCGTGATGATGGCTTCCTGCAGAACGCCGGCGGTTTCGTCTACCCGCCGCGAGAGATCCGTGACGAGCCGATCGACCTTCTGCGCCTGCGCCGTCGCCAGGCCGATGGTGCGCGAGGCTTCATCGGCCATCGCGTTCGCGCGGGCGATGAGCGGCCGGACGTCCTGCTGAACCGACTGGATCACCTGCTGTGCCTGCCGCGCCAGGCGCAGAGCCGCGATGATGGCGCCGACCTGGATGAGCGCCATGATGAGCGTCGCGACCGCGATCACCCCCAGGGACAGGTCGGACCAGCCGTTGGTCACAGATTCTCTCCGCCGGTGCCCGGAGCCGTGGATCCTGAGCGCGCCTGCTCGTAGGCCTCGCGCCCGCGCTCGATCGCTGAGGAGAACGTCTCCTTCTGTCGGTTCACGAACTCCCGTCCCTGCCGCGCCGCCTCGCTCGCGCGTTCACGTCCCTCGCGGGCCTTGTCTGCCAGCACCCGTCGCGTTTCCTCGCCCGAGGCCGGCGCCATGAGCAATGCGACTGCCGCCCCTGCAATCGCCCCGAGCACGAAGGCCACGACCACTGTCCCGCCGTCATCTCTCGCCATGTGTGTCTCCCGCCTCAGAAAATGCTGACCCGCACGTTCAAGAATTTCTTCGGATCCTTCCGAATGTCGGCAATCAGCGCCTTGAGCTCATTCGCCGTGCCGTTCATGTTCTCATATAACTGCTTGTCGTGGAGCAGCTGCCCGGCGGTTCCCTGTCCCTGCTCGAGATCGGCCGTCAGCTTGTCGATCCGCAAGGCCACGGAATTGAATCGGTCGTACAGCTGTTGATCCGTCAGCAGCTTGCCGGCCGTGCCCTCCCCGCGGGACAGCCGGCCGGTCACCTGATCGAGATTGCCGCTCGCCGAGCTGAGCGATTTCGCCAACTGTTCGTCGCGCAAGAGCTTGCCGAGGCTCCCCTCGCCGGCATTGATCCGGCGGGTCATTTCCTGCAGATTCGCGAGCGCGGCGTTCGCCTGTCTGTACGCGGCGGGATCCCTGATTAAGAGGCCGAGCGTACCGTTACCCTGGTTGATGGAGGCGGTCACCGCCTCGGCCGACGCCACGAGTTGATTCATGTCCCGGTACATCTGGTCGTCTGAAAACAGCTTGCCGACGGTCCCCTTGCCGGCGCGTATGTCCTTGAGCAACGCCGTCGTCTGCTCGAGCGTCTGGGTGGCGTTCTCGGCCACGTCCGCAATCTGCCCCGGCGTCCGCGCGCTCTGGATGAAGTCGCCGTCCTTGAGCGGCGTGCCCTGGGACGAGGGGCTGATTTCAATAATCGGTTCGCCGAGCAGGCTGAGCGAACCGATCGAGGCGCGCGATTGATCGGTGATGCGGCTCTTGTTCTCGTTGTTCACTTCCAGCGTGACCTGGACGTCGGCGCCGACGAAATCCACCGACGTCACCTTGCCGACGTCCACGCCAGCCACCCGGACGATGGCTCCGGACTTGATCCCCTGGACGTTCTTGAACGTCGTCTTCAGCTCGTACCGCTGCCAGGCAAATCCGCCCTGGCCGCCGACAGCCACGATGATCATGATGGCAAGGATCATCGCCACGACCGCGACAATTCCTATCTTCAGTTCCGCCCAGGCAAGCGAACGTGTTCTTGGCATATCGGTTTCGTCCGTTCACGAGAGAAACGCGTGGATATAGGGATCCTTCGCAGCCACGTCCCTGAGCTCCTTGGCGTTGCCTTCGAAGCTGATCCCGCCATCCTTGAGCATGATGAACTCCGCCTCGTCGGCCTTTTTCGGAGGCGCCGTGTCGAACCGGACCTCGCCGGTGCCCTTGACGGCCATGTGCTCGGCGACGAAGAACGCGTCGCGCAACTGGTGCGTGACCACGATGGAGCTCACCCCTTCGAGATCGCGCAGCTTGATGATCTCTTCGTCGATCGTCAGCGACGTAATCGGATCGAGGCCGGTCGTCGGCTCATCGTAGAGAAGAATGCGCGGCTTGGCCGTCATCGCCCTGGCGATCGCCACGCGCCGGCGTTGTCCACCTGAGAGCTCCGATGGCATCCGGTCGATGAAGTCGCTGAGCCGCACGAAGCCCAGGACTTCCTCCACGCGCCGGTTCACGTCGTCGAGCGGCATATCGGACTCCTCGAACAGCTTGTAGCCGACGTTTTCGCGGACGGTGAGCGAGTCGAAAAGCGCTCCCTCCTGAAAGACCATTCCGAGATCTCCGCGGACCTTCATCAGGTCGTCTTCAATCATGTTGTCGACGCGTTCGCCGTTGACGAAAATGTACCCTCCATCGGGCTTCAGCAAGCCGAGAATCAACCGCAGGATCGTGGATTTGCCCGCGCCGCTCGCGCCCAGGAAGATCTTGGTATGTCCCGTCTTCAGCGTGAACGAGACGTTCCGGAGGATTTCCTTGTCGTCGAACGCGAGCGACACGTTGTCGAACACGATGATGGGCCCGCCAGGGCCCAGGGCCTCGTCGACGAGCGGGGAACGGGGCGCTTGAAGGATGGCCATCAATACATGATCGCGATGAGAAGCTTCGTGACGAGGAAGTCGACCGCGATGACCGCGACCGATGCGGCGACGACCGCGTTCGTCGTCGACCGTCCGACTCCCTGCGTGCCGCCGTACGTCCGCATGCCGACGTGGCAGCCGATGCTCGCGATCGTGAAGCCGATGAAGAACGGTTTGATGAGTCCCATCCAGACGTCCTGGATATACAGTCCCGCGACGACGCTGTTCCAGTACACGCTCGATGGGACTTTGAGCTGCGTGACGGTGACAATCCAGGCGCCGACCATTCCGACGCCGCCGGACACGACCGTGAGGAGCGGAACCATGCAGAATCCGGCGAGCATGCGTGGCAGCACGAGCTTCCGTATCGGATCGGTGCCAAGCGCACGGAGCGCCGCAATCTGCTCGGTGACGACCATGGAGCCCAGCTCCGCAGCGATTCCAGAGCCTACGCGCCCGGCAACCATCAGCCCCGTCAACACGGGCCCCAGCTCCTTCACCATCGAGGCGCTCACGAGCCGGCCCACCATCGACCGCGCGCCGAATTGATCGAGCGTCAAGCCGGACTGGAGGGCGAGAACCATACCGGTGAACATGCCGGTCAGCAGCACGACCGTGAGCGAGCCGACGCCAATGGCTTCGAACTGCTCCACGATGTCGCGAAAGTAGAACGGCCTGGTGACTGCCGCCCGGCCGACCTTGCCGACCATCAGCACGTATTCCTGAACCTCGAGGAGGGCCGTCTTGATCCAGCCCTGAACGAGCGACATCAGCGCCGGCTCCCGGCCAGGCCGAGCTCGCGCGCGCGCAGCTGCTTGATCCGATCGCGCAGAGCCGCGGCTTTCTCAAACTCCAGATTCGCCGCGGCCGCCTTCATTTTTAGCTGCAGCTCAGTGACGTGTGCTTCGAGCTCGCCGTGCGAACGGAAGAGCTCGCTGTCGGCGTCGGCCGGCACGGTCACGTAATCCCTCTCATATACGCTCGTCATCACCTCATCGATGCTCTTCACGATCGATGCCGGAGTAATGCCGTGTTCCTCGTTGTAAGCTTCCTGGATCTTCCGCCGCCTGTCGGTTTCGCTGATGGCGAAGTTCATCGAGTCGGTCATCTTGTCGGCGTACATGATGGCCCTGCCGTTGACGTTCCGCGCCGCCCGGCCGACCGTCTGAATGAGCGATCCGCCCGACCGCAGGAAGCCCTCCTTGTCGGCGTCGAGAATCGCCACCAGCGACACTTCCGGCAGATCCAGCCCCTCGCGTAACAGGTTGATGCCCACCAGTACGTCGAACTCGCCGCGCCGCAGGTCGCGCAGGATCCGTATGCGTTCGAGCGTGTCGATGTCGGAATGGAGGTAGCGCACCTTCACGCCGAGCTCCTGGTAGTACTGCGTGAGATCCTCCGCCATGCGCTTGGTCAGGGTCGTGACCAGAACCCGCTCGCGCCGGGCCGCGCGTTCCCGGATTTCCGCGAGGAGATCGTCAACCTGTCCACGGACGGCCCTGACTTCAATCGGGGGATCGACGAGACCCGTGGGACGGATGATCTGCTCGACGACCACCCCGCCCGCGCGCCGGAGCTCGTACGGACCCGGCGTCGCGGACACGAACATCAGCTGGTTCGCCCGTCCCTCCCACTCCTCGAAGTTCAGCGGGCGGTTATCGAGTGCGGACGGCAACCGGAATCCGTACGCCACGAGCACTTCCTTACGCGAACGGTCGCCGTGATACATCCCGCGCACCTGCGGAACGGACTGGTGGCTTTCATCCACGATGATCAAGGCATCCGGCGGGAGATAGTCGAGGAGCGTCGGCGGCGGGGCGCCCGGCTCACGTCCGGTCAGGTGCCTCGCGTAGTTCTCGATCCCGTGGCAGTACCCGATCTCTTTGATCATCTCGAGATCGAACATCGTCCGCTGGTGCAGCCGGTGCGCTTCGAGCACCTTGCCCTCCGACTCGAGCTGCCCGCGATACCAGTTCAGCTCGGCCTTGATGCTCTCGACCGCCGCCTTCGTTCGGTCGCGCGAGGTAACGAAGTGCGTCTTGGGATAGATGGCGACCTTGTCGTGTTTACGAAGCGTCTTCCCCGTCAGCGGATCGAACGACACCAGCTCGTCGACCTCGTCTCCGAAGAGCTCGATGCGGATGGCGGTATCCTCATAGGAGGGCTGGACTTCGACGATGTCCCCACGGACGCGAAAGACGCCGCGCGCGAACTCGTGATCGTTGCGTTCGTACTGGATCTCGACGAGCTTCCGGAGAATCTGATCGCGATCGATGCGCTGGCCGCGCTCGAGCGGCAGCATCATGCCGTAGTACGCCTCGGGCGAGCCCAGCCCGTAAATGCATGACACGCTGGCCACGATGATGACATCGCGCCGCTCGAAGAGCGATCGAGTGGCGGACAGCCGCATCCGGTCGATCTCGTCGTTGATGGTCGCTTCCTTCTCAATATAGGAATCTGTGGTCGGGACGTAGGCTTCGGGCTGGTAGTAGTCGTAATAGCTGACGAAGTATTCGACGGCATTCTCAGGGAAAAACCGCCGGAACTCCTGGTACAACTGCGCGGCCAGCGTCTTGTTGTGCGCCATCACCAGTGTCGGCCGGTTCACCCGGGCGATGCACTGCGCCATCGTGAAGGTCTTTCCGGAGCCGGTCACGCCGAGCAGCACCTGCGCCTGATCGCCGCGATTGAGTCCCTCGACGAGTTCGTCGATCGCGCGGGCCTGATCGCCGCGCAACTCGAAATCGGTGAGGAGCTTGAACTGGTCGTATTTGGAGGCCATGGTGATCTGAAAAGCGTACCACACTCGCGGTTCGCGGTTCGCGATTGGCGGTTCGGGGAAAGCGGTGGTTGTCGCCGGAACGGCTGGCTTACGGCTTGAAGGGCGCGAAGTAGCCGTCGCGGGTGCGGAGCTTGGTACCCTTCAGGTCGGGGCGTTTGAGCCGGATATCGACGGCGCGCCATGCGCCATTCATGCGGTCGTCGGTCGAGGTGTAACCGAGACTGTACCGCGAGGTGATCTCGCGCTGGATCTTCTCGTACATCTTGTCGACTTCCTTGAGGCTCGTGGGGAAAAGCGCCAGGCCGCCGGTCATCGCGGCGAATCGTGACAGCTCCATGCGCTGGCTGGTCCGCGCGGAGCTCGATTGGTGTTCAAGGTAGCCGACGACGTAGACCGTGACATCGGAAGCCCGCAGGAGATCGACGACCTCGGTGATGGTGAGCGTGCTGCGCGTGTCTCCCCCGTCGGTATACATGATGAGGATTTTCTGGCCCGTCTGGTCGCCGGTGCCGCTGAGATACACCCCCAGCGCGTCATAGAGCGCCGTGTAGCCGTCCGCCTTGCGCGCTCGGATGCGCTCGATCAGCCGCGCGTAATCGCTCGACGCATACCGAGCCATGCGGACTTCGGTATCGAAGTCGACGAGCGTGATGTCGGCCGCCTGCTCCATCGCATTGAGGAACTTGATCGCGGCCGTGCGGACATCCTTGATGTCGTCCTCCATGCTGCCGCTCGCGTCGAGCAGGAAGCCGATATGCAGCGGCGGCGCGGCCTCCGGGTCGCCGGCCGCGAAAAACTTGATCGTCTGCGGCTTGCCTGCTTCCTTGATCTCGAAGTCTTCCGCCGTGAGGCCCATGATGGGCAGGCCCGCCTTGTCGGTGACGGCAACGCCGAAGTGCACGAGATCGACCTGAGTGCGGAACGTCTGCTGGCCCGCGGCCGCGCTGATGACCGCCGCGAGGCACATCGAGACTGTGAAACCCGCGCGTGACATGTGGGTTACCTCGGGCACAGCTCGGTACCTCAGAACACCTTGTATCCACTGACGCGGAAGACCTGCGTGCCACGGGTGCCGTCGCTGTTGATGCCGCGCAATCCGTAGCCCCATTCAACGGCGATCAACGTCCCGAACGGCGCCGGCGCTTCGAGCGCGCCCCCCAGTCCCGTGTAATTGCGCAGTCCGTGGCCAAAGCCCGGATCGTGCACGGCGGCGGAGTCCAGAAAACCGTCCACTCGAATCATCCTGCTCGCGCTCCAGGCGAGGGCCGTGCGGACCACGCCGCCGCGATCGTAGCGAATGAGCGCCGACGGGTACCCGCGCAACCGATTGTCGAACGTGCCGAAGGTGTAGCGGCTGAACCGATCGAGATCGCGCCCGCTCATCCACGATCCCTCGACCCGAGCGACCAGGTGGGGGTTGATGACCCTCGACCGCGTAAGGGAGAAGCCGTAACGCTGGAAATCCCTATGCGACGGCTCGTATTCTCCGGGGGCGCCTCTGCCCCACGTCCGCCACCCGGTACGGCGCGCGGGATTCCACCACACGGACGAGTTCCAGCCGTCCCGCTGGGCATCGAGGGAGAATCGCGCGCCGTGCACGGTCTGATCGGCAGGCACGATGAAGTCTGCCGCAGTCGCCTCCCCCGCCGCCAAATGAGTGTAATCCAGGTCGTACCCGGCACGCAGTGCCAGCCGCGGCGTCAGCGGCCGGAGCACCCAGATCGATGCCTGTGCCGGCCGCTGCCTGATGTCTTCCTCGTAGCGCTCACGGCCGTCGACAAACGACCGGTCGTTGTAGGAGGACGCGATACCGAATCCCCGTCCGGCAAGCTGCCAGCGGCTACGGCCGAGCGACGGCACCGAGAACGCAAACTGACCGTAGGTTCCGCCAAAGAACGCGTTGACCTGCGTGCCCGTGCCGAGAAAATTGAAATCCACGTAACTCACGCCGGCAAAGGGAAGCGGCACCGAAATGTTGGGATCGACGATCACGCCGGCCGCCAGCGTGCGAATTCGGTCGGCCCGTCCTGCCAGCGCAGGCGTGCCCTGTGCCGACGCCGGATCCTTTCGCAGGTAACGGTACCCCTCAGGCGTGTCCCGCAGCATCACCGAACCGGAGCCGTAGGCACGCTGGCGGCGCGCCGAAAAATCCGGCACGTTGATTTCATTCGACGCGATCGCCAGCACACGGTGGATGGGCGTCCGGTGCGCGGCTCCTTCGTACATCTGGCGCACGTCCGACCGCGCGAGCAGCCAGATGCCCGGCTGGACGGGCCGGAATTCGTCGACCTGTTCCGACGCCACGATCGGCCCGTGAAGCGCGGTCTGCGCCGCCGATACTTTCAGCATGGCGAAGCTGTCGGCGGCGATCCACGCCTGACCGCGAAAGAGCGCAGACGATTTGTTCTGCCGCCCGGGATCCGGCTCGAACGCAACGACGTAACAGAGCATGCCGTCGATCGTCTCGCGTCCGGCGAGACGGTAGCGGTAGACGTCGGTCAGCGTGATCGCGAGCGGCGGAGACGCCACGCGCTCGGGCTCGATGATCGGCAGCCGGGGCACGGCGCTGCCGCGGAACTCGATGCCGTTGATCCGGATCGCACGTTGCTCGATCTCCGTGACATCCGGCGTCGTGTAGATCGTCGCCTCGGAGCCAATGGTCATCGGCGCGGGGAAACCCGGCGCCTCGAACGTCAGCGTCAGAGTGCCGCTGGCGATAATGGTTCGTACGGCGGCCGTCTGCCGCGCGGCCGCCGCCTGGTGACGCGCCACGATCTCCTCAACGCTCAGCGATCGTGAGCCGACGACCTCGACTCCCTCCGCGAACCTCTCGGGTGTACTGGGCTGCGAGGGGTCCGGCGACGGAGGCAACGCCGCAACCCGCGTCAGTTCCGTCGCCAGCAAACCCGCCGCGACGGGTTCGGCCGGCAGCCTCCACAGCCAATGCGTGACCCCGGGTGTATTGGTGGCCGCGAGCGCGTCGCGGACTGATGCCGGCGTGCCGGGAATCATCCGCCACAGCTCGACACCCGGCGATGGAAGCGGCGCGAGATCGGTCGAAACGACGAAATCCACATATGGGCCGAGATCGCGCAAGAGCAGCAGCGACAGCGTGGAGGCGTCCCCGACGATCCCCAGAGCCGCGGTGCCTGACGCGCTCGCGCGGATCGCGGTCAGGCGCGTCTTGAGCGCAAAGGCAAACGCGTCGTCGGTTTGTCCTGCGGGAGGCGCGCCGGGCGCCACTAGAATGCGCCGCAGCTGCGAAAGAAGGCTCGCGGCCTGCGCCGCATCCGGAAAACCTTCGATGAGGAGGCCCGGCCGCCCGCCCTTGCGCTCAATCTCCGCGATCGCCTCGAGCGTAGCCCCTTCGGCGCCCGGATCCACGCGGACGATTACATCCAGGCCGCCAAGCTGCTGCGGCAAGGCGGGTGTCGCCTGGGGCGGAATGCTGATGGCGACGCAGGTCACGCAGACGGCGTTCTGGTCTGTGCTGGCTCGGGCGACCGCCGAACCCGGGAAACCTGCCGCGAGCGCCGCAGTTGCAACGGCCATCTCGGCCACGGCGTATAATGTCCGTTTGGTCATGTTCCCGAAGCGCCCTTGACATGCGCGTCTTTGCCATCTGCCAGGACGAGCTCGTCATCCGATCGCTCGACTCGGTGTTGCTACCCAGCTTCGAGGTCGACTTTCTCGTCGAAAGCCGGCCGCTCGCCCGGCGCCTCCACGACGCCGGGCTTGAAGCCAGCGCCGGCGACCCCCGGCGCGTCGACACCTACCTCAAAGCCGACATCAGCCCCAACACCTGTTTCATCGTCGAAGACAACGGCCGCCGGAGCGTGAAGAAAGTGCTGTCGGCGATCCGCGACGCCGGCGGCACGCTCATCTACGTTCTACATACCACGCCTGGGAAGAACTCCGACGCGGCACGGGCGGAATATCCGGACGTCACGCATCTGGATCTGCCGGAGCTCATCCGCCCCACGCTCGTCAGTGAGCTCAGCCGATCGATGACGCGGGCGCGGGTGCAGCAGTATCAGCGGTACTTCGCGGACGCAGATAAGGTGCTCATCCTGCTGCACAACGATCCGGACCCGGACGCCATGGCCAGCGGCCTCGCGCTGCGCAATCTCCTGCGCCGCACCAAGACGACCGCGATTATCGGCGCCGTGCAGGGGGTGACGCGGCCCGAGAATCTCCGGATGGCGAACATGCTCGACATTCACGTCGAGAAAATCACGCCGCCGATGTTTCACGAGTTCGATCGCATCGCGACCGTGGACGTGCAGCCGCATTACTTCGGCGGGATGCTCGATCGGGTCGACCTCGTCGTCGATCACCATCCCGAGCAGACCGGATACAGCGCGGCGTACAAGGACATCCGGGCAGATTACGGCTCGACGTCTACGATTCTCTGTGAGCACCTGCGGGCCGTTGACGTGAACATCTCGGAACGCACGGCAACCGCGATGCTTTACGCGATCAAATCGGACACGCTGTTCTTCGCGCGCCACACCAACCGCGTCGACCTCGAAGCGTTCACGTTCCTCTATCCGCTCGCCGACGCCGCCCTGATCCGGAAAATGGAAGGCGCGGAAATCACGTTGGAGCGTCTCGATTACGTGACGCGGGCGAGCCAGGGGGGCATCATGAAGGAGCAGGTCTTCTGCGCGTTCGTCGGCGAGGCGCCGCGCGAGGACTTCATCCCGTACACGGCAGATTTTTTCCTCCAGCTCGAGGACGTGAAGTGGACGATCATCGCGGGGATCGTCAACCAGTCGCTCATCGTCAGCGTCCGCAATCTCGGGTATTCACGGAACGCGGGGGAGTTCGTAAAGCGCTGGTTTGCCGACATCGGCAGCGCGGGGGGCCATCGGGCCATGGCCAAGGCCGTCGTACCCATGGACAAGTTTCGCCAGAAGTTCGGCGATCTCGAGGGGCCGGCGATCACCGCGCGTATCGCGGAAATGGCCGAGCAGTTCCTGCACGAGCCGGCCGCGGAGAAGAAGAAGGAGCCGGTGGCGAAGTAGCCCTATCCCAGCGCCTGATCGAGATCCGCGATCAGGTCGCCCGAGTCTTCGAGTCCCACCGACAGGCGCGCCATGCTGTCGGTCACGCCGGCGCGCTCGAGTTCCTCCCTGGTGTGTCCCCACTGCGAGGTCAGGACCGGAAGGCTGCACAGGCTCTCGACGCCGCCGAGGCTGGCGGCCCGCTTGAACACCTGCAGGCGATCGAAGAAGCGCGCCGCGCGGTCATAGCCGCCCCCGACATCGAGGCACACCATCCCGCCGAATCCACTCATCTGCCTGGCGGCGATCGCGTGATCGGGATGCTGCTCGAGCCCTGGATAATAGACTGCGGTCACCCGCTTGTCCTCCGACAGCCAGCGCGCCACCGCCATCGCATTGGCGTTCTGCCGCTCCACGCGCACCGAGAGCGTCTTCAGCCCGCGTCCGAGCGCATAGGCGGCGTACGGATCGAGGACGGTGCCGAGCTTCTTCCGGGCGTCCAGGATTGGATCCATCAGCCGCGCGGGCCCGGCGAGCGCGCCTGCGGTCACGTCGCTGTGCCCATTGAGATATTTCGTCGCGCTGTGCATCACCAGATCCACACCCAGCGCAATCGGCTGCTGATTGATCGGGCTCGCGAACGTGTTGTCGACGACAGAGAGGACCCCGCGCGTCCTGCAGGCGGCAGCGACGGCGGCGATATCGACGCAGCGCATGGTCGGATTGATCGGCGACTCGAACCAGACCAGCTTCGTCGCCGCTGAAAAGATCGTCTCGGGCCGCGCCAGTTGATCGAGTGACACGAAGCGTGGCGTGATGCCGAACTTCGACAGGAGGTCCGCCAGCAGATGCAGCGTCCCGCCATAAATCGCGGAACTGCAGACAACCTCGTCCCCGGATGCGGTGAGTGCCATGAGCGCCGTGCTCGTGGCAGCCTGTCCGCTCGAGAGCACCAGCGCTGACTCGGTCCCTTCGAGCGCGGCGATTTTCTGCTCAACCGTGGTGACGGTCGGATTCGCGTAGCGCGAATAGAGGTACTTCGAGGATTTCCCCTCGTTGTACGCGCGCACTTCCTCGGCGTTCTGAAAGAGGAACGTCGTCGTCTCGTAGATCGGCGTCGTCAGCGGGTAGGCGTCGCGGCTGCCGCCGTCGCCGTTGTGTATCAACTCAGTCGCCGGCTTCATCAAGTCCCCAATTCTCTCCATGGCACCCATGGCACTCGTGGCACCCAACGCACGCGTGGAATCTACATCTGCACCCGGCGGCCAGTGTTGCCATTGCCTGGTTGGACTTCGATCCGTTCGCCCCCCGCCCCGACGATTGGCTCAATGAACTGGCGGTACGCGTCTTCGTAGCCCCGATCGAGCAGCTCAGCGATCGACTGCGTGCGGTCGGAACGCTCGTCGTACACGCCCGCGAAGTCCAGCGGGCCGAGCGGATTGTGCGGAGGGCGGATCACAAAAAGGCCCGCGAACCGGCCGTCGAAATCCTCGAGCACGTCGCGAAGATCCGCGGCCTCGAATGAGCCGAGATACTCGCCGGCGCGCCCGCGAAAGTCGGCGCGGCCGGTGCTCAGCTCGTGCGCGCGCGCCGCGGGAGAGGCTGCGCTCGCCAGGATGACCTGCTCCGCGCCGGCGGCGGCCACTTCCTGAAGCAGGCGGCCGAGCGAACCCGGCCTGTCGCACAACCGGTGCGTCTCTCCCCGCCACGGCCCTTCGGCTGAGAACGTTGCCAGATGGGCCTCGGTCGCCACCGGCAGCGCCAACGCCGCCGCAAGCGCGTCGAAGGCGTGATCGCGCGACACGCCGGCGAGATCGAACGTTTCGAGATAGCGGCCGGCGCTCTCGGTCGCGCCCGGGCGGCCGAAGAATCTGGGGCGATGCGTCGGCCCGAGGAGCGCGAAGACGATGTCGCGGCGGGCGTCGACGTCGTGGACCGTGACGAGCAATTCGCGGAAACCGGGCTGCCCGAGATTGTCCGACAGCAGTTCGACGTAACGCCGCGCGAGATCGTTCGTCCGGGGCGCCGCAATCGGAGCCGCGCCACGGATCAGGTTCCACAGTTCCGCGAGGGTTCGGGCGACGACGACCCCCGACGTCAGCGGCGACCCGAGCAGGCGCCACATCAGCGTCTGCCTGGTGCGGCGCCGCGTGCGCGCGCGGATCCCCGATGCAATCACGCTGATGGCCAGCGCCGCCACGCCAACCAGCAGCACGAAGAGCACGAGCCGCGGGATGGAGGTCGGAAGCGCGGCCGGTGCGAACAGCACGTCGAGCCATCCGCTGAACGTCGCACGGAGCGTGCCCGCAGCGGCATCGAGGCCGACAAGGGTGAGCAGCAATGCGGCGACCCCAATCAGCACCGCGAGGGCGAGCAACGCCAGCGGCAGCGCGAAGAACGCGGCCGCAACGGCCAGCGACCAGCCCGCGATCCGAAGCGGCACGCGCCAGTGATAGAAGCTCTTCGCGGACGGCGACCGCCAGAGACCGTTTGGCTCCCAGAGCCTCGCGCCTCCGTCGACGGCGGCAAAGAACGCCCCGACCGCACCCACGCCGCGGCCGGCGACGAGATCGATTTTGACGCCCGCTTCGTGCAGCGCGCGCAGTACGCCGGCATGGTACGCGCCCGCGGTGCCGGAGCCGGTCAGCACGATCGCCGTCCGGAGCCGCGTCGAGTACTGCCGATCCGGCGCGTCAGGAGTAGTCACGAAAGCAGTGCAGGAATCCGGCTACTCGTCGTGGATGGTCACCAGCTTCACGAGCTCGAACCGCCGGCTTCCGTTGGGCGCGGAAATCGTCACCTCGTCTCCCTCCTCTTTGCCGAGCAGGCCGCGTCCGATCGGCGAGGCGGTCGAAATCAATCCCTGTTCGACATCGGCATCTTCCGGCATCACGAGCTGGTAGACGACCGTGTTGCCGTTCGGATCCTTGAGGTGGACGGTCGATCCGAAGCCGACCTTGTCGTGCGGGATCCTGTCGAGGTTCATCAGCGAAATCTCGCTGACGCGCTTCTGCAGCATGCTGATGCGCGACTCGACGAGCCGCTGCCGCTCTTTCGCCGCCTGGTACTCCGCATTCTCGCGAAGATCCCCGAGCTCCCGCGCGCGCTTGATTTCCTTCGGCAGCTCGGTCTTCAGTTCCTTGTCGAGCGCGTGGATCTCATCTTCGAATTTCTTGAGGAGACGAGCCTTCATGCGGGAATGGTAGCAGAAAAACCGCGGATTGCTGAGTGTTGATTGTCGATTGAAACGCGTCAATCAGCGGCCGGCAATCAAAAATCAGCAATAATCGAAGCGGCCGTCATGGAGCGCATCACCAGCCGGCAGAATCCACTCGTCAAGCAGTTCCGGGACGTCGCTCATGGAGACGTCGACGGGGCGATGCTGCTCGACGGCGAGCACGTGATCGACGAAGCGCTGGAGTCCGGCGTCACAATTGACGTGGCGGCATTCGGCGAGCGGCTCGGCAAGGGACGCCTTGCCGAGCGCCTGCAGCGTGCAGGCGCGACGATCGTCCTCGTGACCGATGCCGTCCTCGATGCCATCAGCCCGGTCAAGACCCCGTCCGGCGTCGTCGGCATCGCCCGACGGCCGGATGAGGGGATCGAGGATCTCCTGGCGAGGGAGCCGCAGCTCATCGCGATGCTGCACGACGTCCAGGATCCCGGCAATGTCGGTGCGGTCGTGCGCGCGGCCGAGGGCTGCGGCGCGACGGGCATTATCTGCAGCCAAGGCACCGCCGATCCTTTCGGATGGAAGGCTCTGCGCGGCGCGATGGGCAGCGCTTTCCGGCTGCCGGTTGCGACCAGGCAACCGCTCTCCGAGGCCATTGCGATGGCACACGCCAAAGGGTTGCGCGTGTTCGGTACCACACCGAGAGGCGGCACGTCGCTGCCGCACTGCGATCTGCGCGGTCCTTCCGCAATCATCTTCGGCGGCGAGGGTGCGGGATTGCCCGACGATCTGCTCCAGGCCGCCGGTGCCCGCCTGACGATTCCGATGCGGCCGCCGGTGGAGTCGCTGAACGTGGCGATTGCCGCCGCACTGGTCTTCTACGAAGCCGCGCGTCAGCGCCAGGGCCACACCGACAATGTCACTGTTTGACGACGAGCCTCAGCCTATGCCGGCATCGAACGCGCCGTCGCCGCTCGCCGAGCGCATGCGGCCCCGGACGCTCGACGAGTTCGTCGGCCAGGATGCCCTCATCGGCCCGGGCCGCCCCTTGCGCCGCGCGATCGAGCAGGACCGCCTGCAGTCGATCATTTTCTGGGGCCCGCCCGGCACCGGAAAGACCACGCTCGCGCGTCTCATCGCGAACGTCACCCGCGCGCATTTCATTTCGTTCAGCGCGGTGATGTCCGGCATCAAGGAGATCCGCGCGGTCATGACGGAAGCGGAGGAAGCGCGGCGGCGTCTCGGCCGCCGGACGATTCTCTTCATCGACGAGATCCATCGTTTCAACAAGTCGCAGCAGGACGCCTTTCTTCCCCGCGTCGAGTCGGGCGACATTGTGCTCATCGGCGCCACTACCGAGAACCCGTCGTTCGAGGTGAACTCGGCGCTCCTGTCTCGATCCAAGGTCTACGTTCTGAAAGCGCTCGGTCCCCAGCAGATCGTGACGATCATGCGGCGCGCGATGGAGGATCGTGAGCGCGGACTCGGCGCCCTCGAGACCCAGGCAGACGACGACGCCCTGGCCGGGCTCGCACGGTACGCGAACGGCGATGCCCGCATCGCGCTGAACATGCTCGAGACCGCCGCCGCGACCGTCGGCCCGGGGAGCCGGATCGACGCCGCGTTGGTCGCCGACCTCGCCCAGAACCGCGCGCTGCTCTACGACAAGACCGGTGAAGAGCACTACAACCTCATCTCGGCGCTGCACAAGTCCATGCGCAACAGCGATCCGGACGCAACGGTCTACTGGCTGGCGCGAATGATTGGGGCCGGCGAGGATCCTCTCTACATCGCGCGGCGGCTGGTGCGTTTCGCGTCCGAGGATATCGGGAATGCCGACCCGCGCGCGCTCTCGATTGCCGTCGCCGCGAAGGATGCCGTCCATTTCGTCGGGATGCCTGAAGGAAACACCGCCCTGGCGCAGGCGGCCATCTACATGGCGGTGGCTGCGAAGAGTAATGCCGTGTATCGCGCGTATCTCGAGGCGGCGGAAGCCGCGGCGCGGGAAGTGGCCGAGCCGGTGCCGCTGCACCTGCGCAATGCGCCGACAAAGCTGATGAAGGAATTGGAGTACGGGAAGGGATACCGCTACGCGCACGACGAGGCCGAAGGGGTGGCGGCCGACATGGTCTGTCTGCCTCCGGCCCACGCCGGCCGCCGGTTCTATGAGCCGACCGAACGCGGTCTCGAGTCCGACATCAAGCGCAAGCTCGACGAGCTCCGCCGCAAACGCGGAATCCCGAACGAACCCGGGCGCTGAGCGCCGGGCCTATTTCACCTTCCTGAGCATCTCGGCGCGAAGCGGGAGGATGAACGAGAAGCGATAGTCCCCCTGCATACGGCCGATGGGAATGCCCACGAGATCGCCATCCTGGTTCAGCACGCCGCCACCCGACACTCCGGGATGGCCGTCGGTCAGGCACGTTACGAGATTGTTCGACGTCTTCTGCCCAACGTAGCCGGTCGAGAGGATGATGCCCTTCGAGTAGTCGTTGCCCAGCCGGAAGATCGGGTCCGCGAAATCGAATGAGTAGCCGAGATTCACGTGCAGCGCCGGCAGATCGATCGGCTCCTTGACCTTGATGATCGCCCAGTCGCCGGGGTCCACTTCGGCGCGCGCATCTCCGGCGTCGACCAGACGGGCCGTCAGAAAACGTCCCTTGTAATTGATCTTGATGGCGTCAATCCGCCGCGGCTCCGCCGTGCCGTCCTGTCCGAGCGCGATCACTGCGTGCTTGACCGTGATGAAGTAGCCGTTGCCGAGGTAGCCGGCGGTGCCGTAATTACTCGTGCCGTGGTCGTCGTACGAATTCAGCTCGACGAAGCTGTTCCGGCGGTTGCGCAACAGCGTCAACGGCAGCAGGCCCATCTCCGCCGACAGTTCCCGCTTGACGTCCGCGACGATGGCGGCGCGGTTTTCCGTGTCCGTCATCGTGGCGACTGCTCCGGGCAATCGGCCGGTGGTTCCCGTCGGAGCCTGGAGTTCGCGCTGCCGGAGGATATCGACTTCGGCGCGAAGCGCGGCGATACGTTCGTCGCTGTTCGCGTTCTGCCTGGCACCGAGGTAATTGCCGAGGCCAAAAAACACGACGGAGAACGCGACAGCGATGATGACGAATGCAGGAACGGCGCGACGATAGGACATACGTTCTCCAAGTTCGGCAGCTAAATCGCCCCGCCCCGGGGCTTACAGCTTTGCCGCGCTCCATAAGGGAGCTGGCCTTTTTCGCTTGGACTTTCTGTTCAGAGACTACGCGCTGGGGATACAACAACTGTAAGACCGAATGTTCGCCGAGTCAAGCGCAAATCTTACACAGTGAAGGGCTTAAGGCTCCGCAGTTTCCAGTCGCCAGTGGCCAGAAGATTCCGATCCGGAAACTGGAAACTGGCAACCGGGGACTATCGTCTCAGTGCGTCCATCGGATCGATGCGAGTGGCCGCCAGCGCCGGGACGCAGACCGCCGTCAGGCTGACGGCACCGAGGAGGGCGGCCACGGCGGCAAAAATGGCCGGATCCGACGTCGCGATGCCGAACACCGCTGGACATCAGCCGGGACACCGTAATCGCGGCGGCAAGCCCCAGCACCACGCCCGCTGGGGTCAGCCGTCCCCCTTGCGCCAGCACCATGTTTCGGACGCCGGCCGGCCGGGGCGCCGAGCGCGACGCGGATGCCAATCTCCTGGGTCCGTTGCTCAACCGAGTACGAAGCCGCGACCGCCCGCGCGTGGGGTGAGTTACTCCCGGCAGATGCGCGGAGAGATGACGCGAGTCTTGTACTCGACGTTCGAGGGCCTCGGCGTCAGCACCATCTTCGGATCGGCGCCCGGGTTCACCGTCACGACGGTCATTCCGCACACGATTCGCGGCGGGGTGTCGCTCGATTGAGGGCCCGAGCGGGCCATGTCCGACACTTGGGGACGGCCAGGAATTCGACGCTCCTTCTGCGCGCCGCGGCCGAAGAAGATGTTGCCGAACGGATCCGTGCCCGGCGGGACGAGCCAGAGATTCGTCGCGGATTCCGGCGCGGGTTGCGCCGCCCGTTCCTGCACCGCCGGGACCTGCGCACCTGGTACACCCAGCGGCATTCCCAGGACGCCCACGACCATCGCCACCTGCATCAGTGCCATCATGTGACTCCAGATAAACGCCGGATCGTTATGCTTCGCCGGCTGTCGGCTTTTCCACCGGAAAAATCTGCGCCAGGTGGTGCTTCATATGCTCGATGTAATCCTGCATCAACCACTCGAGCGTGACGGCCTCGTTGTCGCCGATCACGCATTGCGCGACGCGGCGGCCCACGGGCGTCGACGAAATCACCTGCGCGATCTGGATGTTATACGCCACCCAGGTGTCCACCAATTCTGACCAGGGCCGGATTGGGTAGCCATGCGCATCGACCCAGGCGGTCTGATCGTAACCCGGAAAGATCAGGGGATCGACCATGCGCGCCCGCACGAACCGCTGCTGGTTGTTCGCAGCCGAGTCAATCAGGTGGCCGAGAATCTCTTTGACCACCCACTTTCCTGTGCCGCGATCGCGCATGGCCTGCCTGTCGGACAGCGCGCGAAGCCGTGGTACGGCGCGATCGACCGTTGTCTGCAACGCGTTCGCGATGTGAATCATGGCGAGTGTCTCATCTCCGTCAGCGCCCGGCGGTCCATCGAAGGGCGCCGACCAGCTGCCGCTGGAACCGGGCATCGCGCCAGGTATCCGCGAAGTGGCCGAGGGCGTTGTAATAGACGCGTCCGGCGCCGTACGACTGCGTCCACGCCAGAGGATAGTCCCCGGAGGAGCCGACCGACGACGGATCGAGTCGAAGCAGAACCTGCACGCGCGGCCGCGGGTTCTCGCGAAAGGTATAGAACTCCTCGGTCAGCGTAAACCGATCCCCCAGGCCAGCCGTCGAGGGGTGCGTCGGATCCTCGACGAGCACCGTCGCCGACTGCGTCCACGGATGCTCCTTGAAGTACGCGCCGACGAGTCGTCCGTAGTCCGGCCAGTCGTACAACGTATCGGTCGCGCTATGCACACCCAGGAACCCCTTACCCCCTGACACGAAGTTCAGAATGGCGGCCTTCTGTTCCGGGTCAAAGGGCAACTCGCCTGTGGTCAGCGCGAAGAACAGCACGTCGTAGCCGGCAAGCGTCGAGGCGGTGACGGCCGAGATGTCCTCGGTCATGGTGACCGTGAACTCGCCGCTCGATGAGGCCATGGCATTCATGACGTCGCGCGCGACGGGAATCGAATCGTGTCGGAATCCGCGCGTCGCGGTCAGCATCATCACACGGATCGGCGAGCCTGGCGGGATGGATTGAGCCTCGTTCGGAGATGTTGTCGAAGGACGCGATTCCCCCGAGCAGCCGGCCAGCAGCCACGCCAGAACCAGCACGACACCGGCCCGAAACGGCATAGAACCTCGTCCCGCAGAACCGGAGAACCTAGTGGCCTGTCTCAGCTGAATCAGAAGTGCCTTCCGGGCGGGGCGTCCCGCCTGGCGGCGTTGCTCCTCCCTCAAATACTCCCGGTATTCTCGGTCGTCGCGCCTTGCCATGCGGGCGCCGCGCTCCGTAATCCACTACCGATTCAGCTGAGACAGGCCACTAGTAGAACATGGTAGACCCCAGCCTAACCCGGTACAGCCCATGATGGATGCCGGTCACTCTCTGTATCCCGCAACGGCGAACTGACGGAATTCTCCGTTATCGTCGAACGAGCCGAGGCCGAGGCGCCC
>JBBQEJ010000080.1:0-23288 GCA_038320555.1 Vicinamibacterales bacterium | reverse complement strand
TCGTATTCCTCCAGCGTGATGTGATAGAGGAACGCGTTACCGCCATACAGGTAGCGCGTGATGCCCCCCGCCTCGATGTGCCTGGCGACACACTCGGCCGCGTCGAAGTTCAGGCTGCGTCGCGAGTCCGTGCGGCGCGGCAGCGGCGGGACGGCAAAGACGCCGGCGAGATCCTGCAGGGAGATTGGGCCGCTTTTCATGCGGCGAGAATAACTCGAAACCTTTCCCTTTTCCCTTTTCCCTTTTCCCTCTATATTCCCCGCATGATGCCCCGCAGGCACGAGATTTCACGGCTCGAAGCGTTCAGCGACGCGGTATTTGCGTTCGCCCTGGCGCTGCTGGTCGTCTCGGTGGAGCCGCCCGCCAGTTACGCGCAGCTCGTGGATCGAATGATTGGCGGCGTGTCGTTCGCCTGCTGTTTCACGCTGCTCGTGTGGATTTGGTACGAGCACAGCGCGTTCTTCCGCCGGTATGGACTCCAGGACGGTCCGACGATCGTGCTCAACTCGGTTCTGTTGTTTGTCGTGCTCCTGTACGTCTATCCGCTGAAGTTCATGTTCGACTCGTTGTTCGCGCGGTTCCTTCCGCGCCTCCAGCCGCCCGCGCCGATGCAGGCCTGGGAGCTGGCGAACGCAGCGGCCATCTACTCCGGCGGATTCATCGTGATTTTCCTGTTGTTCGCGCTCCTCTATCGGCGCGCGTTATCACGCCGCGAAGAGCTGGGGCTCTCGGAGCTGGAAGCGTTCGATGCGCGCACGAACATCGGGCACCATCTGATCAGCGCGAGCGTTGGCGTCCTCTCGCTGGCGCTGGCGTCGTTCGCCCCGCTCGAGCTGGCGCCGATCGCGCCAACGACATATTGTCTGATGGGGCCCGCGCACTTCGCGTACGGGTCGATCTCGGGGAAGAAGCGCCGCGCGCTGGAAGCGAGCCTCGCGGGTGAGGCGGCGCCGGACGTCGCGGTGCCTGTGTCATAAGCCGCCGCTCATTACATCCCGGTCCCTGATGCGCAACGCCGAAGTCATCCGCCAGTGGTCGATCCTGCGCGACCTGGAATCGTCGCGGCGGGTCACGATCGACGATCTCGCCGAGCGCACGGGCGTCTCGACCCGCACCATCCGGCGCGATCTCGAGGCGCTCCAGTCCGCCGGGTTTCCACTCTTCGACGAGCTCTACGAGGGAAAGAAGTACTGGACCCTCGAGCAGCGCGCCTTCCGTCGTCTCGACGAGACAGGGTTCACGCTCGCCGAGCTGACCGCGTTGTACTTTTCCCGATCGCTCGTCGAATGCCTCGCCGCCACGCCGTTCCACCGCGACGTGCGGAGCGCCTTCGACAAGCTCGCCGGGGCGCTCACGCCGGGCATGCGACAGTTTCTCGATCGCCTGCCGCTCGTCATGCAGGCCAAGGCCGAGCCGGGCACTCAGTCGCTGACGGACGATCCCGTGACGCCCGCGACCGCGTCGAGGCAGTCCGCGCCCCGAAGCGCGCGCGTGGCGCAGCTCCTCGAGGCCACGCTTCATCATCGCCGCGCGTCCATGCGCTACCACTCGTTTTCGAGCAATCGCGAAAAGGAATATCTCATCGAGCCGTATCGGCTGGTGTTCGCGCAGGGCGGACTGTACGTCGTGGCGTTCGTCCCTGAGTACAAGCAGCTCCGGACGTTTGCGATGGAGAGGATTCAGTCGCTGACGGTGACGGAGGATCGGTTCGACCCGGTGGATCTGCCGGAGGACGCATTCGCCCATTCGCTGGGCGTCAACCAGGGCCCCCCCGAGCGCGTCCAGATCGTGTTCGAACCGCATCTCGCGCGCTACGTGAAGCAACGCATCTGGCACTCGTCACAGCGGACGGAGGAGGCCGAGGACGGCACGTTGGCGATGACACTCGACGTCTGCAACGACTGGGCGCTCAGAAGCTGGATCCTGGGATTCGGGCCGCTGGCCCGCGTTATCTCACCGCCGGAGCTCGTGCGCCAGATCGTGGACGAGGCGGACCGTACTCGACTCCAATATGCGGCGATCGAATAATTCCCACGTCAATCACTCCCCGGAACTAACGCTCGCCTAGATCTAACAAGAGGAAGGGAGAAAGGGAGGCATTCTCTTTTTTCTGTCACGCCGACACAATTCGGTCGGCTCGGACGCACAGTTTACAAAACGTAGCCCTTTCTGCGTCCACGCTGATGGGTAATGGCAGGTAATGAAGAGTCGTTCGCCCAGACCTATACAAGAGAACCTAAACTGTCTCCCTTTCTCCCCTTCTCCTGTTAGATCTTGGGGGCGGCTGTCGCCCGAACTAGGGATTGATCCAGTACGACCACTTGATCAGAAACACGTTTCGAGCCGGTGCATCGAAGATCCCCCCGAAGTCGCGATTGAAATCGAACGTGCCGCGATCGATGGTCCGTTCCCTTCCCTGCTGCCAGACGACGAACAGCGCCGAGCCGGGCTTGTACTCCCATCGCATGACGTTGGTGGTCCTGAATGAGCGGTAGTTGAAGTCGGGACTGCCGGCATACTCGATCGGCCTGTAGCGCCCTTCGTACGATTTCGATCGGCCGTTCACGAGCTCCTTGAAGTTCGAATAGTCGCCCGCGGACACGAATGGCTCCGCGTAGATCTGAATCGAAAGAGCGGGCGTCACGGTGTAGTTCAGCCGCGCCGTCAGGCCCACCGTGTCCTGGTGCAGTCGCCCGAAGACGTAGCGCCCATCGCCGGTCGCTTCGACCCACTGCGATTCGTCGCGGTTCCGGCTGACATGGAGTCCGCCTGTCACCTTGAGGAACGACGACGGACGATACGACACCGTGGGATTGAGGTCGTGGAACGTCGTGCCTTTGCCGTCGGTCGAGTTGAACGTGAACATTCCGATCGACACCGCGGGCCGATCGTCCCCCTCCACGTACGCCCAGATGGAACGCTGGGCGTTGCCATACACTCCGGGGCCGCCACGCGTGCCGCGGTCGTCGAAGGGCTGCGGGTTGAGGTTGCCCCCCGTGCCGGTGGCCCAGTTGTTCGTGAACATGGCATGCGCATTCACGTTGAAGCCCGAGAACAGACGACCACCGTCGTAGTTCCATGCCGCCCACTGATTCAGGTTGTAGCGGAAGCTGCGCAAATACTTCTGCTTCGGCTTCTCGTAGCGCACCTGGACCCAGTTGCTCATGGAGCGCTGGTCCGCGCGCTGCATGAAGCCCACGTCGTTGATCTCGAAGCCGGGGCTCTTGAAGCCGACGTTTGTCGTGAAACGGACGCGCTCCCCGGCGATCTTGGAGAAATTCGCCGAGCCGCCATAGCCGTTCAGCGCCGTGCGCGAGGGATCGTAGGTCAGGCTCTCCGAGTCCGGGCGCTGGAAACTGTGAACGTTGCCGCGCTGCAGGGCGTCGATTGCCGCCGCCTCGCCGTGCACACTGCTGCCCGCCAGGAATCCCTTGACCGCGTACTTCGGTCCGAGCCGCCAATCCACGTCCATGCCTCCCGTGTACGCCTGCCCCGGCAGGAACCGCGTGTCGGCATCCAGATTCCGATTGGTCGACGTCACCATGAACCCGAGCGACGACTGGTTCGTGAACTCGCGGCGAGCGCGCGCCACAGAGTAGCTGGTGAGCGGCTCGACGGTCTGACGTGTTCGCACCGCACCGTTGAGGATCACCGCGTCTTCGTCGGACGTGACGGCATTCAGCGCGCCGACCGAGAACGCGCCGATGCGCCCCGTCAGCTTGGCCGCGCCCAGTATCGTGGTCTGATTCGGCGCCGACGAGTAGCCGCCGTCCGGTACGTTCGCCTCGCCCCGTGGCGTGCGGCCGATCCGTCGTGAATAGAAAAGCCCGCTGCAGCTCCCGTCGTTGCAATCGATGTCGAAGCTGAAAATGCCCGAGCCCTCGACGAAGAACGGGCGGCGCTCGGAAAAGAACGTCTCGAAGGCTGAAAGATTCACGACCGCGGGATCGGCTTCCACCTGGCCGAAGTCCGGGTTGACCGTCCCCGTCAGCGTGAGGCCCGGCCGCAGGGCATACTTCAAATCCACCCCGGCGGATCCGTTCGGATCGGTCGTCTTGGTCAACGGGTTGCCGGACTCGGACGGCTGCGTCTTCACGTCGCCAAGAACGTACGGCACGACCTCGAGCCGCTTCGGCGAGCGATCGAGCCGGAGCCCCGTGAGCTCGCCAAACGAGGACACGTACCCGTTCGCGCTCTTCGCCAGCAACGGCCAGGTCGTCGTCTCGTTCAGCCGTCCGATCTTCCGAACGATGGCCAACCCGAACGTGGATGTCTCCGAGGGACGATACCGGAGCTGCGAAAAGGGAATACGGAACTCCGCGCGCCAGCCGCGCTCGCCGCGCGAAACCGCGACGTCCCACACCGCGTCCCATCCCTGATCGTTGTTGGTGTCGTTGAACCAGTAGCTGTCCTGCTTGACCCCCGCCGGATTGACGGCAAACTCGAATGCCGATCGGCGGTCGTGAAACGAATCGATGAGCACACTCACCCAGTCGGAGGGAGATCCCTCGTCGCGGCGCGTGCGGATACCGACGATGCGCTTGGGCTCGGGGTCGAAGGCCTCGACGGCGATGTACAACGCGGTCGCGTCGTATGCCACGCGCGCCTCGGTCTCGTAGGTCGGCGCCGCGCCTTCGCGAGGGTCACGCTGACGGAATCCGGTGATCGCCGGGATAGTCTGCCACACGGCGTCGTTCAGATCGCCGTCGACGCGGACCGCCGTGGCCACGGGAATAGCGGTCGCGGCCACACGCGACGGCGGGGGCGCAGCGCCGGCCACCGATATGGCGGCGAAGAACACGACGCCCAATGAGATCACAATACGCATCTGCCAACCTGTCTTCTCAGGAACGAATAGAACGCTGGCTTAGACGAGTTCTGGAGGGTGAAGGTTGGTAACAGGCTTCCAGGGTGAAGGTTGGTAACAGGCTTCCAGCTTCCAGCCTCCAGCTTCAGCTACCAGCTAGCTTCCCGCTCCTGGCTGAAAGAGAACTTGGGACGAAAGCTGGTACGAACGGGGAAGATCAGCTGGACGCCAGGACGGATTGATAGCTGGGAACTGGAAGCTTTAATGAGCTGGAAGCTGGGAACTGGAAGCTCTGATCAGCTGAGCACTGGAAGCTGACCTCCGCGCGCGCCAGCTCAGCGTCACAGAGACGTGACACGGACGGCAGAGCAATCGATAGTTTTCGAGCCCGCATTCGCCGCCGCCGTCCGCGACCGGGATGATGTGATCGGCTTCCCAGCGTGGACGAAGGGCGCGCCAGGCGCGGCGCGCGGCGCGATCACCGGCAGGCGGCTTCGATCGCGTCCACTCGCGGTGCGCCTTCACGACGTGAAAACCACACCGCTGACAGATGCCCTTGTCTCGCTTCTTGACCTGCTGACGGACATACCACGGGCTGCTCCGGATCTTCCACTCGTGCACGCACGGATCGCCGCAGAACGTGCGGCGCGGGGGCTTCACGAGACCACGACACCAGCGGCAGATCGGATCGCCTGCGTCATTGCGATCCGGCCTGCCCCACTGATCGGCGGTCACAACACGCGCGCGACTGGTGCTCACGCGGTGGAGTATCGGAGGATAGGGGGCCTGGCGTTAGTGGGGACCCCCGGATGCAACGGAGAAGATTCACAACGAAGCAACGAAGGAAACGAAGACGAACGAAGCAGAGAATGCTCCCGGCCATCCGTCCGCGTCCATGGAATCAGATGTCGGACGGATGACCGGGAGCATCCTCCTCCGTTCGTCTCCGTTCGTCTCCGTTCACTCCGTTTCTTCGTTGTGGATCTTCTTCGTTACGTTCGTCATCTCTCGTCACACCGCGATCATCAACGACAGCGCGAAGCGCGCACTTTCCTCGATCCATTGATCGCGCAGCGCGAAGCCCGACTCCATGCCCATGCGCTCGATCTGATCGGGCTCGTACTTATAGGAGCTTTCCGTCCAGATGTGCTCGCCCGCGAAAAATGCGACGGCGGTGTGCGCGGCCGCAATGGTGGCCGTCTGCGCGACGCGGCTGACGAGATGCATCTCGATTCGCTGTTCGTCGGGGTTCCACGCGGCGCGGTGATCGAAGGCGGCCAGATCGAACGTGCCGCCGAGCTCCTGGTTGATCCGGACCAGAAGATTCTTGTTGAACGCGGCCGTCACGCCGAGGGGATCGTCATACGCCAGCTGCAGGTCGCGCACCGGCTTGACGAGATCGGCCCCGAGCAGCAGCAGATCGCCGGGTCGCAGCACCAGGCGGATCCGGCGCAGGAACGCGAGCGCGGCCGGCGTGTCGAAGTTGCCGATGTTCGACCCGAGCAGGAGCACGACCATCGGGTCGCTGCCCGCGCGCGCTTCGGTCGCGCGTCGCAAACCCACTTCGTAGGTCGACTGATGGCCGACAACCGACACGTGTTCCAGCCGCGTCAGCCGCTGCTCGGTCTGCTCGAGTGCCTGGGGCGAGATATCAATAAGGTGTACGCGGGCGGAGCGACCGGATCGTTGCAGGGCCTCGGCAAGGACCGCAAGCTTCTCCCCGCTGCCGCACCCGAGCTCAACGATCGTGGACCTGTCCCCTCCAAGGGCCGCGACGATCTCCGCGGCATGCGCCAGGAGCAGCCGGTGCTCTGCGCGCGTGATGCGATACCACGGCAACCGGCAGATAGCTTCGAAGAGGCTCGATCCGAGCGCATCGTAGAGGTACTTCGACTGGATCTGCTTGGGCACGAGCGCCAGGTCGCGACCGACTTCGGCTGCGAACGTTGCGGTCAGAGAGGGCGTTGTGGTGATCATGATTCCTAATCAGCGGCTGGCGCCTAGCGGCTAGTGGCTGGCCAATCGCCAGTCGCTAACAGCTAGCCGCTACTCTACCGTCCTGAACGTCGCATACACGTACGGGTAATTCGGACGGAACCAGTTGCGGAAGCTGCGACGCAGCAGTTCCTTCGCCGTCGCCGGCGACCCACCCTTCATCACGTAGTGCTGACCGTCGAAGAAATCCGCCGAGTACTCGGGATACGACGCCATCGGCGAGAAGCCGTGAAACGGTGCGAAGACGGTGGAGGTCCATTCCCATCCGTTACCGACGAGATCGTGCACGCCCCATGCGCTGGCGCCTGCGGGGTACGACCCGACCGGCACCGGTTCGAAACGCGCGAAGTCGAAATTGCCGTGCGCGGGATCCGGCGGCACGTCTCCCCACGGGTAAGACCGCTCAACCCCGGTCGGCGTCCCGAACGCCGCCCGGTGATACTCGGCTTCGGTCGGCAGCCGCCGGTTCCTCCAGCGCGCGTATGCGGCCGCTTCGGCCTGACTGACATACACGGGCCAATCCGGCGGGAGCGGGATGTCTTCGAACATCCCGCGCCAGAAAAACCCTTCGACTCGCCGGCCTTCACGCGCTCGCTCAGGGCGAGCGACCTCGACTCGCCCGCGAGTCGAAGGGGTCCAGAACGTGGCGTGCTCCAGCTTCTCCTCCTGCAGCCACCGCCAGTTTTCGTCAGACCACAGCTCGCGCGTTCGGTACCCTGCGGCCTTCACAAACTCCATGAACTGCGCGTTTGTCACGTCGTAGACGTCGATCTCAAACGCCGGGACCTCCACTTGATGCTCGTCGAACTCGTTGTCCCAGCCGAAGGCGATGCCCTCGCGATCGGCGCCGAGCGTCGCGGTGCCGGCGGGAATGCGCACAGTGCTCGTCCTTCCGCCTGATTCGCTTGTCCTTCCGCCTAACCAGCCTCCGCCAAGGCTACGGCGGTCCGCCGAAGCGCTGCGCGCGAAGGCGGAAGGCGGAAGCCACGAGTCTTCTTTGTAGCTTCCGCCGTTAGGCGGAAGCACCTTGTTCTTCTGCTCATACGGGAGGCGATGCCACATGTACAGCAGCGTCTCCTGGTGCATGGCTTCGTGCTCGAGCGCCGTGTACAGCGCCTGGGCGCGCTGCATCGCCGGGCGATCTTCGAGGAACTCCGCGCGCTCGAGCGCGCTCACGATCGCGTCATCCGCGCGCGCGCCGAACGCCAGCACCTCGTCGCGCGACGGCCACATCGTGCCAGCGCCGCTGCGGGGCACTGCAGCCTCGGCGCTATCCGGATCGATGCCGCGCTCGAAGAGCTTCTCCAGCCGCGCGTCGACGGGCGGGTGCCCCAGTCCCCGCCGCAGGAACGAGATGATGCTGAAGGCCGGCAGGTGACCCTCGTAAAACACGATGGGATTACGGAGCGCAATCGGCCGCGAATAGTAAGCGGCGGGATCGATGAGATCGAAGATCGCGCGGGACCGCGCCCGGTTGCGCAGATACCAGTCCACGACGGCGGGCCGGTCGATGGCGAGGGCGCGCATCAGGTAAGTATATGTGGCAAGCCGCGATGATGTGTAGGCCGCTAGGCCGCGTGGCTCGATTTCCCGGCGCCGGCCTTTTTCTTGCCACGAGCCGGGGCTGAGGTCCGGCTCGCCACGGCCTTTCCGGTTCTTCCAGCTTTTGCGGCTTTTCCGCCGTTGCCTTCAAGGCTCGCGCGCAGGCGCGCCATGAGATCGACCACGTCGGCCGACTGCGGGGTTTCGCGCTCCTCGAGGCGCGGCTTGCGGCCCTTGAGCTTCGCCTGGATCACTTTCATCAGATTGTCACGGTACTCGTCGGTGTACTTCTCCGGGTTCCATTTCGCCTGCAGGTTGTCGATGAGTTGACGACCATCTTCAGTTCAGCGGGCCTGATGCCCTCCGCTTTGGGAAAGCGGAAGTCGTCCAGGCTCGCGAGCTCGTCGGCAAACCGCATCATCGTCAGCACGATCGCGTCGCCCATCGCCTCGACGGCGGCAAGGTGCTGCGCGTCGCGGAGGATGATCTTCGCGATCCCGACCTGCCCGGATTCCCGGATGGCTTCGCGCAGCAGCGCATAGGCGCGATCGGCGCCCTTTCCCGGTTGCAGGTAATAGGGCGTCTCGAAGTACCGCTCGTCGATCTCCTTGGGGTCCACGAAGTCGAGGATATCGACCGTCTTCGTTTTCTCGAGCGCCGCGGTCTTGAAGTCGTCCTTGGTAATGACGACGAACCGGCCTTTCGCGTATTCGAATCCCTTGACCAGATCCTCCCAGCCGACCGCCTTTCCCTCGGTCTGGCAGACGCGCTCGTAGCGCACAGGCGCCTCGTCCTTGGCGTGCAGCAACCGGAATTTCGGACGGTGGTCCTTCGTCGCGCTGTAAAGCTCGATGGGGATATTGACAAGTCCAAACGCCAGCGACCCTTTCCACATTGCCCGAGCCATTGAGGGAACCTCCGGCCATTACGCGTGCAGAATCCGCGCCATCGGGCGTAGAATCCGGGGCGTTCGTGAACAAGACTGCTAGAATCAGGAATCTGGCGGCGTGGCGAAATTGGCAGACGCGAGAGACTTAGGATCTCTTGGCGCAAGCCGTGGGGGTTCGAGTCCCTCCGCCGCCAGCCTTCGCTCGGGCTGAACAGTGCCCCAGCTACGGCTAGGCAAGCGAGTCTTGAGATAACCATAGGAGGCGCAGGTTGCCTCGCCGAAGCGCGAAGCGGGTAGGCGAGGCCAGGCAAGGCCGAGTCAGCAATAGCGAAGGTCAACGAAGGCTGCCGGCCGAGCCGAGCGTTGTTCGAAAGTCTCTACTGAGCAATGAAAACTGAATTCATCGACGTCAGCGACACGCAGAAAAACCTCGTCGTGGAAATCCCCAGCACGATTGTCGACGCTGAGATCGACAAGGTTGCGCGCGACTACAGCCGCGCGGCGCGCGTACCTGGATTTCGGCCTGGCAAGGTGCCGGCAAAAGTCGTGCGCCAGCGCTTTCGCGACCAAATCCTCCATGATGTGGCCCATGGGCTGATCCCACGAGCGGTGGATGAGGCGTTGCGCGAGCGCGGCGTCGAGCCGGTCGACACGCCCGACATCCGCGACGTGGTCGTCGAAGAGGGACAGCCGCTGAAATTCACCGCCACCTTCGAAACGGTTCCACCGATCGAGCCGGGCGACTACGCGAGCATTACGTTGCACCCGAAGAGCACGGCGGTCGAGGACTCCGCAGTGGACGAGGCCTTGTCCAATCTCCGCGAACGCGCCGCCCGGTACGAACCGATCGCGGGGCGGGGCATCGCGGCCGGGGATTCCGTGGTGATGGATCTCGTCCGCACCGCGACGCCGAAACCGGAAACGGACCAGCCGCTCGTCGTCATCGCGGGGGAACCGGCGCCGCCAAGGCGGCCCGCGGAGCCGCAAACCGACAAGCATGAAGGGGTCACCGTCGAGATCGGCGCCGCCGCGAACCCGCCGGGGTTTGACGACCAGCTGATTGGCCTGCACGAGGGGGTCGAAAAGACCTTCGAAGTCCGCTATCCGGACGACTACGCCATCGAGGAGCTCGCGGGCACGACGGTCGAGTACGACGTCAGCATCACGGCCATCCGCACGCGCGTCGTGCCGACGCTCGATGACGAGCTCGCGAAGGATCTTGGAGACTTCGAGAACCTCGGCGCGCTTCGCGCGCGGGTGCGCGGCGATCTCGAACACGAGGCCATGCACGAGGCGGAGCGTGACCTGCGCGGCGAATTGTTGAAACAGCTCGCCTCGCGCGTTACATTCGATGTGCCGGCATCGCTCCTCGAACGCGAAATCGATCGCCGCATGGAGGACTTCGTCCGCCGGCTCATGGATCAGCAGATCGATCCGATGAAAGTGAACATCAACTGGGAGGAATTCCGCGAGAAACAGCGCGAAGCCGCATCCGAAGCGGTGCGCGGCGCTCTCGCCCTCGACGAGGTGGCGCGCCGCGAACATATTGCGGCCACCGAAGAGGACGTCAGCGCGGAAGTCGAGCGTTACGCGGAACGCAGCGGGCGGAGCGGGGCCGCGGTCCGCGCGAAACTCGAGAAAGAGGGCGGAATTGCACGCCTTTACTCGGGATTGCGACGGGAAAGGACCGTGGACTTCCTCCTCTCGAGAGCCACAAAGATTCAGGCCGGATGAGCCGATAAAGGCTCACACGAGGATACCGGCGTCAGGGAACGCCGGCAGGGCTGAGAGAGTCTTAGGATTTAGGCGGCGGGCGTGGTACAATCTGGGCAACGATTTCCCGACACCTGCCCGGTCAACAAAGGCCGTCCCCAGCACACCGACTTACGCACGAACTCCGGGATTCGATTTCTTATGGCTGAACGCATGCAGCTCATCCCGATGGTGGTCGAGCAGACCAACCGCGGGGAACGCGCTTACGACATTTTTTCGCGTCTCCTGAAAGACAGCATCGTCTTTGTCGGCACGCCCATTGACGACAACGTGGCGAACCTCGTCATCGCCCAGATGCTGTTTCTCGAGGCGGAAGATCCGGACCGCGACATCCTCCTCTACATCAACAGCCCCGGAGGGGTCGTCACGGCCGGCATGGCGATTTACGACACGATGCAGTTCATCAAGCCGGATGTCGCCACCTACTGCATCGGCCAGGCGGCGTCGGTCGCGGCGGTGCTCCTCGCCGCCGGAGCGAAGGGAAAGCGTTACTCGCTGCCAAACTCGCGCATTCTCATCCATCAGCCGTGGGTGCAGGGGCTGGGCGGGCAAACCACCGACATCGATATCCATGCCAGGGAGCTGCTCCGGACGCGCGAACGGCTCAATCAGATCCTGTCTCACCACACCGGGCAGCCCCTGAAGCGTATCCAGGATGACACAGAGCGGGACTACATCATGGGGCCCGACCAAGGCAAGGAATACGGTATTATTGACGATGTCATCCGGAAGAGGGCGTAGGGTGCCCGTAACCCGTTGCGAGTCTCCGGTTTCCAGTCTCCAGAAAGAGCTGGGCACTCAGGTACTGGCAACTGGCAGCTGGAAACTGGGAACCAATGGTTAAAAAGGCCGGCGACGGCGAGATCCTCCGCTGCTCGTTCTGCAACAAGGACCAGAACGACGTCCGCAAGCTCATCGCGGGCCCCACTGTGTTCATCTGCGACGAGTGCGTCGAGGTCTGCAACGACATCATCGCCGACGACAACAAGTTCGAAGCGCGCGGCGGCACCCGCACGTCGCTGCCCGTTCCCCAGGAAATCAAGAAGTTCCTCGACGAGTACGTCGTCGGCCAGGAACAGACGAAGAAGAAGCTGGCCGTCGCGGTCTACAACCACTACAAGCGCATCGAGATTCAGAAGCAGACGCGCAACCGCAACGACATCGAGCTCACGAAATCGAACATCCTGCTGATCGGCCCGACCGGCACCGGCAAAACGCTCCTCGCACAGACGCTCGCCAAGCTCCTCTCCGTCCCCTTCACCATCGTCGATGCGACGACGCTGACCGAGGCGGGGTACGTGGGCGAGGATGTCGAGAACATCATCCTGAAGCTGCTGCAGGCGGCCGGCGGGGACATCGAGAAGTGCCAGCAGGGGATCATCTACATCGACGAGGTCGACAAGATCTGCCGCAAGGACGAGAACCCGTCGATCACGCGCGACGTCTCTGGGGAAGGGGTTCAGCAGGCGCTGCTGAAGATTCTCGAGGGAACCGTCGCGAACGTCCCGCCGCAGGGGGGCCGGAAGCACCCGCACCAGGAGTTCTTCCAGGTCGACACCACGAACATTCTCTTCATCTGCGGCGGCGCGTTTGTCGGCCTCGACAAGCAGATCGATCGCCGCGTGGGCAAGAAGACGCTCGGGTTCAAGGCGGACATCAAGTCGGTCTCGACCCGCGACGTCGGCACGACGCTCGAGATGCTCGAGCCCGAAGATCTCATCAAGTACGGCCTCATTCCGGAATTCGTGGGCCGGCTGCCGATCATCGGCACGCTCCACGAGCTCGACAAGCCTGCCCTCGTCCAGATCCTGACGCAACCTCGAAACGCGATCACGCGTCAGTACATGAAGCTGTTCGAGTACGAGAACGTGAAGCTGCGCTTCACGGACGACTCCCTCGAGGCGATCGCCGAAGCGGCGCTCGCGCGCAAGATCGGCGCGCGCGGCCTGCGGATGATCATCGAGGACCTGATGCTGGACCTGATGTACAACCTGCCAGGCCAGAAGAAGATTCGCGAGTGCGTGATCACTCGGGAAGTCGTGCAGTCCAAGGAAAAACCCATTACGTTGATAGAGAAGGCAGGATAGTTTCCAGCTACCAGCTACCAGCTTCCGGCAAGTGGCCTGGGAGTCTTGGCTGGGCGCTGGCAGCTGGGAGCTGGAAGCTTCTTTTTACCCATGGAACTCTACGAAACCCTCCCGATCGTTCCGCTCCGCGACGTCGTCGTGTTCCCGCACATGATGATGCCGTTCGTCATTGGACGGCCGTCGTCGACGCGGGCGCTGGAGCACGCGTTGCTCAAGGACAAGCGGATCTTCCTCGCCGCGCAGCATGATGCGGCGGTGGACGACCCGCAGCCGTCCGATATCTTCACGATGGGCTGCGTCGCCAACATCGTGCAGAGCCTGAAGCTGCCCGACGGCAACATCAAGGTGCTCGTCGAAGGCATCGAGCGGGCGCGCGCGGTCGAGTGGAAGGAAGACAAGGGTTTCTACCGCGTCGTCGTGAAGGTGATCCCGAGGCACAAGGAAACCGGGGTCGACGCGGAGAGCACCATGAGCCGCGTGGTGTCGCTGTTCGAACAGTACGTGAAGCTCTCGAACAACCTGCACTACGATGCGATGATTGCTGCCGTGCGCGTGGACGATCCGGGCAAGCTGGCCGACACGATTGCCGCGCACCTGCTCGTCGGCGTGGACGAAAAGCAGAACCTCCTCGAGATCATCTCCCCTGTCGAACGCCTGAACCGCATCGCCGGAATTCTCGAAGCCGAAGTGGACAAGCTCCAGGTCGATCGCCGCATCCAGTCCCGCGTGAAGAAGCAGATGGAGAAGGCGCAGAAGGAGTACTACCTCAACGAGAAGATGAAGGCGATCCAGAAGGAGCTGGGGCGCAAGGATGAGAAGGGCAACGAGGTCGACGAGCTGAAGAAGAAGATCGATCAGGCGAAGATGCCCGAAGAGGTCGCCGAGAAGGCGATCCAGGAGCTGAAGCGCCTCGAATCGATGCCGCCGATGTCGGCGGAAGCCACCGTCTCGCGCAACTATCTCGACTGGCTGATTGCGGTGCCCTGGTTCAAAAAGACCAAGGAGAGCCGCGACCTGAAGCGCGCCGAGCAGATCCTCAACGAGGACCACTACGGCCTCGAAAAGATCAAGGACCGGATTCTCGAGTTCCTCGCGGTCCGGGCGCTGATCAAGAAGCCCAAGGCCACGATTCTCACCTTCTCCGGCCCGCCGGGAGTCGGCAAGACGTCGCTCGCCAAGTCGATCGCGCGCGCGATGAATCGCAAGTTCGTACGGCTGTCGCTCGGCGGCGTGCGCGACGAGGCGGAGATTCGCGGCCATCGGCGCACCTACATCGGCGCGTTCCCCGGCCAGATCATCCAGATGATGAAGAAGGCCGGCTCGATGAATCCCGTGTTCCTGCTCGACGAAGTCGACAAGATGTCGATGGATTTCCGCGGCGATCCGTCGGCGGCGCTCCTCGAAGTCCTCGACCCGGAGCAGAACAGCGCGTTCCTCGATCATTACCTCGACGTCGAGTACGACCTGTCGAACGTGATGTTCATCTGCACGGCGAACGTGCTGCACACGATCCCGCAGGCGCTGCGCGACCGCATGGAGGTGCTCCAGCTCGCGGGCTACACGGAGCAGGAGAAGGTGGAGATTGCCAAGAAGTTCCTCTCGCCGAAAGCGGTCGAGGGAGCGGGCCTGACCCGGGAGAACATCACGTTCCTCGACGAGGCCTTCCAGGCGATCATCCAGCGCTACACGCGCGAAGCCGGCGTCAGGAACCTCGAACGCGAAATCTCCTCCATCTGCAGGAAGATCGCGCGGAAGGTGGTCGTCCAGGGCAAGGCGTTCAGCGAGGAGATCACGGCAACCAAGGTCACCGAGTACCTCGGCGTGCCGCGATTCCGCCCGACGCTCGCGGAAGAGTCGAACGAAATCGGCGTCGCGACCGGACTGGCCTGGACCGAAGTGGGCGGCGAAATCCTGGTGATCGAAGCGACGCTGATGCCAGGCAAGGGACGGCTCACCCTGACCGGCAAGCTCGGCGACGTGATGCAGGAGTCCGCGCAGGCGGCCATGAGCTACGTGCGATCCAAGGCGAACGAATACCACATCCCGAAGAACTTCACGCGCACGACCGACGTGCACGTGCACATCCCCGAAGGGGCGATTCCGAAGGACGGACCGTCGGCCGGCATCACGCTGGCGACCGCGCTCGTATCGGCGCTTGCCCGAGTACCGGTGCGCAAGGACGTCGCGATGACCGGCGAGATCACGCTGCGCGGGAAGGTCCTCCCGATCGGAGGCGTGAAAGAGAAAGTGCTCGGCGCCCACCGCGCGGGGATGAAGACGATCCTGCTGCCGCGCGACAACGAGAAAGACCTCGCCGACATTCCCAAGAACGTACTCGACACGCTGGACATCTACATGGTCGACACGATGGACGAGGTGCTGAAGATCGCGCTGGCCGGTCCGCTGCCCGCGATGGCGCCGGCAACGCCAGACGCCGCCGTTCAGCCCGCCATCTCTGACGACACCATTACGCACTGATGCAGGACGCGCTTCGCGGCTCGCGGCTCGTAGATATCGAGCCTGCCAGCCGCGGCCTGTGGTTCGATGACATCCCCGAACCGTCGCGAATCGCGAACCGCTAACCACGGATCGCGACACCCGTGAAAGTTCTGAGGGCGGATTTCGTCACGAGCGCCGCCGCAGGAGGCCGCGCGGACGGCATTCCGGCTGACGGACTTGGGCAGATTGCGTTTACCGGGCGCTCGAACGTGGGGAAGTCGACCCTGTTGAACGCGCTCGCCCGCAGGAAGCTGGCGCGCACCAGCGCCGCGCCGGGCAAGACGCGGCTCGCGAACATCTACCGTCTGAGCATCGAGGGGGGGCCGGGGGGCCCGGGACGCTGGGGCGTGTACTTCGTCGATTTGCCCGGCTACGGCTACGCCCGCGGCGGCGACGATTCGGCCAGCGAGCTCGCTGCCGTGGCGAGAGCGTACTTCGATCGCGATTCGGGGGTCGCGGGTCGCGGGTCCGACGATGCAGATGATTCGACGAACCGCGACCCTTCGAGCAGCTCAGGGTCGTCCCGAGCATCGTCGAGGGGCGAATCGCGAACCGCGAACCGCGGCGGCAAGCGTACGAATCACGCGACGCTCCTGCTGGTTGACTCGCGTCACCCAGGACTGCAGTCAGACCTCGACGCGGCCCGGTGGTTCGATTCGTTCGGCGTCGCTCGTCACGTGATCGCTACGAAGATCGACAAGCTTTCTCGTTCGGAACGTGTGCGGAATCTCAAGGAGTTCGAACGTATTTTCGGAAGTACCCCCCTGCCAGTGTCGGCAGCGGGCGGCGAAGGATTGGACGAATTGTGGAGACTGATAGCAAGAGTGGGCAGGGAACAGCCCCGGTGAGCGCGGACAAGCCCGCGCAGGGGCGCGCCAAGGGTGAACCGGCGGCCGCGGGCGAGGGTCAGGCGGCGCCCCCGGTCGTCGAGCTCTCGACGCTGAAGGATATGGGCGTCACCGAGCTGACGAAGATCGCAAAGCAGCTCGACGTGCCTGGATCCTCCGGGATGCGCAAGCAGGAGTTGATCTTCGAAATCCTCCGTTCGCGCGCCGAGAAGAGCGGCCTGTTGTTCTCCGAAGGGGTCCTCGAGACGCTGCCGGACGGCTTCGGCTTCCTGCGCGCCCCCGACTACAACTACCTGCCCGGCCCTGACGACATCTACGTCTCCCCTTCACAGATCCGGAAGTTCGACCTGCACACGGGCGACACGGTGTCGGGGCAGATCCGGCCGCCGAAGGAGGGTGAACGGTACTTCGCGCTCATCAAGGTCGAAGCCGTCAACTTCGAGCCGCCCGAGAAGGCGCGCGAGAAGATCTTCTTCGAGAACCTGACTCCCCTCTACCCACAGAACCGGATCAACCTCGAAACCCTCTCCGACAACCTGTCGGCCCGGGTAATGGACCTCATGGTGCCGATCGGCAAGGGCCAGCGCGGCCTGATCGTCGCGCCGCCGCGCACCGGCAAGACGATGCTGCTGCAGAACGTCGCCAACAGCATCACGACCAACCATCCCGAGGTGTACCTGATCGTGCTGCTCATCGACGAGCGGCCCGAAGAGGTCACCGACATGCAGCGGTCGGTCAAGGGCGAAGTGATCTCGTCGACGTTCGACGAGCCGGCCACCCGGCACGTGCAGGTCGCGGAGATGGTGATCGAGAAAGCCAAGCGCCTCGTCGAGCACAAGAAGGACGTCGTGATCCTGCTCGACTCGATCACGCGGCTCGCGCGCGCCTACAACACGATCGTGCCGCCGTCGGGCAAGGTCCTGTCGGGCGGCGTGGACAGCAACGCCCTGCAGCGCCCGAAGCGCTTCTTCGGCGCGGCGCGCAATATCGAGGAGGGCGGATCGCTGACGATCATCGCGACCGCGCTCGTCGATACCGGGTCGCGCATGGACGAAGTAATCTTCGAGGAGTTCAAGGGCACCGGCAACCTCGAGATCCACCTCGATCGCAAGCTCACCGACCGCCGCGTATTTCCGTCGATCGACATCCAGAAGAGCGGCACGCGCAAGGAAGAGATGCTCATTCCGAAGGACGACCTCAACCGCGTGTGGGTGCTTCGCAAAGTGCTGACCCCGCTGTCTCCCACCGAGGCGATGGAGCTGCTGCTGTCGAAGATGGGCAAGACGAAGAACAATGCGGAGTTCCTGGGGTCGATGGCAAACGGAGGACGGTAAGCGGTCACCCCACAGCCGATCCCATGACACTTCGGTCGCCGCGACTGGCAGCCCTCCTCGCCGTTGTCATCACGCCCGCGGCCGCCGTCCTTGCGCTGGCCTTCGCGGTGACCGTCGGACCGGGCCGCTCCATCGCACGAGGTCCGCTCGAGAACGGAGAAAAAATCGGGCGATCGCGCGCCTGGCTCGACGTGAGCGGGTTTTACCCCGCGGAGCTCGACCAGGGCCGATCGTTCAGCTGGATGAGCGAGTCCGGTCGCATTCGACTCGCCCGGCTCGATCGTTTGGTTCCGATCAAACTCTCGCTCTGGATTCAGCCCGCCCTCGCGACCCGCCCCGTCGAGCTCACCACCGCCGTGGATGGCCTGGCGCTTCCCCCGATGACCCTGGCGCCGGGTCCGCAACGAATCGATCTCGATCTTCCAGCCACTGCCGCACGTCGCGCGATCGTGGATCTCCGCGTGTCGCAGACGCTCGTGCCAGGAGCGGCCGATAGCCGGACGCTCGGCCTTCGCGTCGACGGCGTCGCGCTCGAAGGTGTTGACGGCCGCCTTCGCATTCCCTGGGAGTCGCTGCGCTCGGCCACGATTGCCGGTCTCGGACTCGGGATCGCGATAGCTCTGACGATCGGCGCCCGGCCGCTCGGCTTCGCTGTGGGTCTTGGCGCCGGCGGATGGCTGGGCTTTCTACTGGCGTTCGACGGCGCCTTCCTCGGAGCGTACCCGGAACGCCTGGCGCTGATTGGCATGGGCGCGGCGGGGTTGGGCGCGCTGGCCGCCGCGGGCACGCGAACAGGCGCGGATGAACGCCTGGGCCTGCGCGCCGCAACAGGTGTCCTCGTCGCTCTGACCGCGTGCAAGCTCGCCCTCTTTGTTCACCCGATGGCGGCCGTGGGCGACTCGATCTTTCACGTCCATCGCGCGCAGATCGTGCAGCGCGGCGAGTACTTCTTCACGTCGATCACGCCCCGGCCGTTTTTTGAGTTCCCGTACCCGCCGGGGCTCTATGTGGCGGTCAGTCCTCTGTGGAACGCGTTCCACGGCGACATGCAACACGTCTGGCTTCTCCGATCGGCGGTCCTCGCTGCGGAAGCTGCGCTCGCGATTGCGCTCTACATCGTCGTGTTTGCCAACTGGCGCAACCGGCTGGCGGCCTTCTTCGCCAGCGCCCTGATGCTGCTGCTTCCAGTGGGGCTTTACACGATCTGCACGTCGAACCTCACCAACGCGTTCGCCCAGTCGATGTTCGGCATCGGGCTCGCGACGTTGTTATGCGTGCACGTGAGGTCTCGACGAAGTTGGATCCTGATTGGGTGCGCTGCCGCGTTGGTCTCGATCGGATTCCTGTCTCACTTCAGCACTTTCTCAGTCGGCGTCCCGATCTTGATCGCATGCGCCGCGTCGGTCTGGCTGGCCGGACCCGGTCCAGCGCGTCGCACGACAATTGCTCTCACCGGTGCGCTGTTTCTCGCCGCGACGGCATCGGTCGCCGTCTACTACGCACACTTCGTCCCTGTCTACAAGCAGACGGTGGAACGCGTGCTCGCGCGAGAAGGAGCCGCACCCGACCGATCGATGGTCGCCCCGGCATCCGTGAAAGCAAACCGCGTGGTCACGACGGTGTGGATGGAATTCGGCGCGGCAGCCCTTTTCGCTGCCGCGGCGGCAGGAATCCTGCTCGGGCGCGCCCGCGCACACGATCCATTGGCGCTGGCCCTCGTGGGATGGAGCGGGGTGGTCCTGGGCTTCTGGCTGCTGGCTGTTTTCACGGCGATCGAGATGCGAGCCAGTCTGGCGGCGCAGCCGCTTGTCGCGATCCTGGCGGGGTTCGGGATCGCGCGCGCCGCGCAGAATGACCGGTGGGGACGCGTGGCCGCCGCGGCGGCGATCGCATCGATTGTGGCGCGCGCCGTCAGCGACTGGATGGTCTGCCTGGGAATTGAGGGATTCTGGCGGATCTAGTGTGTGGCCTGACATCACCCGCGCTGTTACTCTCGCCTCAGCGCCCGGCGGAAATCCAGTCCGAATTTCGGCTCGTTTCGACTTCCCCGGATCCGGATCGGAAGGACGGCACCGGCGCCGTCCCTTCTGAAGAGCGGATCCACCACCTTCAACAGAACGGATTTCAGGCCGCCGCCGGCCGCCTGCGAGACCGTCGCGTGCATCCGCACGGTCCCATCGAATTCGAGCGACTCGTTCGAAAGTCCGTAGCTACCGGCCACGCGCACGGTGGCACCCGGAATGCCGAATGTCGCATCACGCAGGGTCAAAACGGAACGGGCGAGCCGGAACTGGCCGCGCAAATCCGACGCGACCTGCCTGGAGACTTCTTTCGGATCGAGCCCGCGCGCGCGTTCGCTGAGATCGGAAAGCCGGGTTTGCACTGTGGCATTGGTGAATCGCGCCCCACCGATGTCGAACTCCCCGCCAACCTCCAGCCGGTCCATCACGTCTTCGGGGCCGGCCGGAAGGTTCAAGTCGGCGTGCAGGCGGAGCTGACCCGTCATCACGGGCGTGTTGCCCTTGATCGCGAGCCGCAGGACGTCCTCGATCCGTCCGCTGTCAATCTTGACGTGCAACTTGACCGTGCGTCCCTTGATGCCTTCGGCGCCGACGATCGCCCCACGAGCCGTCAGGGACGTATTGAGGAAGGACGCCGACACCGCGTTGAGATACGTGTCGCCATCGGTTCCATCCACGATCGCGTCGAACCTGGTTTCAAGCGGAACCGGATTACTGCTCACGTTCACGCGGAAATCCGGAGTGTGCGTTTCGCCGGTCACGCCGATGCGATCGAGCTGTCCGCTGAACGCCCCGGTGGAATCCAGGCTGCCGCCTATCCCTTTCACTGTCGCGAGGTCTGCGTGATCGAACGTGTAGCGTCCGCCAAGCGGAGTTGCCCCCGGATCATCGCGCCGCCAGGGTCCAAACGACCCAGTCGTCTTCACCAGGCCCCTCGGAATCGGATTGGTGATCGCCGCCTCGAACGACATCACCTGCCCGTGGCCGAGCGGTTTCATGGTGAGGCGGTGAACGGCAAATACCCGCGCTTCCTTTCCGGCGCGCTTCGGAATCAACGACACGGTGGCATCATCCGCAACCAGCCTGTCGACGACGATCGCTGCGGGCCCCTCGTCGTCGGCGGCATTCTGGCGCGGGGATCCGTTATTCGACGCATCCTTTTTGAAACCCGGCGGGATATTTATCTGAAGGCCGCTGAGTGACACGGTGCGGAAACGACGCGGGCGGCTGAACAAGCCCATCAATCCGCCGTCAAGGGTGAACGATCGAACCGAGACCAGCGGCGGCACGTCGCGGCGGCCTTTGTGACGGATGACGAGGCCGCTGCCGGTGACGTGGACTGTCGGGAAGGTGTCGACGCTGAAAGATTCGAGCTGAACCTCGCTCTCGAGTCGATCTGCGAGCGTGTCGATCACCAGCTGCCGCAGGGCCGCTGTCCGCGAACCGGCGCCGGCAATGACGGCAAGCGTCACCAGCGTGCCACCCAGAATCGCGATCGCCCAGCGTGCACCCCGTCGTGTCATAGCGTCGCGGGCGTATCCAAACGGCGTTCCACATGGCCGGCGCGGTCGCGAAACCCCTCCTCGGCGCCGCCAGCTCTTGTGTAGGTGTCGAAGGTCGAGTTACTGAGATCCCCGACTCGTGGCCGGTTTCGGCGGCGATTTGCGCGGGAGCTTCTCGTCACGCATCGCCGCGTTATAGCCGAACACTGCGATGACGGTGGCCTGTTGCACCATGTCGTCGCGCTGCACACGATCGTACACGTCCATATTGGAATGATGCGTTCGCGAGTTGTATTCCAAGCGATCTACCATGAATTGGAATCCCGGGAGGCCGACCGCGTCGAACGAGGCGTGATCCGTCTGGGCAACGGATCGCGGCCCTGTAGCCACGACGCCCAGATCGGACAGCGGTTTAATCCACTGTTCGAATATGGAGCGAACTGCCATATTCCCCTGCAGCCAGATGCCCCGCACCCGGCCGGTGCCGTTGTCGGAGTTGAAGTACGCCGCGAGCTTCGCGTGCTCCGGCTTCAGCATCATGGTGGCCGGGTCGCCGAAGTGCTCGCGCACGTACGCGCGAGATCCCAGGAGGCCTTCCTCTTCCCCGCCCCACAACGCCACGCGAATCGTGCGGCGCGGCCTGGCGCCGACGGTCTTCAGGATCCGCATCGCCTCCATCACCGCGGCAGATCCGGTCGCGTTGTCGGTTGCTCCGGTTGCGGCCGCCACCGAGTCGAAATGCGCTCCGATCATGACCACTTCATCCTTGAGCGTCGGATCCATTCCCGGAATTTCAGCGATGGTGTTGAAGCCGTTCGGCGTCGTTTCGTCGTAGAACTTCGTATCGATATTGAGCTCGACCTTCACGGGAAGGCCCTTCGCGAGCACGCGCACCATGCGGTTGTAATGCTCGACTGCGAGGGTCACGCTCGGAAGGCCCGTCCCCGCGTCGCCGCCGCGCGACCCGTTGCCGGTCGGAAAGACCGTGCCGCCATCCGTATGCTGCTGCTGTGCGGAGAGGTTGCTGCCGATCGACGCCATGATGTTGTCGCCGCCCCGGTTGAACGTCGCAACGACTCCTTCGGACTTATAGAACTGTGCGATCTTTGCCGTCAGGCTTGTCGCGCCGCCACGTCCGCCGCGGCCGCCCCCCGCGGGATCATCGTCGGTCGAATCCCCCGCCGCGCGCCCTCGTCTGCCGGCGCCGCCGCGTGGCTGGGGAATCGGCGTTGTGGCAGCTTCCTCGAAGTCCCTTTCGCTCATGCGATGGACGATCATGCCTTCGAGCATCGGCACCGGACGTTCCGGCTGCGTCAGGACAATCTTTCCCGCGAGCTTCCCACGGAACTTGTCGAAATCCGCTTCGCTCTCAATCTCGACCCTAACGACGTCGGCGGTGATGGCGCCTTTGGTAGCTGGCGTCCATGAACCTGGAAATCCAATGAGTGGCTGGATCTGCGGTTCGATCATATGCGCGCTGAAGCGCACCAGGGACCAGCCCTTGCCGAATGCCCAGGTCTCGCGATGGGCGTTGGCCAGCCCCCATTCGGTGAATTTCCCGATCGCCCAGTCGCTCGCCTGCATGATGGCAGGACCGCCGGTGAGGCGCGGTCCGTACACGTCGCTCAACCAGCTGATGTGATCCATCACCTGCGACCGGTTCAACCCTTCGTCGCGAATCTGCGCGATGGTCGCGTAATCGAGGTTTTCCGCCGGCGCCTGCGCGACGAGTGCCGATACGCACAGTGAGGTCACCAGGGTCAGAGCCGGGATGGCGCGCTTCATACGCGTCATTCTACTGCTGACAAATGAGTGCCTGGGGTGCCAGGAGTGCCTAAGGTGCCAGGAGTGCTAGTGTAGTGTCCAAGAATTAGCTGGACAACTTTTGGGTCCGCCGTCTGCGTCGCGGCTGCGTGCAGCCGGGTTGGATCTGCTCGAGCGTTTGGCGGCAGCGCGCGAGTTTCTCCTGGATCATTTGGACGGTCGCCGTC
>JBBQEJ010000079.1:0-23457 GCA_038320555.1 Vicinamibacterales bacterium | reverse complement strand
CACCGGCTTCCGATACTTCGTGGTAAATACGAAATGGTAGTGCAGACTATAAACAGTATGGGCGGCTCGACGCAGTTCGCGCATAGCCCGCCATCGTATCGCAAGCCTCCTGAAGGCTTCGCCTAAAGGCGAGGGGTTTCACCCATCCCAGACCGAGACTCTAAATAGCACACATGAGCGGGGCCCTGACGCCAGTGCGGACCTTCCACTGGACCCTGGTGTGACAACTGGATCTAGCTGATTGAAAGAGACTTACAGCTGATTGTAGCCGCCAGTACCACGCCTGCAGACGGGCTCCCACACCGGGCATCAACATTGCCACATAGTCTACTCAGTGACTCTATTGTCATCTCGTGCACTTTCGTGTACCTCCAAGAAGGAAGACGTGCGCGGTGACGCCTGGTCGCCTGTGGCGAGGGCCGTATGACGCCGCTCAATTCCGGCACGCCGACCTTCGTCTCGCTGCCGCCGATCGCGCGCGCCTACGTCGCGAGCATCGTCGCCACGGGTGGGATGTGCCTGCTTGCCGCCGCATCCGGTCTCCGGTTCGAACATGCGGGACTCTTCGCGTTGCTCCTGGTGCTGGCGATGGCGACGTCGGCGGCAAAGATCGACCTGCCGCTCGGACGCGGCCAGTCGAACCTGTCGCTGTCGCATGCGGTGAATTTCTGGGCCCTGCTCGCGCTCGGACCGGCCGAGGCGGTCTGCATCGCGGCGATGAGTGCCTGGGCGCAGTGCACGCTGCGTGTCGGCGTGCGAAACCCGCTGCATCGCATCCTCTTCAGCATCGGTTCGCTGACCTTGACCGTCTGGCTCGCGGGGCTGCCGCTGCCGTGGCTCATGTCCCCGCCGGGCTTTGCATCGTGTGTGCGCAGCGCGGCGGTGATCGCGCCGCTGTACTTCTTCACGAACACCGGGCTGGTCGCGCTGGCGATTGCGCTCTCCACACGGCAACCGGTGTCGCGCGTCTGGCACCGCAACTTCTTCTGGAGCGCCCCGAGCTACATAGCCGGCGCCGCGCTGGCGGCCATCGCCACAGCGGCCTCGTCGCGCGGCTGGACCGGCTGGCTCGCATTGCTCGCGATGCCGCTCTACCTCGTCTTCCGGAGCTATCACACCGTGGTCTCGCGGCTGCGCGAAGAGCAGGACGAAACGCGCCGCGCCATGGAAGTGCAGCTCGCCACGATCGAATCGCTCGCGCTGGCGATTGAAGCGAGGGCCGGCTGCACGCCCGAGCACATTCGATCGATCCAGCAGTATGCGGCGATGCTCGCGGAGGCCGCGGGTCTGTCCGACGCCGACGTGCAAGCCGTCCGAACCGCGGCCCTGCTGCACGACGTCGGGAACATGGCGGTTCCCGAGCACATCCTGTCGAAGCCCGAGGCGCTCACGCCCGAGGAGTTCGAACGCGTCAAGATTCACCCACGCGTCGGCGCGGAGATTCTCCGGAACGTCCCGTTCGGCGCGCCGGTGAGCGACCTGGTGCTCTGCCATCACGAGCGGTGGGACGGGCTAAGGTATCCCGCGGGACTGCATGGCGACGCCATTCCGGTCGGCGCCCGCATCCTCGCGATTGCGGATTGTTACAGCACGCTGCAATCCGATCGCCCGTACCGCCAGGCACGTAACAAGGAGGAGGCCGTCGCGGTCCTGCGTGAGTACGCGGGCACGGCGTTCGACCCTGCGCTCGTGGAACTGTTCATCGCACGCCTGAACACCTCGGCCACGTCCATGGCGGGCGATCCCGCGCACGAGCCGACGTGGAACGATAGCCGGGAGCTCGAGGCCCTCGAGGACATCGCGGGCGCACACCGTGAGGAGCAGACGCTCTACGAGATTGCGCAGGCCCTGGGCTCGAGCCTCGGCATATCCGATGCGATGGCGCTGATTCACGACAAGGTCAGCCATCTCGTCCCGTTCGTGACGTGTGCGCTGTTTCTTGGCGACGACACCGAGGGGTATGTCTGCCGCTACGCGCATGGGCCCGGCACTGAAGCCCTCTTCAAGTGGGAGCCGCGGTCGTGGAGCGAAATCTCGCTCCGGTTGCCCTCGTGCGCCGATGGCCGCAGCGCGCACGGCGATGGACTGACGTCGCTGCTGCCCTGCCCCCTGCGATTTGACGGGCGGTTGATCGGCGGGCTGGTGATCTACCACAGCGTGGCCAACTGCTTCACCGATGAGCACCGGCGCGTGCTCGGCCGCGTCAGCGAGCAGGCCGCGGCGGTGATTTTCAACTCCACCCGGTTCGAGCAGACGCAGCAGGAATCGCATACCGATTCGCTGACCGGGCTGGCAAACCGCCGATCGCTCGGGCGCCAGTTCGAAACCGGACTGGCCCACGCCGCACGCACAAAAGGCACCGTCGGGGTCGTCGTGCTCGACCTCGATCGCCTCAAGGAAATCAACGACACCTACGGCCACGAGGCAGGCGACCGCGCGCTTCAAGCGATCGGAGGCGTGCTCAGAGGCACCGTCCGGCAGAACGATCTCTGCGCGCGCTTTGCGGGCGACGAATTCGTCGTCGTGCTCTGGGACTGTAACCCCGAACACGAGGCGGAGCGCGTGCTCGAACTGCAGAACGCCGTCGCCGCGCACCCGTTCGAGCCGCGTCCGGGCGTGCGCCTGTCGCTGTCCATCAGCGCGGGTCCGGCGCGCTTCCCGCACGATGGGACCACTTTCGAGGAACTCCTCGCGGCGGCCGACGAGCGGATGTACCACGACAAGGCCGACCGCCGCTCGCGCCACTCCTCCCGCCACACCCTCGCCGTCGCCCAGACCGAACGCGCGTAGCACGCGGAGAAGACGATCTCGCGCGGAGATCGCAGAGAGCGCGGACAAAACAAGTAGGGAAGTGCCTGCGAAATGCCGTCCCGACGACTCGCGCTTCGCGCGAGCAGGACGGCTCTTCGCAGCCCGTCTCGGCGATCTCTGCGCGAGATCCGTACGTGGCAGGTCACCGCCGCACCTACCCGAGGCGCAGGGACTCTCCGAAATCCAGCGTCCGGAACCGTTCCGGTGGGACGTTTGCGGAGCGGCATACGACCTCGACCGCGCGCACGGGTTCGTCGATGCCTTCGGTTGTCAATTGGAACGTGCCGAAGTGCATGCTGACGCTCTCGGACGCGTCGAGATCAATGTGCGCCTGCACGGCCTCCGCCGGATTCATGTGCACGGCCTTCATGAACCAACGCGGCTCGTACGCGCCGATGGGCAGAAGCGCCAGATCGATCGGACCCAGTCGCTGCCGGATGTCCGGGAAGAAGGGGGCATACGCGGTGTCGCCGGCGAAGAAAATGCGCGCGCCGCCAATCACGAGCACGAACCCGCCCCACAGCGCGCGGTTCCGGTCGAACGGGGTTCGCGCGGAGAAATGCTGCGCGGGGGTCAGCGTCATCGGCACCGGCGCCAACTTTCCTCCCTGCCACCAATCGAGCTCCTCGACCCGACCAATACCTGTTGAGCGTACGAGTGGCCCGTTTCCCAAAGGGGTCACCACGAGAGGGTCGAAGCGCTCTGCGAGCTGCCGGAGCGTGCGCAGATCGCAGTGATCGTAATGATTGTGGCTGAGCAACACCGTCGAGATCGGCGGAAGCTCATCGAACCGCACGGCCGGTTGTCGAACGCGCCGGGGTCCGAACATGTTCAAAGGACCCGCGCGCTGGGAATACATCGGGTCCGTCAGCAGGTTCCCCGCTGCCGTTTGAATCAGAAACGTCGAGTGCCCGATGAAGGTGACGACGGCCACCCGCACCGTCGAGTGCAGGCGGCTGACGGGGTGCCACGTCGACGTGCGCCGGCCAGCCCGTTCGCGGCTCGAGCAACAGCCGCGGCAAGGCCGAGAATGGCTGGCCGGCGGCGCCGGCAAGATTGACGAAACGCGTTCCGTCAAAGTGATCGCTTGTCTCCAGGCATTCTTTATACGTCAGGCGAGGGCCCTGGGCGTGGCTGACACACCATTCACCCGCCGCGTCGATCTGACAAAGTGGGGTCTAGCGGTCTTGACCCGACTTGGACCATTTGGGTCAAGTTGTTCGGTCAAGACCGTCCCCGCGTCAGCGGGCCGTAATCAAGCACGTGGGCCAGCGACGCGGAGCCTCCATGGTCTGAGGCGCAGCCTCGCTAGACCTTTCCGGCCGACGATCGGCGCGCCAACGCAGTCGCGACGACCTGGAGCAGGCGGTCGGCATCGACAGGCTTCTCGAGATGTTCCGCGTGCAGGTGTACAGCTTCGCGGCGCACGATCTGATCGGCATAGCCTGTGATGACGATCGCCTCGAGCCGCGGATTCAGCATGCGGCCGCGCATGAGCAGCTGCAGTCCGTGATAGGCGCCGAGCCGTACGTCGGTAATCAGCAGGTCCGGGAGGTTCGCCAGCTCCTGCCGTCCTTCTTCGTACGACGAAACGCCGGTGACGCCGTAGCCTGCCCCGCGTAAGAGCTCGACCCATCCACACAACGTGCTCTGGTCGTCCTCGACGATGAGAATGCTTCCGCCCCGTTCCATTGGCATCACGCTCGCGAACCTCCGTTACCCACGCCGCGTCCTCACAGGGCAAAGGGGATGCCTCGCGCTTTTCCACCGGATCCTCCACGGAACGCAGTCCCGGGCCCGGTGCCATGTTACGGATTTGGGTATGACGGAAAAATATGCGGTTGACCTGCCGGTAACCTGAGGTCAGGCGAGGCTCTGCTCTAGGCCTTGAACCGCTTCCAGTCGATGCCGAGCTTGCGCACCTTGTAATTGACAATGCGCTCGGTTGTGCGGAGGAGTCTCGCAGCCTTGGCGCGATTGCCACGCGCGCTCTTGAGGGCATCCTGCAGCAGGTCCTTCTCGTAGGCCGCGACCGCATCGTCCAGCGCGATGCTCATGACGGTACCGGATGCCTCCGCCGTCTGCAGCGTGGGCGACAGGTGGTGCGCGTGGATCACGTGACCGTCGCAGACCAGCACGGCGCGTTCGATGACGTTCTGCAGCTCTCGCGCGTTCCCCGGCCAATGGTAGGACGTCAGCATGTCGATGGCGGGTGTCGCGAGGCGGCGGATGTCGCGGCCGTGCTCGGCGGAGAACCGCTGCAGGAAATGATCGGCCAGGAGAAGCACGTCCGGCTTCCGCTCACGAAGCGGCGGAATGAAGATCGGAAACACGTTCAGCCGGTAGAACAGATCCTCGCGGAATTTTCCCTGCTCGATCGCACGCTCGAGATCCTTGTTGGTCGCCGCGATCAGGCGCACGTCGGCCTTCAACGTTTCGTGGCCGCCCAGACGCTCGAACTCGCGCTCCTGGAGCACGCGCAGCAGCTTCACCTGCGTCGTCAGCTGCACGTCACCGATTTCGTCGAGAAAGAGCGTGCCGCCTTCCGCGAGCTCGAACCGGCCTTTTTTCCGCGCGTCCGCGCCGGTAAACGCCCCCTTTTCGTAGCCGAAGAGCTCCGATTCGATGAGCGTGTCGGGCAGCGCGCCGCAGCTGACCTTGACGAACGGTTTTTTCGCGCGGGCGGAGTTGTAGTGGATGGCGTGGGCAATGAGCTCCTTGCCCGTACCGGATTCGCCGCGGAGCAGGACCGTCGTGCTCGTCCGCGCCACCTGCGCAACCTGCTCGTAGACGCGCTGCATCGGGCCGCTGTTGCCCACGATCCCCGCAAAATCGTAGCGCTCCTTCAACTCCTGGCGCAGGTGGGCGTTCTCGTTCACCAGGCGGCGATGCTGTGCCGCGACGAGGCGCTGGACCTTGAGCGCCTGGCCAATCATCGAGGCCGCGACGCTGAAAAAGGCCTTCGATCGATCGAAGTTGCGGTCCGCCTTGAACTTCCGGTTCACGCCAAGCGCACCGACGATCCGGCGATCGAATCCGATGGGGACGCAGATGAAGCTGGACTCTTCCTCGTGCGCATCGTCGCGCGTCGACGCGCGGAAGACCAACGTGGGCTCTTTGGTGACGCGCGGGACGACCACAGCCTTCCCCGATTCGACCACCTTCCCGATCACGCCCTCGCCGAGCGTGTAATGAATGTGGTGCGACGGACGATTCAGCCCGTGCGCCGCCTCGACGTGAAGCTGCCGACCGTCGTCGTCGGTGAGCACGACGAGGCTGCGCGCGATGGCATGACGGCGGGCCAGCGTCTCGAGCACTTCCTGGATGCCGGCTTTCGCATTCAACGTGCTCGACAGCGCCTCCCCGATCTGCAGCAGGGTCGCGAGGCGCTCGTGCTCGTTTGAGGGGCTATCGGGAGGGGTGCTGCGCGCCGAAAGCCTCGTCGTCATGCGGCAACGTGCGTTACAAAAATGTCGTACAACGTATACATGGCTGACTAATTCTCCACGGTGAGGCCTCCCGCGTCAACGGCGGAATCAACAAAACACAGATATCTTTTGCCAGTATCTGACGCATCTCATCTTGAGATATCGGCCACGGATTGTTCGGGCAGGTTCTCGTTTCAAACAAAATTGTTCATTTCAGGGAATAGACATTTTCGCGGGTTCCGCCGGGATCGCGCCCTAAGCAATTGCGATTGCAGGCGTTTGCGGCACGCGCATGGTCCGTATCGTCGCATTGGCTACCGCCTTGGTCCATCGATGGACGAGTGAAGCATTCGATCCGCAGCCGGAGTCCTGGAGTCCACCGTGATCGTGTCCACGTCGCCCGCTGTCGTGCTCTGCCTCTCCATGCTCGGTTTAGATCCTGTCGCGTTCACCGCCCGCGCGACCGGATGTTACGAGCTTCCCGTCAGTTTCCAGTTTCCAGTTACCGGTTGCCGGATACCGGTCTCCAGTTCCAGCCCGAAGTACCGAACGACTACTGGCTCCTGGTTACTGGTCACTGGCTCCTGGTTACTGGCTCACTGGCGACTGGTCACTGGCTGTTGGCCGACTGGTAACTGGCGACTGGCGACTGGTAACTGGCGACTGGTTACTGGTAACTTTGTGTAAACTACCTGCATCTAACACCTTACGCAGCGCTGAGGGCACCGGCGCCTGATGCCGGCGCGGTTGTTCAATTCTCGGATCTGCACAAGTACTCGCGTACTCGCGCGTGTCCTTCCGCCTACAGGCGGAAGTCACAAAGGCTGAGGGCGGTGGAGCTGAACGGCGTGTTACGCGGGTATCTTGAGCTGCTGCGGCCGGCAAATGTGGTCACCGCCGTGGCCGATGTCCTTGCAGGATATGCTGTTGCGGGGCGCGCAAACGGCCCGGCGCTGCCCTGGTTGCTGGCCGCGACTGTCTGCCTGTATGCGGGCGGGGTGGTCCTGAACGACTTCTTTGATCGCCAGCTCGATGCGGTCGAACGGCCGGAGCGGCCGATACCGAGCGGCCGGGTGCCGGCGCCGCGGGCGGCGGCGCTCGGGGGAGCGCTTCTGGCGGCGGGGGTGGTCGCGGCGGCCCGAGCGACGTTGGCGGCGGCGGCAATTGCGGGCGCCATCGTGGTGCTCGTCGTGCTCTACGACGCGCGCCTCAAGCGGCATGCGATCGCGGGGCCCGTCAACATGGGCCTCTGCCGCGGGCTCAACCTCCTGCTCGGGGTGGCGGCGGTTCCCGCTGCGGTTGCCGGGAGCTGGCCGATCGCGCTGATCTCGGTCGTGTATATCGCGGCGGTGACGACGGTCAGCCGGGGTGAAGTGCGCGGGGGAAAGGCAGGCGCGGCGGCATTCGCTCTGATATCGTTGAGCGGAGCGCTGGCGGCACTGACCGTGATCGGATTTGGCGCCAGCGCCGGTGCTGGCGGAGAAATCTCCGCGCTCGTACTGACTGCGCTGTTGGGATACCGGGTCCTGCCGCCATTCTGGCGGGCCCGCACCGATCCCCGGCCGCTCGTCATCAGGCGGGCGGTGAAGACCGGCGTGCTGTCGCTGGTGCTCGTCGACGCGGCGATCAGCGCGGCGTACGCTGGACCGCTCTACACCGTGGCCGTGCTCGCCACGGCACTGGTCGCCGGCTCGCTCGCGAGGTTGTTTTCGGTAACGTGATGATGGATGTCATCGAACAGGAGTTTCTCGTTCCGGTGCGGTATCCGGTGCACTTCACGACCGGTGTGTTCGCGATGTCCAACCCGCTGCTGCGGGATCTCGTGGCGGCGGGACACGCGGCTGGCACGAACGCGACGAGAGGTGACAGCGAAGACGACGCGCCGGCGAAGCTCGTCGTGGTCGTCGACCGCGGCGTCGAACGAGCGCATCCCGCACTGATTGATGCGATCGGCGCCTATTGCGCCGCGCACGAGAACGCGATCGCGTTATCGGCCCCGATTCTAGTCCTGCCCGGCGGGGAGTCCGTCAAGAACGACCGCCGCCACGTCGAGCGCATCCTCGAAGCGATCAACACCGCGTCGCTCTCCCGTCACTCGTATCTCGTCGCGGTGGGCGGGGGCGCGGTGCTCGATGCCGCAGGCTTTGCGGCGGCGACCGCGCACCGCGGGATTCGGTTGATCCGCGTGCCCACCACCGTGCTGTCGCAGGACGACTCGGGGATGGGCGTGAAGAACGGCGTGAACGCGTTCGGCAAGAAGAACTACCTCGGAACGTTTGCGCCCCCTTTCGCCGTGATCAACGACCCGACCTTCCTCTCGACGCTGTCCGACCGCGACTGGCGGGGCGGCGTCACCGAGGCGGTCAAGGCGGCGCTGATCCGGGATCCCGAATTCTTCGAGTTCCTCGAACAGCACGCCGCAGCCCTCGTCGATCGCGACCTGGCGGCGATGGTCCAGGTGATCCGGCGGTCGGCGATCCTGCACCTCCAGCACATCGCGACCGGCGGCGATCCGTTCGAGCGCGGGTCTTCGCGTCCGCTGGATTTCGGCCACTGGGCCGCGCACAGGCTCGAGCAAGCGACGAATCACCGGCTTGGCCACGGCGAAGCGGTCGGCATCGGAATCGCGCTCGATACGACGTACTCGCATCTCGCCGGGTTCCTTGGAGAGCCCGAGTGGCGCCGCGTCATCAACCTCCTCATCGCGCTGGGGGTCCAGATATACTCTCCCTCGCTCGAAGAGCATCTCGAGACGCCGGATGATCCCGGCTGCATCCTTCGCGGACTCGCGGAGTTCCAGGAGCATCTGGGAGGACGCCTGACGATCATGCTGCTCAAAGGAATCGGCCAGCCTTTCGACGTCCACGACATTCGCGCCGACCTCATCGTCAAGAGCATCGGCATCCTGAAGACGATGGAGTCGGAGCGCCCGGCCGCGTCCGCGAAGAAGGCATCCTGATGATGAACACCAAACCGGCGGCATCTCCGCTCACCGGCGCCGAGATCATCGACGAGTATTTCATCGAGAACCGCACGCGCCTGCTCGAGATTGCGGCGTTCCTGGATCGGCTCGACCGCGCCGGCGCGGAGCACGCGGTGCGCGATTTCAGGATGCAGGCGTTTGCGGAGGCTGTCGACGCGCTGGCCGGTCCCGGCGACCGGCTGATGCGCATGCAGTTGCTTCTGAGCGATCCAACCACTGAGCCGCTCGAGCGGCTCGATCGCAAGAGCGCGCTCGGCGCGTTCGACCGTGGACACGGGGAGGTGCGCTCGTGAAATACATCGACCATCACGCGCACATGGTGTCGCGCACGACCGACGACTACCAGCAGATGGCGCTCACCGGCTGCCTCGCCGTCACCGAGCCCGCGTTCTGGGCTGGATGGGATCGCAGTTGCGGCGACAGCGTCGAGGACTACTTCCGCCAGCTCACCGAGTTCGAGCCGCGCCGGGCCGCGCAGTTCGGGATCAAGCACTACACGTGGCTGGCCGTGAACCCGAAAGAATCGGACGATCGCGATCTCTCCCGCGACGTGCTCAAGCGGATCCCGAAGTTCCTGGATCGCCCGACGGTGCTCGGCATCGGAGAGATCGGCCTCAACCGCGTGACACGCAACGAGATCGACACCTACACCGAGCAGGTCGAGCTCGCAATCGCGCATCGCCAGTTGATCCTGATTCACACGCCGCATCTCGAAGACAAGCTGAAAGGCACCAGGATCTCCGTCGATGTGCTCCGGCGTTACCGTGAAATCGAGCCCGGGCGCGTGCTCGTCGATCACGCCGAGGAGCACACGATCGACATGATTCTCGACCACGGGTTCTGGGCAGGCCTGACGCTCTATCCGCAGACGAAGATTTCCCCCCAGCGCGCGGTGGACGTCATCGAAAAGTACGGCCCCGAGCGCATCTGCGTCGCGGGAGCGTGCGACTGGGGCCCGAGCGATCCGATCGCGGTGCCCCGCTTCGCCATGGAGATGCGGCGGCGCCATCATCCGGAATCACTGATCGAGCAGGTCGTCTTTGACAACCCGGTGCGTTTCCTGAGCCAGTCGCCGAAGTTCAAAGTGACCACCGGTGCACCCGAGACGGCGCGGGTCGGCTAGCGACACTCAACGCCAGTAGACGGACTGCCCTTGCGAGTCGACCCGAGCGGGTTCTTCCACCTGACGTACTGCACGAACATCCACGCGGCCGACGGCTGGGATGCTGTAGATGCCAACGTTCAGCGATTCGCCCCCGCGTTGAAACGCCGGCTCTCGCCGTCCGCTCCATTCGGCATCGGCCTGCGGCTGTCGGCCCGCGATGCGCGGGAGCTGCTCGAAGGCGATCGACTCGAGGCCTTCCGCGCGTTTCTCGACGAGCGACAGCTGTACGTCGCGCTCATCAACGGTTTCCCGCATGGCTCGTTTCATCGCACGGCCGTCAAGGCGGACGTCTACGCGCCGGATTGGCGCGATGAGGAGAGAGTCCGGTACACCCTCGACCTGGTCACGATCTTGAACCGCCTGGTGCCCGGCGACATCGACGGAGGCATCTCGACCGCGCCCCTCACGTACAAACCGTGGGCCCACGATGGGGATCCCGGCGCCTTCACCCGCAACATCGTCCGGATCGCGGATGCGATGGTGCGGGCGCGTCAGCGCTCCGGCGCGCTGATGCATCTCGACATCGAACCCGAGCCCGATTGTCTGATCGAGACCAGCGACGAATTCGTGGAGTTCTTCGAACGCCACCTGCTCCCAGGCGGCGGGCCGCTGCTCGCGACGTCGCTCGGATGCGACAATGCCACCGCGCAGGCACACCTGCGGGAACACATCCGCATCTGTGTGGACTGCTGTCACTTCGCCGTCGAGTACGAAGACCCGATCCCGGCGCTCGATCGGTTGCACGCCGCCGGCGTGCAGGTGGGACGCGTGCAACTGAGCTCGGCGCTGCAGGTCACGTTTCCTCACGATGAAGCAGGGTGCCGAGCGCTTGCCGAACGGCTTCGCCGCTTTGCCGATTCCACCTACCTGCACCAGGTGATCGAGCGGCGCAACGGGACGCTCACGCATTTTCCGGATCTCGACGTCGCGCTCGATCGGCGTGAATCCGCCGCCGGAGCGGAGTGGCGCATCCACTTCCACGTGCCGCTGTTCACGGCGGAATACGACGGCCTCGGCTCGACGCAGAGCTACGTCCGGCGGGTGCTCGACATCGCCCGCCGGACGCGTTTCGCGACGCATTTCGAGATCGAAACCTACACCTGGGACGTGCTGCCGCCAGGGTTGAAGATCGATTTGCTCGATTCGATCGGTCGCGAGTACGAGTGGGTGCTGGATCAGTTCAAATGAGTATCGTTTCCAGTTTCAGTTTCCAGTTTCCAGTTTCCGGTTTCCGGTTTCCAGTACTGGCAACTGGCAACTGGCAACTGGCAACTGGAAACTGGTAACAGGAAACTGGTAACTGGCCACTTCCGATGCACAAAACCGTTGTCCTCAACGTCGTGGGCCTCACGCCGTCGATGCTCGGCGACGCGATGCCCGCGCTGTCGGCCTGGGCTCGCGCGGGGGTCACGGCGCGCATCAAATCGGCGTTCCCTGCCGTCACCTGCTCGGCGCAATCGGATTACCTGACGGGTCGGTATCCCGAGTCGCACGGCATCGTCGGCAACGGCTGGTATGCGCGAGAGGAGGCGGAAATCCGGTTCTGGAAGCAGTCGAACGGGCTCGTCCACGGACCAAAGATCTGGGACACGGCGCGCGCGGCGGATCCGTTGTTCACCTGCGCGAACCTCTTCTGGTGGTTCAACATGTACTCCGGGGCAGATTATTCCGTCACGCCCCGGCCGATGTATCCGGCAGACGGCCGCAAAATTCCGGACGTCTATACTGCTCCCTCCGGCCTTCGCGACGAGCTTCAGGCAGCGCTTGGGACATTTCCGCTCTTCGAGTTCTGGGGCCCTCGCGCCGGTATTCGATCGACTCAGTGGATCGGGGCGGCAGCCAGGCACGTCGATCGAAAATTCAGGCCGACGCTGACGCTGATTTACCTGCCTCACCTCGATTACAGCCTGCAGCGCGGCGGCTCAGGTCCCGCGGTGATCGAGGATCTGCTGCAGGTTGACGCGGTGTGCGGCGACCTCATCCGACACTACGAGTCAGAGGGCGCGCACGTGATCGTGCTGTCGGAGTACGGCATCCGGGACGTGTCGATGCCGGTCCATCTGAATCGTGTCCTGCGCGAGCACGGGCTCCTGTCCGTCCGCGACGAGCTGGGCCATGAGATGCTCGATCCGGGCGCCAGCGCGGCGTTCGCCGTCGCGGATCACCAGATCGCACACGTGTACATAAATGACCGGACACGCGGCAATGAGGTGCGCGCCATCATTGAGAAAGTGCCTGGCGTCGAGCGCGTGCTCGGAAGCGCCGAGAAGGCGGCATTCCGCATCGGCCACGAGCGCGCCGGAGATCTGATCGCGATCGCGGTCCCTCAGGCGTGGTTCACCTATTATTTCTGGCTGGACGATCGCCGGGCCCCGGACTTTGCGCGCACGGTGGAGATCCATCGCAAGCCCGGCTACGATCCGGTCGAGCTCTTCCTCGATCCAGCTATTCGGGTCCCGCCGTTGACGGTCGGATGGAAGCTGATGAAGCGAAAGGCCGGGTTCCGATCCCTTCTGGACGTGATCCCGCTGGACGCGACGCTGGTCAAGGGCTCGCACGGACGCCAGACCGGCTGGGACGAAGAGGGGCCCGTGTTCATCAGCACGGCCAAGACTCTCGTGCACGCAACGAAAATAACCTCAATCGACGTACATGATTTGATTCTGCGGCATGTGATGGGGGACTGAGACACGGAGATGGCGGAGTTCACAACGAAGGAACGGAGCGAACGAAGACGAACGGAGAATCGTATATTTCACGACAGCCATACTGATTGGAAGTAGAGATATGTCCAACATGCCGCAACAGGGTCGCGACGACCGCAACTGGCTCCAGTCGGTGCTCGCAGATTGCCGCTACGCTCTTCGTCAACTCCGCAAGAATCCTGGCTTCACAGCAGTCGCCCTCCTTACCCTGGCCCTCGGCATCGGTGTGACAACGGCAATTTTCAGCGTCGTCTACGGCGTGTTGTTGCGGCCGCTGTCGTACCCGGAGCCGGACCGGATCATGGCCATCTTCGAGGTCACCTCGAAGGGCAGGCCGTCGCGTCTGGCGGATCCGAACTTCGACGATTTTCGAGACCAAAGCCGCAGCTTCCAGGCCATTGCCAAATACACGGACAACATCGCGTCCGTTTCGGGAGCGTCGCAGCCCACGCGCACGACGGTCGCGGCCGTCTCGCCCGCCTTTCTCAGGGTCTTCGGTGTTCAGCCGATCCTGGGACGCGATTTCACCGCCAGCGACGCGAAAAAAGGAGCCGGCCCCACCGTTCTTGTCAGCTCTGGATACTGGCGGCAGTATCTGGGTTCGACGCGGGATCTCTCGCAGTCGCAGCTGAAGATTGACAGCACGGTCTTCTCGGTGATCGGCGTGCTCCCGGCCGGATTTCGTTTCCCGGCAGACGTCGATCTGTGGCTGCCGGCCGATTTGGAGGGAGAAAACCCGAGCAGGACGTCGCATAACTACCGTGCGGCCGGACGCCTGCGCGACGGGGTCACCGTCGAACAAGCCAGTCGTGACATCAGCGCGATAGCCCGGCGCATTCACGATACCTCGAGCGAGCACGGCGATTATCTCCTCAAAGATGGAATGGTCGTCCCGCTACAGGACTCGATCACGGGCAAGGCTCGCTCGCCGCTGCTGGTCCTGCTCGGCGCGGTGGGATTTCTGCTGCTGGTCGCGTGCGCGAACGTCGCGAACCTGCTGCTGGCGCAAGTGTCGGTGAGAGAGCGCGAGCTGGCCATTCGCAGCGCGCTCGGGGCGGCGCGCGGACGACTTGTCCGTCAATTCCTCACCGAAGCCTTCCTGCTCTCGCTCGTCGGCGGCGGCCTGGGCGTCCTGGGAGCGCTCGGGGGCGTGGCGGGATTGGTGGCGCTGGCGCCGGCAAATCTGCCGCGGCTCGAGAGCGTCTCGGTCAGTCTTCCAGTCCTGGGGTTTGCTTTTCTCCTTTCCACCGCGATCGCCGCCGGCCTCGGAGCGTTTACGGCCGCGCGCGCGACTTCCGGGGATCTGCGCGAGAGTCTCCTCGAAGGCGGCAATAGGAGCCAAGCGGGGTCGCAAGGCAGCCAGCGCCTTGGACGGGTCATCGTGGGGGTGCAGATTGCGATCACATTGGTTCTCGTGGTCGGAGCGGGATTGTTCGGCCGCAGCCTGATGAAAGTGCTCGAGGTGAATCCCGGTTTTCGCATCGACAAGGTCGTCACGATGGATGTCTCGCTTCCGTGGGTGGACGATCCCAAAGCCAAGGCAGGTCAGGGGATTTTCTTTTCAACCCTGATTGACCGGCTCAAGACAATCCAGGGCGTGTCCAAGGTTGGCGCGACGAGCGGCCTGCCGATGGACGGCGGCCTTCCCGATGGAATGTTTCTCCTGATGACGCAGAATGAGATGCCGAAGACCATGGATGGTCTCGGTGCGCTGTTCCAGCAAAAGGGGCGCATCGGCAATGCGGACTTCTGCGTGGCCACTGACGGGTACTTCCAGGTGCTCGGAATTCCGCTGATTCGAGGACGAATCTTTGACGAGCGTGACGGGGCGAATTCACCGCACGTGGCCGTGATCAGCGAATCGCTTGCGCGCGACCGGTGGCCAGGTCAGGACCCAATTGGCCGCACACTTGAATTTGGAAACATGGACGGCGACCTGCGCTTGCTGACCATCGTCGGGATTGTGGGCGACACCCACGAATATGGCCTCGATGTGCCGCCGCGTCCGACTGTGTACGTGAATCTGTTCCAGCGGCCGCGCGCGGCGATCAGCGTCGCGATGCTGAGCGATGCTGACACGCAGTTGGTCACGGCGGCGGCGCGAGCCGTCCTGCAGGATCTGAACCCCGAGATTCCGGCGAGGTTCCGGACGTTGTCGCAAGTCTATTCCGCGTCGTTGGGCTCGCGGAGATTCAATGTCATCCTCATCGGATTCTTCGGAATCACCGCGCTGCTGCTCGCGACGATCGGAGTGTTTGGCGTGATGGCTTACTCAGTCAGCCGCCGCACGCGGGAGATTGGCGTGCGTGTCGCTCTCGGGGCGGCCACCGGCGACGTTCTGAGGATGGTCCTCAGCCAGGGATTGCGCCCGATCCTCATCGGGGTGGCGGTTGGAATTGCCGGCGCGCTGGCCCTGACGCGCACCGTGGAGTCGCTGCTCTTTGGCGTGACGGCCACCGATCCGCTGACGTTCGGCGGTGTGACACTGCTCCTCGTGGGGGCCGCGCTGCTGGCCTGCTACATTCCGGCACGGCGGGCGACGCAAGTAGACCCGATGGTAGCGTTGCGGTACGACTGACGAGCAATCTCTAATCCCTAATCGCTGAGCGCATTTTTACATCCCGCAATCCCGGATCCCGGATCCCGTCCAACTCTAAGCACGTCATTCGTGATGAACGCCCTGTACGTGCTCGCGCAGCAGGTCGCGACCGAAGTCGCCGTTGAAGTCCCGCCACACCGAATGGACGTGGTTGCCGTCGTTCTGCGTGTTGTCGTACTCAATCAGGAACGTGGGGCCCTGCACGCGATAGTAGTGCTTCTTCCCAACCTCCGGCTCACCCGCCCACGCGAACGCAATCTTGTCGAGTCCAGCAGTCCGCAGCTGCGCGAGCCGCTCGGCCGCGATGTCTGGCGCCATCGATGATGTGTAGGTCTCGATCACGGCCATGAGCAGCTCCCGCTGTTTCGGCGTCATGGCCGACGCGGCGACGCCCGTGGGCGACAGCGGGTCAACTTTCGCCGCCGTCTTCGTGACGATGTCGGTTGGCGCGACGCCTTCGATCGTCGCGGTGATGCGCTGGGTCGCATCGAGCGCCATCAACAGTGCGCGGGCGGTATCTTCGCGATCGCCGAGCACGCGCAGTCCCTTCTTCGGGCCTTCGACGCGGACTTCCGCGGGATTCGATCCGAAGAACGTCGGGGCGCTCGCGACGGCCGAACCGTTCGCGATGTTGAAGTGCAGCGACAGGTGATGGCCATTCACCCGCCAGCCCCAGACGCCTTTGGCAGCCGGTGCGCCGAAGATCGAGAAGCAGTACTGCTCGGGATCGCGCATCGCCGAGCCGTTCTCGAGCGCCTTGAGGATCATCTCGAGATCCGTCATGATCGTCGTCGCCTGCGTGTAGCCTCGCTGGCTGAGGCCCGTCTTCAGCAACTCCTGCGCGAGCGCGCGCTGCGCCTCGTTCATCGCCCGAATCGGCAACCCGTTACGCGGGAACTGCTGCGCCGGGACGTAATGCCACCGCGTGAGCTCTTCAGACTCCACCGGAAACGTGGCCTGCTGGCGCTGTTCTGGCGAAAGCGCCGCGAGAAACGTCGTCGCGGCGTTCGCCATGGACGAGGCGGATCGTTCGGATGCGATGGTGACGCCGGCCACCCACGCCGCGCAGAGCGCGGCCGCAAGAGAGAAACGGAACACCGTTGAGCGTTTCATAAATACCTTCCTTTGAACATGAGGAACGAGAGGAACGGGAGGGGTTTTGAAACCTATACTCCCGTGACTCCCGTAACTCCTGTTCAATTGCCGCGTAGAGTGACCTCAATCTTTCGATGCAGTCTCGAGCTTCGCGCGCTTCTGAATCTCCTGGAGGAGCCTCGCATACACCGGGTCGCGCGGCACGCAGCCCGCGGCATATTGTCCAAGCTCGTTGCCCTTCGCGCGCATCAGCGTCGTGCAGTAGCTGACGGTGATGCACACTTTCTTCTTGTCCATGTGCACGTCGCGCGCGAAGTCCGGATACGCGATCGCGCCGCGGCCGAGTCCGACGATCGAGACGCGGCCCTCGCGCAGGTTGGCCTCCCCCGCTTCCACGGCGTACTGACGCAGATAGCTGTAGCCGGTGCCGACGACGGGGATGTCCGGGCAGGCGTGTTGCGCCGCTTCCGCGAGGCGGAAGTGACGTGCCACGCCCGCCAGTCCCGGCTCGGGAGCGCCGTAACCGTCGGGCGGTTCCTTGTCGGCAGGACGGCCGATATGCGGATTGAAATAGGGACAACCGGCCGTGACGTTGACGAGCTGCAGCCCGGCCTTGCGGAACATACGAAGTGCCTCGACGGCTTCCTCGAGGTCCAGGTAGTTCTCCGTCGCGCCGGCCACGGGCTCTCCGGCGCCGGTCGCCGGGTTTTTCATGAACGGCACACCGTCGAAGAAATTCATTCGAGTGCCGAGTATCAGATCCGGGACGTCGGCGGCGATGCGCGCGAGCACCTCGCACACGAAGCGCGTCCGGTTCTCCAGGCTTCCGCCGTATTTGCCGGAACGCGTCTTTGCCGCGAGCATTTCCGACAGCAAATACCGGTGGCACTGCTTGATGTCGATGAAATCGGCGCCGATATCGCGCGCGCGCCGTGCCGCCTGAACGTAACGGTCCTGCAGCCGATCGAGCTCCGCGTCGGTGGTGATCCGGCCGTTGTTCCGGAGCGCCGGATCGTGAAACATCACGACGGGCGTTGGGTAGGACCATCGGCCGGAATGGGTGAGCTGAAGGCCGATCAGAAAATCGCTGGCCGGGCCGTGCTCGTGGCGGGCGAGCGCAATCATCCGCTCGAGCGGCAGCAGATTCGATTCCGACAGCAACAGTTGACGAGTATTAGCGCGCGCGTCCGGATCGATCGCGACCGCTTCACCCCAGAGCAGCTTGGCACCCCCGCCGCCGAAGCGCGCCCAGCGCCGGAGAGTGAGATCGTCGGGCGCCCCGTCGAGCGTTCCGTCGCAGCCTTCCATCGGATGAATGGCAAACCGGTTTCCCACTGTGCGATTGCCGACTGCCAGCGGCGAAAGGGACGCGCGTATGTCCGGCTCCAGCCGGATGTCGACGCCGAGCGCGTGGATTTCCTTCTCGAGCACCGCGCGATCCGCAAACAGGGTGTGGCTCGCCATTACTTCGCGTCGCACCCGGTCGGGCCCGACAGCCCCATGGCCCACGCGATCGCATGTTCGAGGAGGTGCAGGTGGTTCGGTTCCGAATACGTCTCGGCTGAATGCCCGATGGCGGAATAGAACACGGGTCCCTTCCCCACGCAGTGCGTCCACACCATGGGATGATCGGCACCCATTGTGGAGCGGCCGGGATTGTACGTGGTCTCGTCCGCCGTGGCGAGGATGTGAAAGCCCGGCCTGGCTCGCGGGTTGTCCTTGAACGCATACCATTCGTCCTTGACCGTCCGCACCCAGACCGCCGTCAGGCCCTTCATGATCGGGCTCGTCGTGTCCTCGATGCGTACAGTGCCGAGCTGCTGCGAGGAATGACTGGTGAACTGCGCGCCGATGAGCGTCTCGGGATACCAGGCCCATTCGTACCGGGGATCGCCCCCCGCGCCATGCGTCCCCACAAACGCGCCGCCGTTCTCGAGCCACGTCTTGAAGGCAGCGCGCTGCGCCTCGGTGAGCACGTCGCCGCTCGTGTTGTTCCAGATCACGACCGTGAAGCGCCGCAGCTGATCCGCGTTCATGACGGCGGCATTCTCGGTCACGAACGCCGGCCAGCCGCGCTTTTTCGTGATCGCGACCAGCGCTTCGTTCGACGCCTGGATCGCCGGCTCCTCGCGATAGCCGTTGGTCTTCGAAAAAATCAGGACCGCGTGCGGTCTTTCGATCTCTGCCGGTATCTCGGGCGGGACCGAGTCGTACACAGGAGTGACAAAGCCCCCGCCGCCTCCGCGACGGCCGGCGGCTGGATTCGGTTGCTGCGCGGTCCCGGTGGAACCGGTGGAAGGCGTCGCGGTCGGCGCCTGTGCTGACGGGATCGCAGCCAGCGAATACGCCACGACGACTGCCGCGAAAACCTTTCGAGTTGCCGTCCGCATCGTTGTCTCCATCGGCCGCCGGCGCGACAAAGCGTCACGGCTGTCTCATGGGACCCCGGACCCCGGATCCCGACTCTATCCTCCAAACACTATTTCTTGTTCATCACGAACGCCCACAGCGTGTCGTTCGCCCCGACGATGACATATTGAAGGCCGTCGAGCTCGTACGTGATCGGTCCGTTGCTGATGGCCGCGTTGAGGCGCGTGTGCCAGAGCGCGTCGCCAGTCGTGGCGTTCAAGGCGACGAGCGCGTTTCCCGGACCCGCGCCAAAAAGCAGGTTGCCCGCGGTACTCAGTAATCCGGAACGCGCCGGCCCTTGCCACTTGTGGCTCCAGCGGACCTTGCCGGTCTTGTAGTCGATCGCCTGAATCATCGACTCGCCGTAGCCGCCGCGATCCGTGCCGCCCCAGCCCTGCGGGTTGTCGCCCGGATCGTAGATGTAAAACACGCTGAACGCGCGCGAAGCCGAGACGTAGAAGAGCCCGGTCGCCGGGCTGAAGCTCGGGGGAGGCCAGTTGGCCGCTCCGCCCTGATTCGGCGAGACGAGCGCGCCGTCAATCTGCGGCATCTTGGCAGGATTCGGGACGGGCTGTCCCTTTTCATCGTAGCCGAGCGACCAGTTCGTCTTCACGTACTCCGCGGACACGATCGCCTTGCCGTCGGTGCGATCCAGCACGAAGAAGTGGCCGTTCCGCGCCGCCTGCGCGAGGAGCTTCCGAGGCCGGCCGTTGATTTCGCCGTCGATGAGGACAGCCGTCTGCGTGGCATCCCAGTCGTGCGTATCGTGCGGAGACGACTGGAAGTACCACACCATTTTTCCGGTGTCGGGATTGAGCGCCACGATCGAGGCGGTGAACAGGTTGCTGCCGGGACGGTTCTTGTTCGCAATCACCGGCTGCGGATTGCCGGTCGTCACGTAAATCAGATTCAGCTCCGTGTCGTATGTGATCGGCTGCCAGGTCATGCCGCCGCCGTGGCGCGCCATCTCCTCGTTCGGCCAGGTCTCCGACCCCGGATCCCCCTTCGTCTGGGGGACGACGTACCAGCGCCACTGCAGATCGCCGGTCACCGGATCGTGGGCTTCGAGATACCCGGGAATGTCGAGGTCGTCGCCGCTGACGCCGGCGATCACGTGATTCTTCACGACGACAGGCGCGACCGAGGCGTAATAGAACTGGTTCAGATCGGCGACGGGCGTGTGCCAGCGCTCGTTGCCGTCCTTGATGTTCAACGACACGAGATTGTCGTCCGGGGTCTCGACGTACAGCCATTCGCCGAGGATCGCCACGCCGCGGTTTCCGAGGTGGTTGCCGCCCGACGATTTCCACAGGTAATGCCAGATCTCGCGTCCCGTGCGCGCGTCGACGGCCCAGACGTGATCCGGCGTGCTGAAGTACAACACGCCGTTAATCTGCAGCGGCGTGGCCTTGATCGTCGTCGCGCTCCCGAGAGCCGGTCCGCCGCCGGTGTTGAGGCGATACGTCCAGGCGAGGCTCAAGGCGCCGACGTTGTTCGCGTTGACCTTCGTGAGCGTACTGAAGCGGCGTCCGGAGTAGTCGCCGTTGTAGGTCGGCCAGGAGTCTGTGCCCGGTTTCAGCAGCTTTACCGGATCGAGCGGCGCCTGCGCGGCCGCCAGAAGCGCGGTCGCGGTCACTCCCGCTGCTACGACACAACCGAACCGCCGAGCCAAACTGGCCACGGATACACGCGGGCCGGCCCGTTGAGGCCGGAGCGACGCGGATCCGGCACCGGACCCGTGTTCGTCCGTGCCCTTCTGTGGCCTCATTTCAGCGTCTCCAGGTATGCGACCAGGTCGTGAATGTTCTTGTCCGTGATGGTGTCGAGCAGCGCGTGATGTACTTCCAGCGGATCGGTTTTCTCGATCGTGAGCGAGGGCACGCGCTTGATGCTGTGAAATGTACCGGCGCTGTCCTGCAGGGACACCACAAAGTCGTCCATATAAAGAAGGACGCCGGAAACCGGCGCGCCCCCCTGAGGCGTCACCGTCACGCGGACGGCGCTGGCGGCGGGCGGCGCGCCACGGCGTCCCGCGCGCCCTCCACCTGGAAACAGCAGGCGCTGCTGGATATCGACCGTCTCATACTTGCTTTTGAGACCGGCCAGATCGCCCGTCGGCGAATGGCAGGTGCTGCACTTGCCCGCGCCGTTGAAGTACTCGGCTCCCGCCTTCGCGTCACCCGTCGGGATATCCTGCACGTTGAAAACGGGCGAGCCGCGCAACGTGTCGGTCAGCTGCTTGCGGAGAAAATGCGCGATGTCCGCGATTTGCGCATCAGTCAGGCTCGATGCCGGCTTTCCGCTCTGCATCGGATGACCCTTCTTCAGAAAGGGACCGATTTCGCTGCCGTATCGATCGCGCAGCATGACGGTCGAGCGCAGGAGGTTCGGACCGTGGTCGGCGCCTCGCGCCTGAGCGCCGTGACAGGTCACGCACTCGCCAATCCAGACCTGCTTGCCGCGCTCGGCCGCCGCAAAATCCACGAGCGGTTTGTCGGCCGGACCCGCCGTTCCTCCACCACCGCCGCCGCCGCGCGACGGAGGCGGCACTCCCTGCCCGGCGCCTCCTCGGCCGGCGCCGCCGGCGGGCGGAACGGGCGGTTGCACCGTTTGCGCACCGAGCGAAATCACGAGCATCACGCCCGCCACGAGCACAACACCGACGGTACTTTTCATAGATGTTCGACTGCTCCTCGTGGCGAACGCGAACGCCCGTTCGCCGCATGCCGCGGGTCCACTGAATTCAGGCATTGTATAACTCCGCGCCCGGGCCATCTACCCCGTAACGGCCATATCCCGACCTGGGCTTGTCACGAACGAAATTCGCGCAGAGAGCGCCGAGATCGCGGAGACGACAACGAAGCAAGGCGGCCGCAAGAGCATTCCGCCGACCGCGCTGCGCGCGCTGGAGCGCGGATTGAGATCGAAAACACAAACGCTGCAGTCGCGAGTGGCGCTTGTGTTTCCGATCTCAATTCGCGCTCCACACGCCGGCCCCTGGGCCGGCGTCGGCGGAATGCACCCGCGGCCTACCTCTGCGATCTCTGCGATCCTCTGCGCGAGATCGTCTTCTCCGCGACTGCGCGAGACGTCTCTCGTCTCGGCCGCGTCGCGAACGGCAGAGCCTTTACAAGCGCGAACGCGGGCCATACGATGCGCAGTCAATGGGTCGAATCGTGTCGATCGTTCTCGCCGTGGCCCTCATCGTGCAGCCGGGCTGCAACGATAAGAACACTCCCCTGGCTCCGGCGCCCTCGCCCACCACAACGGTTTTACCGCCCGCAGGAATGGAGGTGGAACCATTGCGAGCGGGGGCGCAGGCCTCCGGCAAACTTGTCGGGACCGCGGTCCCGTCCAACTTACTCGGCGACGCTCGTTATGCGGCCACGCTCGGGCGCCACTTTAGTTACCTCACCGCCGAATACGAGATGAAATGGGATGCGATCGAGCGCACCCGAGGCAGCAACGACTTCGGCGCCGGCGATGCGATCGTTTCGTACGGTCAAGCCAACGGCATGCAGGTCAAGGGACACGCGCTCATCTGGCACGGATCGGTCCCGGCATGGGCCGGAGCGTTATCCGACGCCGAATTCAGGTTGGCGTTTGAGAATCACATCCGGTCCGTCGCCGAGCATTATCGCGGGCGGGTCCGCGCATGGGACGTCGTCAATGAAGCGATTGCCGTCGATGGGTCGGGATTGCGGGACACGGTGTTCAGGCAGAAGCTCGGCGATCAATACATCGCCGATGCCTTCCGCCTGGCTCGCCAGGCCGATCCCCAGGGGCTGCTCTTCTACAATGATTACGGCGGCGAGGGGCTCAACCAGAAATCCGATCGCATCTACGATCTGGTCCAGGGGTTGCGCATGCAGGGAGTGCCGATTGACGGCGTCGGCCTCCAGATGCACATCTCGGCGACCAACCCGCCGAGCGACGCAGGCATTGCCGCCAACATGAGCCGGCTGGCGAGCCTGGGCCTGCTCGTGAACATCAGCGAAATGGACATCCGCATCCGGGACCTGCCAGGACCCTTGCAAGCGCGCCTTGACGTCCAGAAATCCCAGTACCATTCCATCGTCGGCGTGTGCGTTGCCGAGCCCCGGTGCGACGGCGTCACGTTCTGGGGCTTCACCGATGCGCATTCCTGGATCGACGCGCAGTTCGGTGCAGACGACCCGTTGCTCTTCGATGAACAGTACGCCGCCAAGCCCGCGTTCTACGGTGTGCTTGATGCGTTCTGGCGGCGGTGAACCTGACTCCTG
>JBBQEJ010000078.1:0-23517 GCA_038320555.1 Vicinamibacterales bacterium | reverse complement strand
CAACTGCGCGCTCGGCGCCCGCGACATGCGGCCGTACCTCGCCGAACTGGCCCGGCTGGCCGAGTGTTACGTCACCAGCTACCCGAACGCGGGGCTGCCCAACGCCTTCGGCGAGTACGACGAGCGTCCCTCGGAGACGGCTGAGCTCCTGCGCGACTTCGCGTCGAGTGGCTTCGTCAACATCCTGGGCGGCTGCTGCGGCACGACGCCGGATCACATCGCCGCCATCGCAAAAGCCGTCGAGGGCGTGGCACCAAGGCCGCTGCCGGCCGATTCCTGGCTTGAGGCTGCCAGCCGCCAGGTGCCAGCCGCCAGCGCCGAGCACTATTCTCAATTTTCCGGCCTCGAAGTCCTCACGATCCGCCCCGACAGCAACTTCCAGATGATTGGCGAGCGGACCAACGTCACGGGGTCCGCAAAGTTTGCGCGGCTGATCAAGATCGGCAATTACACCGAAGCGGTGAGTGTCGCGTCAGACCAGGTTCGCGGCGGCGCGAATCTGCTCGACGTCAACATGGACGAAGGCATGCTCGATTCCGAGCAGGCCATGACCACGTTCCTCAACTACATCGCCACCGAGCCGGAGATCGCCCGCGTTCCGATCGTGATCGACAGCTCGAAATGGTCGGTCCTTGAGGCGGGTTTGAGGTGCGTGCAGGGAAAAGGGATCGTGAACTCGATCAGCCTCAAGGAAGGCGAAGCCGACTTCCTGCAGAAGGCGCGCACCGTCCGCCGCTACGGCGCCGGCGTCGTCGTGATGGCGTTCGACGAGAGCGGCCAGGCCGACACAATAGAACGGAAGGTGGCGATTTGCCAGCGGGCGTACACGCTGCTCATCGAGCAGGCAGGCTTCGATCCGACCGACATCACCTTCGATCCGAACATTCTCGCCATTGCGACCGGCCTCGAAGAGCACAACGACTACGCGATCAACTACATCGATGCCACAAAGATCATCAAGGCCACGTGCCCGGGCGTGAAGATCAGCGGCGGCGTCAGCAACCTGTCGTTCTCGTTCCGCGGCAACGACGTCGTGCGCGAAGCCATCCATTCGGCGTTTCTCTACCACGCGATCACAGCGGGCATGGACATGGGCATCGTCAATGCCGGCCAGCTGATCGTGTACGAGGACATCCCGAAAGATCTCCTCGAATACGTCGAGGACATCATCTTCAATCGCCGTCCGGACGCGACCGAGCGGCTGGTGCAGTTCGCCGACAGCGTCAAAGGAGCAGGGAAGAAGCGTGAGGCCGACCTGGCATGGCGCGAGGCGAGCGTGGAGGCGCGGCTCTCGCATGCGCTCGTCCACGGGGTCGTCGATTTCATCGAGTCCGACGTCGAGGAAGCGCGGCAGCAGTACGACGAACCGCTGCGGATCATCGAAGGTCCGCTGATGGACGGGATGAAGGTTGTCGGCGATCTGTTTGGCGCCGGCAAGATGTTCCTGCCGCAGGTCGTGAAGAGCGCGCGGGCGATGAAAAAAGCGGTCGCGTACCTGCTGCCGTACATGGAAGAGCGCAAGCGGTTAGACGGCCGGTCGTCCTCGCAGGGACGCGTGCTGATGGCCACGGTCAAGGGAGACGTTCACGATATCGGCAAGAACATCGTCGGCGTGGTCCTCGGGTGCAACAACTACGAAGTCATCGACCTCGGAGTGATGGTGCCGGCCGCGAAGATCCTCGATGCCGCAATCGAGAACGAGGCCGACATCGTCGGGCTGAGCGGCCTCATCACGCCATCGCTCGACGAGATGGGGTTCGTGGCCCGCGAAATGGAGCGCCGCGGGTTCACGCTGCCGCTGCTGATTGGCGGCGCGACGACCAGCAAGCAGCACACGGCCGTGAAGATTGCGCACGAATACAGCGGGCCGGTTGTCCATGTCCTCGACGCGTCGCGGGCGGTCGACGTCGTATCGAACCTGCTCGGCGACCACCGTCCGGCATTCGACGCGGCCAACCGTGTCACGCAGGCGGAGATTCGCGAGTCCTATGCCAACCGCCGGCAGAAGCCGCTGCTCACCTACGAACAGGCGCGGGCCAACCGGCTGAAGACGGACTGGGAGGACCACGTGATTGCGTCCCCCTGGTTCCTCGGACGCCGCTACCTGGATGACGTGCCGCTCGAGGACATCGCGAAGTTCATCGACTGGACGTTCTTCTTCTCGGCGTGGGAACTGAAGGGACGGTTTCCCGCCATTCTCGATCACCCCGAGTATGGTCCGGCGGCGCGCGAGCTCTACGAGAACGCGCAGGCGCTGCTGAAGCGGATCGTCGGCGAGAAGCTGCTGAACGTGCGGGGCGTCTATGGATTCTGGCCGGCCAACGCCGAGGGGGACGACATCATCGTCTACAGGGACGACAACAGGCGGGAAGAGCTGCTCCGGCTGCCCATGCTCCGTCAGCAGGAAGTGATTGCCGACGGACGGCCGAACCGCTCGCTCGCCGATTTCATCGCGCCGCGCGAGAGCGGCGTGCCTGACTACATCGGGATGTTCGCGGTGACGGCGGGGCTTGGCGCCGATGAGCTGGTTCGCGGGTTCGAGCGGGATCACGACGACTACAACGCGATCATGGTCAAGGCGCTGGCCGATCGTCTCGCGGAGGCGTTTGCCGAGTACCTGCATGCCCAGGCGCGCAAGGACTGGGGCTACGGCGCCGGCGAGCAGTTCGCGAACGAAGACCTGATCGCCGAGAAGTATCGCGGCATCCGTCCGGCTTATGGCTATCCCGCCTGTCCGGATCACACTGAGAAGAGCAAGCTGTTCGCGGTGCTCGACGCGACCCGGCAGGGGATCACGCTGACGGAGAGCTTCGCGATGCTCCCCGCCGCGTCGGTGAGTGGGCTGTATTTCTCACACCCGCAGGCGAAGTACTTCAACGTGGGACGCATCAGCCGGGATCAGCTCGAGTCTTATGCGAAGCGGAAAGGCATGTCGATCGAGCAAGCCGAGCGCTGGCTCGGTCCACACCTTTCGTACGATCCCACTCCGGCACCTTCGCTGTCGTCAGCCCCCTTGCCCGTAGCGCCCGGGCTTTAACCCGGGCATCGACGTACGGTTCTCGCGATCGCGCGGCTTCGAACAGCCCTGGCGCACGATTGTTGGTGTCGTATCGACGTTCGCCAGCGAGGTTTCGACACGCCGCCGCAGGCCTTATCGGCGCGATCGCGCTCAGCAGCGCGATGAGCTCGCAGCTCTTCGACGTGGCCACGCGCGACCTCTCAGTCTTCACCGCGGGCGGACTAGACTTTTCGTCCCTTCGCGGTTTCGAGCAGGTGATCGCAGCCGCGCGCGCTCAGCGCCATCATCGTCAACGTCGGATGCTTGTCGCCGGTTGACGGGAACGCGTTGCCGCCGAACACGTACAGGTTCGGGATATCGTGCGTCTGGCAAAAGGCATTCAATACGCCGTCCTTCGGGCTGACGCTCATCCGCGCGGTGCCCGACTCGTGGATCGATCCGCCCAGCGATCTTCTGGGCGGGGCAGCCGGCGCCGGCGCGTCCGGCGCCGCGCCGCGTCCGCCTGCCGGACGTGCGTCGGGTGATCCAGGAGCCCCCGGGAATCCAATCGGTCCGCCGCGCGGCGAGCTCGGCATGGCTTCGCCGCCGGCCTTCCGGAACAACTCCTCGGCGCGCTGCTGAAAATCTTCGATCAGCTTGTAGTCGTTGTCGGAGTGGGTGAAGTGAATCTTGAGGACGGGAATCCCCCAGTGGTCCTTCACTTCGGGATCGAGCTCGACGAAGTTTTCCTTGCGCGCCAGCATCTCCGCGCCGGCATTCCAGACGCGCGCCTGAGCGACGTAGCGGCTTTTGATCTCCCGCTTCCATTCGGATCCGTACCCGGGAAAGTTCGCCGCGAACTGGGGATACTCGGTCTGGCCGCCCGTGGCGTTCATCACGTAGCCGCGGATGAAGTCCTTGCGCTCGGTCTTCTTGTCGATGTTGTGAAAATTCGGAATCGTGATCCCGGCCGATTTCCCGTCGTCGAGACGGCTTGGTCCTCCCTTGAGCTTTGGCAGGATTCCGCTCACGCCGCCGCCGCCCACCTGGTCCATCATGTACTGCCCGAGCGTCCCGCTCGAGTTGGCAAGGCCGTTCTTCGCCGACAGCAGCAGCAACCGCGTGTTCTCGAGTGTCGACGCGGCAAGGATTACGTACGTCGCGTCGGCGTCCACCGACTGCATTGTGTACCGTTCGATGTACGTCACCCCCTGCGCGCGATTTTCCCGGTTCATACGCACGCGCGCAACGACGCTATCGGTACGAATCTCGAGGTTACCTGTTTTCAGCGCCGGCGGCAGCGTGACCGCGACCGGATTGAACATCGCGCCGACGTCGCATCCATTCACACAGTTGCCGCAGTAGTGGCAGGAGGGCCGTCCGTTGTGCGGGCGCGTCAATTGCGCCAGCCGCCTGTGCGTTGATTGCCAGCCGAGGGTCTTGCAGGCCGCGGTGAAGATCGTTTCCGCGCAATTGAGCGGCATGGGCGGCAGGAAGGGACCGTCGGGGAACTGCGGCAGCCCAAGCGTTTCCCCGCTCACCCCGATGAAGCTCTCGACCCGGTCGTAGTATGGCTTCATGTCCGCGTACGAGACGGCCCAGTCCATGCCGTAGCCGTCGCGCGAGGCCGCCTTGAACTCGTAGTCCGCCATGCGATCCGTGGCGCGCGCCCAGTGCAGCGTGCGCCCGCCCAGGCATCGGGATCGTCCCCACGAGTACGACGTACCCGGAGACGTCGTGTAAGGGTTCTCGGAGTTGTCGAGCATGATCCGGTAGTTGCGCTCGCTGCCTGAGTACCGGCGCAGAAGCCCGGGCTTGCCCTGCCCGCGGTAATCCATCTGGTAAAGGAACGTGTGATGAAAATCCGTCGCCGGATCGACGCGCGCGCCCGCTTCGAGCATCAGCACCGTCAGGCCTGCCTGGGCGAGTTCCATTGCGGCCCATCCGCCGCACGCTCCGGAACCGACGACGATGGCGTCATATGCCGTAGGCACGCAGGTGCTCCCAGGAAGTCAGATCGTGTGATGTTCCGGGTGATCGCAGGCGGGAAACGAGGCGTTGTACGAGTTCCCTCGATAGTCGAGCGTGTCGATCATCCCCGCCCGCGAGGTGTAGAACGCGAAGGCGTTCTGCTGTTTGATCAGGCGGTATGCCGAGTACGCGGGATGCGTGGCGCTGCGATCGCGGTCAGGCTTGGACATGGCCTCCACAATGGCCGCGCGCCCAACAGCATCGGCGGCGTGAAACCCTGCGTATTTCAACGCCGCCATCGCGTCGCGCCACTGCCGCACGGTGTCGGGGGCACCATCTGTCGCCGCCTGCAGGACGAAGTCGATGTAGTGCGCGCAGTGCGCTTCATGCGCACCCGGTGTGTCGTCGGTCGGGATCAGGATCTCGGTAAAGGCCTGCAGCGCGTCGAAGTCGTTTCGATCGAAAAACTTCGGTTGATAGTCGCGCAGAAGCGGTGGCTCCGGTGGCGCCGTAAGCTCGGCGTGCTGGTGCCCCGTCCCCGCGCGCAGCCACGTGGAAAAGAACTCCGCCGCGCCAGGCATCGCCGCCGCGCGCATGGCCGTGTTCAGCAGATCGCGTCGCGAAAGCAGCATTTCGCGAAGTATTGGTCCGGAGGAATCGCGGAGTCAACCTGGAGGCAGGGGAGCGAGGGAGGCAGCCGAGGCCCAACCACAGAGTTAGCAGAGTTAGCGGAGCTTGAAAATGGTTTTTCTCGTTTCCTGCACTTGCTCTGTGGTGACGTCAATGTCCGCTCCCTATAATGACCCATGGCGCGCTTGTTCACGGTTTTGCTGTTGACGCTGGCTGTTGCGGCGTCCATCCCAACGGTTCCTCCTGCCCAACGGCGCACGGCCCCTGCCGGACAGAAACCTGCCCTCACCTCCTTCACGACCCCGCTGACGCTCGCCGAGATGAGCGGCAAGCAGGCCGTCGTTAACACCACGGCCGGAATCATCGTCATCGATCTGAGACCAGACCTGGCGCCGAATCACGTCGGGTATTTCATGAAGCTTGCGCGTGAGGGGGCGTTCGACGGCACGATCTTTCATCGCGTCCTCCGGCTCGCGATCATCCAGGGAGGCGATCCGCTGTCGAGAGATCCTGCGAAGGCCAAACTCTATGGGACCGGCGGCCTGGGCCTGCTGAAAGCGGAGCTCAGCGCCGAGCGGGCCACGCGCGGCGCGGTCGCGGCCGTTCTTCAGCCCAATCGGCCCGATTCAGCCGGCTCGCAGTTTTTCATCTGCGTGACGGATCAGCCGCCGCTGGACGGCAAGTACACGATCTTCGGTCGCGTTTCCGAGGGAATGGACGTCGCGCAGAAGATCTCCGAAAGTCCGGCCAATGCCGACGGTGTGCCGGCCGAGCGCATCCCGATCTCCTCGGTCGCGATTCGCGACACGCCGCCGGCCGAACCGGAGCCGTTCTCCACCGAGACAGTGGCGGAGCTTGCGAAATACCGTGCGGTGCTGGAGACGTCGAGCGGTCCCGTGACGCTGGAGTTCTTTCCCGATAAGGCGCCGGAGCACGTGCGCAACTTCCTGCGGCTCGCGCAGTCAGGAGTCTTCGACGGCACAGCATTCCATCGCGTCGTCCGCGGTTTCGTCGTTCAGGGAGGAGCGCTCAACACGCGCGGCCCGCTAACGGAACGGCAGCAGAAGTTCGTGCACCCGCTCAAACCCGAGTTCAGCGAGACCAGGCACGTGAAGGGCATCATCTCGATGGCTCGCGGCGACGACCCGGCAAGCGCGACGACGTCGTTTTTCATCGTGACGGGGAATGCCAGCTCGCTGGATGGGAAGTACACGGTATTCGGCCGTGTTGCCGACGGACTGTCGGTTGTCGATACGATCGAGCAAACGGCCGTAAACGGGGAGACACCACTCACACGTATAGAGTTGGTACACGTGCGGATTGTGAAGTGACGCGACGCTACAGCGCCGCGACTGGAGTTATTAAATGAAGCCACTCGTTGCCGTGACGGTCATTCTGTCCCTGTCCGCAGTGGCTTCGAACCGCGCCTTCGACGACTGGCCCCAGTGGCGTGGCCTGAAGCGGGACGGCATCTCCGCCGAACGCGGGCTGTTGAAGGACTGGCCGGCCGGCGGCCCGCCGGTCGCCTGGCGTGCTGCCGGCGCCGGCACCGGCTACTCGTCGTTCTCTGCCGCCCATGGTCGGATCTATACCCTTGGCGCGCGCGGCGGCACGGAGTACCTGATGGCGTACGACGCCGCCACCGGAAGGAAGACCTGGGAGACCGCGCATGGCCGGCAATTCAGCAATGACAGGGGGGACGGCCCGCGATCTACCCCGACGGTCGATGGCGACCGGCTCTACACGTTCGGCGGAAGTGGCGACCTGTCGGTGGTCGATGCCGCGACCGGCAAGGTGTTCTGGAAAATCAACCTGCTCGAGAAGTTGGGCGGAACGAACATTCAGTGGGGTCTGAGCGAGTCGCCGCTCGTCCTGAGCGACCGTATCCTTGTCTGTCCGGGCGGCCGCGGGGCGTCGATCGTCGCGCTGAGCAAGACCGACGGATCGGTGATCTGGAAGAGCCTGTCCGATGAACCCGGATATTCCTCGGCCGTGCTTCACGAAGCGGGCGGCGTTCGCGAAGCGATCTACTTCACCGCGGAGCGGGCGCTCGGCATCGACGTCGACACAGGGAAGCTGCTCTGGAGCTACAACCAGGTGGCCAACCGGACCGCGAACATCGCGACGCCGATCGTGCGCGGGAACTTCGTGTTCCTCTCGTCGGGGTACGGCACGGGCGCCGCGTTGCTCGAGCTGACCCCCGGCTCCAAAAGCATCGCCGCCAAGCAGGTGTATTTCACCCGTGACATGCGCAATCACCACGCCTCGTCTGTGCTCATCGGCGACTACCTGTACGGCTTCTCTGATGCGATCCTGACGGCGATGAAGTTCGATTCCGGGCAGGTCGCCTGGCGGGATCGCAGCGTTGGCAAGGGCTCGGTTGTTTTTGCCGACGACCGCCTCTACCTCTACAGCGAAGAGGGTGTGGTTGGGCTGGCTGAGGCCAACCCCGCCGGCTACCGCGAGCACGGCCGGTTTCAAATCAAGACCGGCGGCGCGCCAACCTGGAGTCATCCGATCGTTTCAAACGGAAAACTGTTCATTCGCGATCAGGACAGCATCTACGCGTTCGACGTCCGGCAGAGATAGGCCCATTTCCCATCGTTTCCCGGCTGCGCGTATCGAAATCGGTCATAATGAAAGGATGGCTTAACAGGAGCACAACCGCTCTACGAAGGGAAGACAGAACGTTTTGGCAGACACACGACTGAAGATTGCGGTTTTCATCGACTTCGACAACATCGAGATCGGGGTCAAGAGCACGCTGGGCGTGCAGTTCGATATCGGGGTCGTCCTCGAAGCGCTCCGGGAGCGCGGCGACGTCGTTTCGAAGATTGCGTACGGGGACTGGACGCGCGCGGGAGACTACAGCCGCTCCCTCACGCAACACGCGACGAAACTGGTCCAGCGGAACCTCACTCCCGGCGGCGACAAGAACGGCGCCGACATCAACCTCGCACTGGACGCCCTCGAGATGGCGTTCACGCACGGCCACATCAACGCGTACGTGATCGTCGGCGGCGACAGCGACTTCATCACGCTCGTCGAAAAACTGAAGCAGTACGACAAGCAGATCTTCGTGGTGGGCGGCCGCGCCTTCACGAGCCTCGTGATGCAGCGCAACTGCCACGAGTTCATCGCGTACGAGAACCTCGTCGCACCGCGCCGCTCGGCCGATCGCGGTCGCCAGAGCGGGCCGGTGTCGTCGCAGGCCTCCATCGAGCAGGCCGTGCCGCTCGTGAGACGCGCGCTCAAGGTGCTGACCGATCGTGAAGTGTCGCCGCAGCTCGGGCTGCTCAAAAGCACGCTGCTGCAGCTCGACTCCACCTTCTCGGAGCGGACATACGGCGCGGGCAGCTTCCGTGATTTTGCGCAGAAGCTTGCGGCGGCCGGCCACGTGGTGCTGCGGGAATCGGGGCGCAACGTCCTCGTCGAGCTGGCTGAAGGGAGCAACGGCGGCGAAGAGTCGCGTGCCCCGCAGCCGCAGCCCGTCCCGCATCGCCGTCCAGAGGATCACGTCACGCCGCAGGATGCGGCCCCGTCGAATGGCAGCGGGGCCGAGCCGCGCACGGCAGACGGTATCCGTGAAGTGCGCCGTCTGTTTCAGTCGGCGCAGAACGTTCCACGCTGGCCGATGTACATCCGTCAGGCCAAGCAATTTCTTCGCAACGTAGACGCGTCGTTCGACGAACGAAAATTCGGGTTCGCGAGCCTCGTCGATCTGTTGCGCGCGTGCCAGCGTGAAGGGTTATTTCGGATCGAACGGGATCGCCAGGGCGTCATGCGCCTCTTCCCCGGCACCATCATGCAGGCGACGGAGGCGGCGGAAGCGCAAGACGACAACAGCGGGAATGTCGCGGACGAGCCCATGACGACGGAAGTCTCTTCGCCTGAATGGACGGCACCCGAACCATCCGCCGAAGCGGAAGTCGTCGACGGCGACGTTGTCCAGGAGATGAACACGCCTGCGGCGGTCGTGGACGTCGAAGGGACCGCGCTGGCCGCAGACGCGCCCGCGCCGCCAGCCGCTCGTGCGGCGCGGGGTGGCCGGGGCCGCTCGAGGCCGCGCGACGGCGAAAGCGCGCAAGGCGCAGCGCCGGAAGCCGAAGCCCGGACTGCGGAACGCCGTGCGCCGCGGAAGGAAGGGGTCGCGAAAGCCAGGAAAGCCGCACCCAAACCACGCGCACCACGTCCACGTGCGCGGAAGGAAACGCCACTCGCCTAGCGGCTAGTCCGGCTCCCGATCCTCGTCGATACCGTCGAAGAGCGGCAGCGGCGAGACCTCACTCCTGTCCGTGGGATCCACGAGATTGTGCACGCTCACGCCGAGTAACCGAACCGGCCGATGGCCGGCTTCGGTCCGCTCGAGCAGCGCGATCGCGCGCGCCGCGATGTCCTCCGCGTTCCGCGTCGCGGGATCGCTGGAATGACTGCGCGTGATCGTGGTGAAGTCGTCGTAGCGCACCTTGATCGTGACCGTCCGGCAGGACAGCAGCTTGCGCTCGAGCCAGGCGGCGCCGTCTCGGGCCATCTCGTCGATCTCCCGCCGGATGTCACCGAGATCCGTGAGATCTTCCGCGAACGTGTTCTCGGTGCCCGACGACTTCGCGGATTGGTTCGGCTCGACGGGTCGATCGTCGACGCCATCCGCCAACTGACGCAGCCAGTCGGCGTGGCTTCCCACCGCCTCCCGGAGCACGGCCGGATTGACGGCGCGGACGTCCACGAGGCGTTCGATGCCGCGCTCGCGCAGCCGGTTCGCCGTGACCGGCCCGACGCCCCAGAGTGCGTCGACCGGCAACCGGTGCAGGAATTGTTCGACGCGCTCGGGGGCGATCACGGTCAAACCGTCAGGCTTTTTCCAGCCGGAGGCGATCTTCGCCAGGAACTTGTTCGGCGCGACGCCGGCCGACGCCGTCAGGTTCGTCTCGTGCTTGATTTCCGCCTTGAGTCGTCGGGCGACCGACTGCCCGAGCGCTTCTCCCCAGGCGTTTTCTGTCACGTCCAGGTACGCCTCGTCGAGCGACAACGGCTCGACGAGCGGCGTCACGCGACGAAAAATGGCGAACACGGTTTGCGAAGCCGCCTTGTATCGCGCGAAGTCCGGCCGGACGATCACGAGCGACGGGCACAGCCGCACCGCGCGCGCCATCGGGATCGCCGAACGCACGCCGAACGCTCGCGCTTCATAGCTGGCCGCGGCGACGACGCCGCGCTGCTCGGGATCCCCGCCCACCGCCACCGGCAAGCCTCGAAGCTCCGGCTTGTCGCGCTGCTCGACCGACGCGTAAAACGCGTCCATATCGTCGGGGAGGATTCTTCGAATATTCACGGCCAAATGAATCACTACTCACTCTAATTACTAATCTTGGAACCCTTGAATCCGAGCTCTCGATCAAGGATTCATCGATTAGGGATGAGAGATTCTTCCCGCCTGTCGGCCCACCATGCCCACGGGACCAGCAACCAAATCGCCAGAGCCGACCACGCGAGCGTGCGTGCGTCGGGTGGCGGTGGCCCGAACGCTGCCGCGAAGTACATGACGAGCAGGAAGGCCACGAAGAGCCAGAATGACACGCGGTGGCGGCCTGCTCCGCCGGACCGCACGCCGATGCCGATGGCAAACATGGTCAACTCGACGATAAGCGTGGCGGGTATCGAGTTCCAGAGACCCAATCCAAGATAGGGGCCGTGGGGCAGCACAGGCATGTCGGGACGATGAGCGATCACGTCGAGCACCCAATGGCTGATCACGCCCGCGGCAAGTAGCGCGGCGGCCCACCTCTCCCGGCGTACCGCCAGCCAGACGCCGGCGAAGATGCCCGCCCAGGCCGCCGCTCCGACGAGGCTGTGCGTAATCGGATAGTCGTAGAAGTCGAGTGGCGTGAACGCGGTGATGCCGAAAACGATCCGGACGTGTTCGAGACCCGCGAGCAGGAAGATGGGCCAGAGCAGATCCACGAGCTGCACAGAGGCCAGCCACGTTCCGAGCGAGACGGACGGTGCCGCTCGCTTGCCGGCGAGACCAACGGCGATATGACCCAGGAACACGGTGGAACGGAGCGTAGCACAGCGGTCTCAGTGCGGGAATCCCGCGTATAGTCAGGATGGAGGTCCACATGGCGGAGGTGAGTCAGACCTCGCGCGTCGAGCGCGAGTCAGGACTGGCGTGGATTCGTGGAAGCGGCATCTGCCGCGACTGGAACGGCATCCGCTACAAGCTCGGGATGTCGGGGAAGAACGTCGGGGCGAAGCATCTGTCGATGAATGTAGCGGTCATCCCGCCCGGCGGGGTCGCCGGCGCCCACATTCACGTGGGTTTCGAGGTAATGCTGTACATCCTGGAAGGGCGCGTCCGCCACGACTTTGGGGATCGGCTCGCGCATCGTGTCGAACATGCCGCCGGCGACTTCATCTTCATCGAGCCGGGGGTTCCCCACGAGGTCTACAACATGAGCGAGAGCGAGCCGGTCGTCGCGGTGGTCGCCCGATCGAGCGCCGACGAATGGGACAACATCGTTCCGTACGACGTCACACGTTGAAGACCGGATGTGATCACTCGCTCTTGAGCCCTTCAATCGCCGGTACACGCGCGGCGCGTCGTGCCGGACCGAAGCAGGCCACCGCGGCGGCGACGAGTAGTATTCCCGCGGCCGCGATCATCGCGGCCGTGTCGGTGGTCCGCGTTTCGAAGAGGACGTTCTTCAATAGCCCGCCGGCGAGCTGAGCCCCGGCCAGGCCGACTGCGATCCCGGCGGCTGCCAGCGTCAATCCCTGAATCGTGACGAGACGTGCGAGCGCACTGGGCTGCGCCCCGAGCGCGAGGCGAATCGCCAGCTCCCTGCGGCGTTCGTTGACGACGCAGGCCAGTAGGCCGTACACCCCGATCATCGCGAGCGTGGCCGTGAGCGCGGCGAAGGTCGCCAGCACAAACATGAGCAGCCGCGGCGCGGCCATCGCCGCCATCAGGCGATCGTCCATGGTCCGCACGTCGGCGACGGCCAGGGCTGGATCCAGCTCGTGCACAGACCTTCGGACTGCGCTTGTGCCCGACGCCATGTCGGGGCTGCGGATCACGACTGTCATCGCTCGAAATGGAAACTGCCGCGCCGTGTGATAGATGACCGGCTCGGCCGCCTGCCCGAGCGGCGCCTGATGAATGTCGGCGACAACGCCGACAATGCGAAATGGCACGGTGCCTGGAAGATTGCACCCGAGCGGACCGATTTGCACCGCGAACGATCGGATCCGCTTGTCGATCGCGTCTTCACCGGGAAACACCCGGCGCGCAAATGTCTGATTCACGACAATTACGGGCTCGGACCCCGCGTGATCTGAATCGGTGAACACGCGCCCGGACGTCACCGCCGCATTGAATACCTCAAAGAACCCGCTGCTGACGCTGATGTGTTGCGCCTGGATGGCCTCGTTGGCGCGTGCCGGCGGTCGGCCCTCGACTTGAAACGGCATGCGCCAGCCGGCATCGAGCGGCAGACGGTTGGAAATACCGGCGGCCTCGACACCCGGCTGCCGGCGCACCGACTCGAGCAACGTGGTGTAGGACTGCTGGACCTTGTCCCACGTCGGATATCCCTCGTTGTTCAACTGGATTGCGGCCGTGAGGACTCCATCGGTCCGAACGCCCAGCGGCGCGTGAATCATCCGTGTGACGCTGCGGACGAGCAGCGCTGAGGCGACGAGTGCCGCGCTCGCGAGCGCAACTTCGACAACGACCAGTGAACGGTTCCAGCGCCGCCCGCGCACGCTGGTCGCTGTTCGCGCGCTGTCTTTCAGCGCTTCGGCCGCCTGCGCTCTCGAGAGCACGAGTGCCGGAACCAGTCCGAACAGGATCGCCGTCCCTGCGACGATGATCAGCGCAAATGCCATCAGGCGGAAATCCAGCCCGGTTTCGGCCAGCCGCGGAACCACGACAGGCATCGACGCGATGGCAAGCTTCAGTACGACGAACGCACCGGCGCACCCCGCGACCATCCCTGCAGCTGAGAGCAGCAGGCTCTCGACCAGAAGCTGCCTGACGAGCCGCAGTCGCGACGCACCGAGCGCGGCGCGAACCGCGATCTCGCGCGCACGGATCGTCGCCCGTGCCAGCAGCAGACTCGCGACGTTGAAGCAGGCTGTGAGCAGCAGCAGCGAGACAGCCCCGACCAGGACGAACAAGGCCGGCCTGTAGTAGCCGAGTATGTCGTCCAGGAGGGGCACCGGGCGCGCATTCCATCCGCGGTTGGTGGCCTGGTTCGCCTGTCCAAGCCGCGCGCTGAGCGCGGTCAGCTCTCGCGCCGCCTGGTCGAGTGTCCCTGTCGGCTTGACGCGGGCGATCCCTTCGACGAAATGCGCGCCGCGGCTGTGCTGGTGGAAGTCCCACTGCAGCCGCAGCCAGATATCGACATCGTCTGGAAAGCTGAACCCCGGCGGCATCACGCCGGCAATCGCGTACTGGCCGTTGTTGACGTGCAGCACTCTGCCGACAATCTGCGGGTCGGCGTCGTAACGCTGTCGCCATAGCCGGTCGCTGATCACGGCGATCGTGTCGCGCGAGTAGAAGGGACCATCATGCGGGAATCCCGGACCAATTGCCGTTCCAACGCCAAGAAGCTGGAACAGGTTGCCGCTGGACTCGATGGTGTTCACGCGCACGGGGTCAGTGCCCGGTTCGGCCAGGTTGACGTCCGGCCGCCACCAGCCCGCGGCGTCGGCAAAGACCGACTCGAGGCCGCGATAGTCCATGAAGTTGACGGGCGACAACCGCTCCCTGGGCAGCCCCTTCTCGGCGTTGGTCTCCCAGATGGCGACGAGCTGATCCGGCTGGCGATAGGGCAACGGTTGCAGCATTACGGTGTTGACGATGCTGAAAATCGCCGTGGCCGCGCCGGCGCCGAGCCCGAGCGTGGCGATGGCGACCGCGGCAAAGGCAGGCGCGCGCCGCATCTGACGGAATGCGAAACGAAGGTCGCCACCAAGGCCCGTCAAGCGGTGGCCGCCCTGTTCCGGCGCGGACCAGGGCCGCGACTCAGGCGCGCGGGTCCGAGACCTGGGAACCACCGACAAGGGTGACTCCGCGAGCGCCTGTTCGGCCGCACGGAAGGCATCGGCATCAGGACTTCCCTCGGCGCGAGCGCCGAGGTAGATGTCCTCGAGGTGTGCGGCCAGCTCGTCGATCGCATGGATCGGCAGATCGCCGGCGCCGGTTTCGCGCGCATGTCGAACGACGAGCGACTTCCAGTCACGAGCGGAATTCATGGAGCGCCCTGCTTCTCACGCGTACTTCACGCCGGCGACTTCGCCAAGCGCGGCGACAAACCGTTGCCAGTCTGCGCGCTGCTCGGCCAGGACCTTCCGTCCGGCCTCGGTGATGCGATAGTGGCAGCGGCGCCGCTGTCCCGTCTTCTCGATCCAGCGTCCCTTGATCCAGCCCCGATCCTCCATCCGGTACAGCGTCGCGTAGAGCGACGCCAGCGTGAAACGGATGTCGCCGTTGGAGCGTTGTTCGATCAGCTTGGCGATTTCGTAGCCGTGATGACTTTCGGTCTCGACGATGGCGAGAATGACGACCTCGCCGCTGCCTTTCTTGGCTTCGTCGAGGGCTCGGCTCATAGACATGCAGGACCTCTATATACAGGACTACTATATATCAAGCCCGGCACATCCCGTTGGACGGAGCTGCGCCTGGAAGGTTGCCCGGTCCGGGGGGAGAGCGATGGGGATTCTGGATGGGGCGCGGCCCGCGATACCATCGCAGGATGCAGTGTGTGAATCTCGGCCGCACCGGCCTCAAAGTATCGCGGCTGTGCCTCGGCGCGATGACCTACGGCGATCCGGCATGGCGCACGTGGGTCCTTCCAGAGGACGCAGCCCGGCCCTTCATCAAGCGCGCCCTGGAAGCCGGGATCAATTTCTTCGACACGGCCGACATGTACTCGCGCGGCGTATCGGAGGAAATCCTCGGCCGGGCGATCCGCGACTTCGTCCCGCGCCGCGACGACGCCGTGGTTGCCACCAAGGTGCATTTTCCGATGAGCGACGCGCCGAACGATCGCGGGCTCTCGCGGAAGCACATCATGTCCGCCATCGACGCGTCGCTGCGGCGCCTGGGTACCGACTACGTCGACCTCTACCAGATTCACCGTTGGGATCCTGAGACACCCATCGACGAGACGCTTCAGGCGCTCCATGACATCGTGCGCGCGGGGAAGGCCCGCTACATCGGCGCCTCGAGCATGTGGGTCTGGCAATTCGCAAAGGCGCTTCATATTGCCGACCGCAATGGATGGACGCGATTCGTCTCGATGCAGAACCACTACAACCTCGTCTACCGCGAGGAGGAGCGGGAGATGCTGCCGTTCTGCGTCGAAGAGGGAGTCGGCGTGATCCCGTGGAGTCCACTCGCACGCGGATTTCTCGCGGGGAACCGGCGAGACTCAGACAAGGGGGATACGGCGCGGGCGAAAACCGACGACTTTGCCCACAAGCTGTACTACGCGAGCTCCGATTTCCGCATCGTTGATCGCGTCGTCGAAGTGGCGAAGGCCCGGGGCGTGACACCGGCGCAGATCGCGCTCGCCTGGATCCTTCACAAACCCGCCGTCACGGCGCCCATTGTCGGCGCGTCGAAGATGGAGCAGCTCGATCAGGCAATTGCCGCGCTCGACATCACGCTGAGCGCCGAGGAGCTCCGGCAGCTCGAAGAACCATACGAACCGCACACCGTCAGGTGGTGAGGGGGAGAACGAATCAGCAACCAGCCTACTCCGCCCTCAGCGCGACCATCGGGTCGACCCGTGACGCACGGCGCGCAGGCAGATATCCTGCGACCACGCACACGGTCAGCATGATTGCTGCCGCCAGCGCGACCGTGAGCGGATCGCGCGCCGCCACGTTGAACAGGAGCGCCTCCAGCATCCTCGTGCCGGCCGCACTCGCAGCCACTCCGAATGCGAGCCCCCACGCGGCCAGCCCGAGCGACTGCCGTACGATCATCCAACGAACGACGGAGCGTCCCGCGCCAAGCGTCATGCGGATGCCGATTTCCCCCGTGCGTCTGGTCACAGCGTACGCGAGCAGCGCGTACAGACCGATCGCCGAGAGTGCCACGGTTACCGCGCCAAGCCAGCTTGCGAGCGTCGCGAAGAGACGCTCCCGCTGAAGCGACGCTGCGATCTGTTCCTCCTGCGACTGCACCCTGAACAGCGGCAGGTTGCGGTCAACGCTGCGCACGATCTCACGCGCGGTTGCCGCAAATGTTCTCGGGTCCCCTGCGGTCCTGACTTCGACCGTCATCGCCCCGCCGGGGTGCTGCCGATACGGCAGATACATCGTTGGAGGCATGGGGCGGCGAAGTGACGTATATCGCGCATCGGCGCATACCCCGACAATGTGGTACTCCGGTTCCTCAGCCGTCATGCCTGGTCGGAATCTACGGCCGACAACGTCGTCGCTGTCGAAGAGCTGCCGCGCGAGAGCCTGGTTGATCACCGCCACCTTCAGTGTTCGGGCGCTGTCTCGATCGTCGAGCGCACGGCCGCGCTCGATTTTTATGCCCATCGTAGAGAAGAACTGTGGATCCACTGTCAGTCTGAACGCACTGTGCCTCGCTCTGAAGACGGCTGATTCTGCGCTTGCGCGGTTCGGAACCGCTTCATCCACTCTCGAAGCAAGTCCAACGGACGAGGAATTGCTGATGAGTGTGTGGCTCGACACCGTGGCCGACCTGACGGCAGGAGCAGCGCGCAATCACTCGAGAATGTCTTCGTAGATTTGGACGACTCGCTCGTCCTGGTACCCATTGAGGGTCGGATCAACCTTGAAAAGCAGGAGATGGCGCGCGTCAAACCCGAGATCGACACGTTCGAGCTGATGTATCGACCGTACAAGCAGAAGAGCGCTCGCCACAAGGACCGTTGACATCGTGATTTGGACGACGATGAGGCCGGCTGAGAGGCCTCCACGATACCGGGCGCTGGACGATCCGCGTCCCGCTTCGTGCAATCCGGTGACCAGCGTCACGTCGGAGGCGCGCAGCGCGGGCGTCAGGGCGAAGAGCACGACACAGCCGCTGGCCAGGACTGCGACAAATGCGATCAGACGCGGGCTCAGCCCGGCCGCCAGCGTCATCGGATCAGGGCCTTGCTGGAGCGCCGGCAGCAGCCCGGCCGCAATCCACCGGGCGGCAAGAAGCCCTCCCGCGCTGGCGCCCGCAACCAGGAGCACACCTTCAGTGATCAGCTGACGGACGATGCGGCGTCGAGGGGCGCCGAGCGCGATGCGGACGCTCACTTCGCGCAGTCGGGCACGACCGCGCGCGACGAGCAGGCTCGCGACGTTTGCGCACGCGACCAGCAGGACGATCCCGACCACGATGGCCATAATCCGCAGCGGCTCGCGCACTCCTTCACGGACCTCGACCTGTCCGCGCGCACCTGACGCCACGTCGACGCGTGGAAGATCCTTTGCGCCGAGTGCCGGCCGCGCCGAGGCTGTCGACTGCTTGACGATCGCGTCAATCCGCGGCTGAGCCTGGTCCGATGTGACGTCTCGCTGGAGCCGGCCCATCATCAGTACCCACCAGAAATTCACATCGGTCGATTTGTCATCGAAGCGGACGATCCGGTCTCTTGACGCGAGTGGAACGTACAGGTCCGGCGAGGTGCCAACCTGCCCCGTGCCATGGAACGACGCCGGGATCACGCCGACGACCACGAACGCCGCGCCGTTGACAAACAACGTTCCACCGATCGCACTGTCGGAGCCGGCGAAGCGCCGCTTCCAGAGGGAGTCGCTGATGACGGCCGCCGGCGGAGCCTCCGCGCTGTCGTCGGCGTCGAGCAAGGGGCGGCCGCGCGTGGGGCACACGCCAAGCACGCTGAAGTAGTTGCCCGACACCGCCTCCGCCTCTCCGAGATCGGCGACGCCGTCAATTGACAGATTCACCCTGTCGAGTCCGGCAAAGCCGAAGACGTCGACAAGCGGCCTCGCTTCGGTCCGCACACGCCGGACTGCATCCAGCGAAAACGACGTGCTTGCAAAACCGTCGTCGTTCTGCGAGGCATTGCCGTTGAGAGACGAAAAGGGCAACACGGGACCCGAATGCCAGCGCAGAATGATCAGTTCTTCCGGCGCGCGAACCGGCAGCACCTGCACGAGCATCCGATCCGCGAGGCTGAACACGGCCGCACTCGCACCGATACCGATCGCGAGTGACAGGATGGACGTGAACGTGAACATCGGCGACCGGCGGAGCAGCCTGACGCCATATCGCAGGTCTTGCCAGAGACTGTCGATCGAAGGAAATCCCCACATATCGCGCGTCTCCTCCCGAATCGCCACGACGTTCCCGAACATCCGCTGCGCCTGGCCGAGCGCTTCGCGCGGATCCATTCCATCGTCGATCAGTGCCTGGCGACGCAGCTCGAGGTGGAGCTGAACCTCATCTCGCAACTCGTCGTCCAGCCGGTCCCGTCGGGCCATCGACGCGAGCCGCTGAATCCAGGCACGAAGGGAGACCCCTAGACGAACCATGGAAGTCCCTATGCCGGGCGCATGACCCGGGCAATCGCCTCGATGAGACGCCTGAAGCTCGATTCGGTTTGCCCGAGCTGCCGGCGGCCGGCCGGCGTCAGCCGGTAGTACCGCGCGCGCCGGTTGTTGATGGAGTGTCCCCACTCCGATTTGATCAGCCCTTGCAGTTGAAGGCGCTGCAGCGCAGGATACAACGAGCCCTCTTCGACGTGCAGCACTTCATCGGAGAGCTGACGAATGTGCTCCGCGATGCCGTACCCGTGCATGACGCCGCGCGTCAGCGTTTTCAGGATCAACATGTCGAGCGTGCCGGGCAGAAGATCCTGCCGGCTCGTGTGCCTTCTTCCCATAGACGCTCTATGGATACTTCGGTTAGCTGGATGAAGTCAAGCGGGAGCGATTCGCGAACCGCGGAGCGTTCGCCCGCACGAAATAGTCTCTTTGTCTGCCGCGACAGGAATGACGGTTCACACCATGGGCGCCGGAATGCGTCTTAACGAGTGTCGGTGGAGTCCCGACATTTTTGTCTGATTGGTCGCTGATTCTGTCGAAGTTCGTCAAGAGCTTCGACAACCCTTGAAGCGCGGGCCATGCGCGCGGATAATAGCGCGGACGCAATTTTTCTCCCTTCCACGCGCGACGAAAGAAAGGACACAACCGTCATGGGTTCCGCTTCATCAGGCGACGCCATCCGCAGCATCAGTCACTTTGGGAACACGCTCGGCCAGCGGACCGTCTCCGCCGCCACGAAAAAAATGACGGACGAGTTCGGCTCGCTCACGTTCAACGATGAAGCGCAGCGCGCGCGCCTGCCGAAGGACGTGTACCGCGCGCTGCGTCGCGCGGTCGCGCAGGGGGAGCCGATCGATGCGTCGGTCGCCGATACTATTGCCAGTGCACTGAAGGACTGGGCCGTCGAGCACGGCGCCACCCACTACACCCACTGGTTCCAGCCGATGACCGGAATCACCGCCGAGAAGCACGACTCGTTCCTGTCTCCCACGCCGGACGGCCGCGCCGTCGCGGAATTCAGCGGGAAGGAGCTGATCAAGGGTGAGCCCGACGCCTCGAGTTTCCCCTCGGGCGGCATGCGGTCAACGTTCGAGGCGCGCGGCTACACCGCGTGGGATCCGACGAGCCCGCCGTGGCTGCTCGTCACCTCGAACGGGACGACGCTCGTCATCCCCACGGCGTTCGTGAGCTGGACCGGTGAAGCGCTCGACAAGAAGACGCCGCTCCTGCGATCGATGCAGGCCGTTTCGAAACAGGCCATCCGCATCCTGAAGCTGTTCGGATCGAAAGCGACCCGGGTGCACGCGACGTGCGGGCCCGAACAGGAGTACTTCCTGATCGATCAGCAGTTCTATTTCAACCGGCCCGATCTCATCAACGCCGGACGGACGCTCTTCGGCGCGAAGCCCCCGAAGGGCCAGGAGATGGAGGACCACTACTTCGGCTCGATTCCCGAGCGCGTGCTGGCCTTCATGCACGACGTCGAGCGTGAGCTGTATCGGGTCGGTGTCCCGGTGAAGACACGGCATAACGAGGTGGCGCCCAGTCAGTACGAGGTGGCGCCCGTCTTTGAAAACGCAAACGTGGCCACCGATCACCAGATGATGACGATGGAGATGATGCGCCGTTTTGCGCCGAGATACGGGCTCGCGTGCCTCCTGCACGAGAAACCGTTTGCGGGCGTCAACGGCTCCGGAAAACACCTGAACTGGAGCATGAGCGACGACCTCGGCAGCAATCTCCTCAACCCGGGCGAGACGCCGCACGACAACATCCAGTTCCTCGTGTTCTGCGCGGCGATGTTGCGGGCCGTGAACAAGTTCCAGGGCCTGCTGCGCTACAGCATCGCGAGCGCCGGAAACGACCACCGGCTCGGCGCGAACGAAGCGCCTCCCGCGATCCTGTCAATCTTCCTGGGCGACATGCTCACCGACATTTTCAATCAGATCGAAAAGGGGGACGCCAAGTCGACCAAGTCGGGCGGCATCCTCGACACCGGCGTCTCGGTGCTGCCGAAGCTGCCGCGCGACGCCGGCGATCGCAACCGCACGAGCCCGTTTGCGTTTACCGGCAACAAGTTCGAATTCCGCGCCGTCTCCGCGAACCAGAGCATCGCCTTCCCGAACATTGCGCTGAACGTCGCGGTCACCGAAGCGCTCGATTACATCGCCACCGAGCTCGAGAAGGCCCTGAAGGATGGCAAGAAGCTTCCGGAAGCCGTCAAGACACTGCTGACGAAGCTGATCAAGGACAACAAGCGAATCATCTTCAACGGCAACAACTACGCGGACGAGTGGCAGAAGGAAGCGGCCAAACGCGGCCTTCTCAACCTCCGCACGTCGGTGGACGCCTATCCCGAGCTGATGAAGCCGGATGTCGTGAAGGCGTTCGAGAAGTACGGTGTCCTCAACGAGCGCGAGCTGCGCGCGCGCTACGACGTGGCGCTCGAGCAGTACAACAAGACCATCAATATCGAGGCACAATTGATGGTGTTGATGGCCAATCGCTATATCCTGCCGGCCGCGTACCGCTACCAGGGGCAGGTCGCCCAGAGTGTGTCGGCGGTGAAGGCCGCAGGATCGAACGCGAAGGAAGCCAAGAAGGGCCTCGACCAGATGGTCGCGCTGACCGAAGAGTGCAAAGTGCGGGTCGACAAGCTGCAGGCGCTTCTCGAGCATGAGGGGGGCGACGCCGACAAGCACGCAAAGTACTTCCGCGACAAGGTCGTCCCCGCGATGGCCTCGCTCCGCGAGACCGGCGACAGCCTGGAAGGCATCGTGCCGCACGATCTGTGGCCGCTGCCCACCTATCGCGAAATGCTGTTTGTGCGCTGATGAAAATTCTAAAGTTCTAACGTTCTAAAGTGCTAACGTTTTAACGTTCCAAGTTCGGGGTTCGTTCGATGTTTGAATGTTCGAAGTTTGGAACGTTGGAACGTTGGAACGTTAGACGGTTGAAACTTTAGAACGTTAAAACGTTAACAACCAAACGTGGCTGTGAAGTGAAACGTGCTTCCTTGACCGACGTCGCTCTCGACCCAGATTCGCCCTCCCATCATCTCGACCAACCGTGCTGAAATGCTCAGGCCAAGTCCGGTCCCGCCGTATTTCCGTGTCGTCGATCCATCGGCTTGGACGAACGCTTCGAAAATGAGCTGCTGTTTGTCGAGGGGGATACCGATCCCACTATCCCGAACGGAAAAATGCAATGAGATCGTCTGGGCCTCGTCGCGTTCCTTCGCGACCCTCAAGACGACCTGACCGCGTTCGGTGAACTTGATGGCATTCCCCAACAGGTTCACAACGATCTGCCTCAGCCGCGCCGCATCTCCAACAATTGTCGGCGGCACGTCGGACTCGACGTCGCAAATGAGCGTCAGTCCCTTCCGAGCTGCCCCCACGTCGAACGCGCCAACCATTTCACGGAGACGGTCACGCAGGTCGAATTCGATGCTATCGAACTCAAGTTGTCCCGTCTCGATCTTGGAGAAATCCAAAATGTCATTGATGACGACCAACAAGGAATTTGCAGACGCGTGGACCATCGTCAAGTCATCGCGTTGCTCAGTCGTGAGCTGAGTGTCGAGCAGGAGATCGGTCAGGCCGATGATCCCGTTCTTCGGGGTGCGGATCTCGTGACTCATGTTGGCCAGAAACTCGCTCTTCGCGCGACTCGCCGCTTCTGCGGCCTCCTTCGCCTGCTGCATCATGGACTCTATCTGCTTCCGCTCGGTAATATCACGGACAAATGCGCTGAAGATCCAGGAGCCTCTCAGCTTCAGAGGCGTAATCGCCAGCTCCACAGGGAATTCGTGTCCGTCGCTGTGCACCGCCGTGATTTCAATTCGCCTGTTGAGAACCGGTCCTTTGCCGGTCGCCAGGAAGTGTCGGACGCCGTTCTCGTGCTTTTCTCGATATTGCAGAGGAATGATCGTGTCCGACAAGCGCCGGCCGATGGCCTCTGAACTGGCCCAGCCGAACGTTTTTTCGGCCATGACGTTCCAGCCCGTGATCGGGCCATCCTCGCTCATCGTCACGACGGCGTCGAGGGCCGCATCGAGAGTCAGGCGTGTGCGCTCCTCGCTCTCTCGAAGAGTTTGCTCGGCCTGCCCAAGGCGGTCCGACTGCTCGATCACGGTCCGATCCTGGACCAGTAACAATTCCTCCAGCACCGCGATCCGCGACTGTAGACCTCGTACCTCGTTGCTTTTCCCGTCGTCCACCGTCACGTGCTCCTGAAGGTTCGATTGCCGTCGAAGGGCAGAAGCGCGAGCTTGAGGTTCATGGCGGCATTGCGGAACATGTTGGCCGTCGCGCGCGACACCGCTACCCTGCAGAACATCAGCACAGCGTAAACGTCTCCTCCGGGGAGGA
>JBBQEJ010000077.1:0-23564 GCA_038320555.1 Vicinamibacterales bacterium | reverse complement strand
GTGATGGAGCGCGCCACGCCGATGCGTCCAGACCGGGCGATGGCCAGCGCGCCAAGCCACTGCGGGTGGGTCCTGACCATGAACGCTTCCTGGATCCGCACGCCCGTGCGATCGCGTACCTCGATCAATTGTTCCGCGTCTGCCGCGGTCAACCCGATCGGCTTCTCACACAGCACGTGCTTACCCGCTTCCGCCGCGCGCGCCGTCCACTCGACATGCATGTGGTTGGGCAACGGAATGTAAACCGCGTCGATTTCGGGATCTTCCAGCAACGCCTCGTACGAGCCATAGGCCCTGGCGATGCCCAGCTCGGCTGCCGCCTCCTGCGCTCGCGCGGCGTCGCGCGACGCGATCGCGTCAACCTTGGTCCATCGGCCGCGCTGCATGGCCGGAATGACCTTCCTTGTCGCGATGCGCGCTACGCCGAGGACACCCCATCGAAGCCTTGCAGACTGGTCTGCGGACGAGACGCTCATGTTCGTGTCGTGTCTCCGAAGTCCTGTTACATTCGGCCGGCGCTGCATCCCGGGGCGCGGCGTTGCTCGTCGGTTGCATACTCCCGGTATGCGCCCTCCTCGCGCCTTTGCGCGCCGGGCGCATCGCCGCCCTCGATGTTAACAGGACTTCGGAGACGCGACAGTCGTAGCTCCGGATCGTTGCTCCGGATCGTAAGCCATTACGTCGCCCGTAAGCCCCTCCCTGGGACTTGCGTCGAATTTCGGATGTTTACCGCCGCGTCTCATGGTATCGGCGTTGCTCTCCCGACAGTGATTCCCGACGTCCGTGGTCCGGACGCCGGACGGCGATGCCCATAGCCGCGTCCTACCCCACGAGGCATGGAGGAGCTGTCCGGATGCTCCGGCGCCACGGGCGTCGGGATCGTCACCTGTCGTGATCGAAAGGATGTCCATGAACACTCGAACCTTGTACCAAGTGCTGCTGGCGACCGTGCTATGCGTGAGCTGCGGGGGCTCCGGCGGTTCCAGCGGAAGCAACTCCTCCACTCCGACGACCCCATCAAGCACCGGATCGTCAAACGTTGTCACCGTCACGATCACTGGTATCAACGGCGGGCTGTCCTTCTCGCCGAATCCAGCGGCGTGCGCGACGGGTCAGACCGTCGTCTGGAAGAACGCCGACACGGTGACTCACCGCATCATCATCGACGACCTTGGAGTGAATTCGGGAGACATCCCCCCGGGCGGCACGTCGCAGCCGATGTCACTCGGCAACGTGTCGAAAAGCTACCACTGCGCCCTGCATCCGGCGATGGTCGGCGCGCTCAATAACGCCGTCACTCCGACGGATGGGCCAGGATGCGGCCCTTACGGCTGCTGATCTCCTCCATCCCGGACCGTCGTCGCGCGGCCGCCGCGCGGCTTGAACGACTTGTCCGGGTACTTCGGCGCCACGGGCGTCGGGATCGGATTCTTCCGAATCTCGTCCTGCAGGTATTTGATCGCCGCGTCGAGCTGTGCGTCGCCGCCGTTGAACGTCGCATGCGGCGGGTTGTCCACGACGATGTCGGGATCCACGCCGTGTCCTTCGATGAGCCAGGCGCCATCAGGCCCGAAGACACCCGTTTCCGCCGCGGTGGCGATCCCCCGGTCCACGAGGAAGTTGCTCGACGACAGCCATACCTCACCGCCCCACGTGCGCGTCCCGATCACTTTTCCGAGTCCCAGCCGTCGGAAGCCTTCGGCGAAGGCTTCGCCGTCTGACGCCGTGTTCTGATCGCACAGCACGACAACGTGGCCGCGGAAGGCGTACTGCATGTTCCAGGTTGGATTGCCAACCCTCGGCTGCCAGTAGAACCAGGCCTTGCGCAGCAGCTTCTCGAGGATCCAGCTGTCGATGTTCCCGCCGTTATTGTGGCGTACGTCGATGATGAGGCCGTCGCGATCGAACACCGGGTAGAACTCGCGCTGCCACTGCGCCATATCGGTGTCGCCCATCGCGCGCAGGTGCACATAGCCGATCTTCTTTTGTCCGGCCTTCTCGACAGCGATCCGCCGCGTGTACTCCCACTCGTCGTACCGCATCGTCGTCTCGCGCGCGAGCGTCACAGGCGTCACGACGACGTCGCGCGGGGCGCCGCCGGCCTTCGGCGCGACTCTCAGCAGAACCTGCTTGTCGGCCTGGTTGCGGAGGAGCGAAGCGAGGTCGCGGGCAGACAACGCCGGCACGCCATTGACGGTTTGAACGACGTCTCCTTCCTGCACGTTCACGTTCGTCCGGGCAAGCGGCGCCAGATCGTTGGGAACGTCGGAATCGGTCTTATAGATGTGATCGACTCGGAAGCCGCCCGCTTTCTCGTCGCGCGCGAATGTTGCCCCGAGCGACGCCGGCTGCACCTGGTCGGCGCCGCGCCGCGCATCTCCGCCGCGGACGAAGATGTGCAGCGCTGACAACTCGCCGACCATCTGCGAGAGGATGTCCGACAGCTCCGCGCGATCGGTGACGCGATCGACCAGCGGCAGATACTTCGCCTTCATCCCGGTCCACTCCACGCCGTGCATGTTGCGGTCGTAGAAGTAGTCGCGCTCGAGCCGCCACGCCTCGGTAAACATCTGGCGCCATTCGTCGCGGGGATCGAGTCGGAACGCCCATTCGCCGAGCGGCACCTTGTTCTTCGAGGTGTCGGTGGGCGCCTTCGCGCCCACGTCGAAGATGAAGATGTCCTGAGCTTTCCGGAGCATGAGCTTCTTGCGATCGAGCGTCAGTTCGTAGCTCGCCACCTCCTCCGCGAACGTTTCCGGCTTGGGGCTTTTGTTTTCGATTGCCAGTGTCTTGAGCGCCGGACGCGTGGTGGACGACACGTCGCTCGACATGAAATAGAACCGCTTGCCGTCGGTCGAGAGATTGCCGTAGTTGCCGGCGGGCAGCGGTACTTCGAGCAGCCGTGTGTCGATCCCTGTGAGGTCGACGGCGGCTGGCGCCGGCGGCTGTACGCCCTGGGCCGGAGCAGGCGTGGTCGCGGGCGCCGACGCCTTGGTCCCATCCTTCTTCTCGTCTTTCTTGTCGTCCTTTTTTTCGTCGGGCTTTTCTTCCTTGGCCGGCGGGGACAGCTCGTCGTCTGGCTGGAAGGGCGATCGCTCGCCGGGCTTCATCGACACCATGTAGATCCTGGTCTGCTTGTCGAAGAACGGTTCCGGCTGCCGCGATCCCCAGGGGCTGCCGACAGCCGAGACGAAGTTGCGATCGGAGAGGAAATACAACCACTTGCCGTCGGGCGACCACGCGGGACTGTAGCTGTCGTAGCGATCGGTCGTGACCGGCGTGATGCGGCCGGTGTCCGGACTGTAGAGATACAGCCGCAGCATCTGATTCTTGTCCGGCGCCGTATAGGCCAGCCATTTGCCGTCGGGCGACCAGGTCACGTCGGCGAAATCTCCCTCGCCGCATTCCGCGATGCGCTTGTTCTGCTTCGACGCGATGTCGTACACCCAAAGCTGCTGATCCTTGTCGAAATGCGCGATGCGCGTGCCGTCCGATGACGGGATGCCGTCCCACCGCAGGACCTTGCCGTCTGAGGTGAGCTGCGTATTGTCGCCGACGCCGTTGGCCGGCGCCTTCCAGAACTCGACCTCGCCGCTCTGATCGGCAAGCGTCAGCAGCGACTTGCCGTCGGGGAAGAATCGTCCCTCGCGGAACCGCACTTTCTTGTCGCGCGTCGCTTCGACGATGCGTCCCTGCTGAGCCGGAGCGACGAACACCTGCCCGCGCGCCGTGAGGACGACGCGGTCGCCGGTTGGCGACACGTGGGCGCTGGTGACCCATTCCATCGGCGTCTTGACCCAGCGCTCGCGGAGCTGGTCGAAGTCCGACACGAGTGTGATCGTCACCGCGCCATCCTGGCCGCTCGCGATGTCGAACAGGCGGAGGTCGGCGCCGAGCTGATAGACGATCTTGCCTCCCGACAGCGACGGCCACGCCGCGTCGAAGCCACTGTGGCGGGTGTGCTGCGTGAGATCGCCGCCGCGTTCGGCCATCGACCAGAGGTTCATCGTGCCGTCGCGGTCGCTGAGGAAATAGACGCGGCCGTTCCAGAGCATCGGATTCTTGCTCGTGCCCTTGTAATCGGCCGTCAGCGGGGTGGCTTCCTTGTCGCCCGCGCCGAAGCGCCACAGGTTCTGCGCGGTGCCGCCCTGGTAGCGCTTGGTATAACTGCCCTGGAACGCGAGTCGCGTGAAGTACAGCGTCCGGCCTGTCGAATCGTACGTCCCGTCGCTGGCCTGCGCGAGCGGCACAACGGTCCTGATACCAGTCGCCGGGTCCACGCGCGCGAGCTGCGTGTTCGGCAGCGTCGAGAAGCGGCGCGTCGTGTAGAGGATCTCGCCTGACGGCGACCAGCCCACGACAAGCGCGTTGCCTCCTTCAAACGTCTGCCGCACCGGGACCCCACCGTCCACGGCAACCGTGTACACCTCGGTCGGTCCCTCGTAGGCCGCAGAAAACGCGATCGACTTTCCATCGGGAGAAATCGCCGCCCGCGATTCTTCCGATGGGTGCGTCGTCAGCCGCTGCGCGACGCCGCCGTTGACGCCGACGCGCCACAGATCCCCTTCGGCCGTGAACACGATCGTGTCGCCGTGAATCGCCGGGAAGCGGTAGTAGCCGAGCGAGAAGGAATCAGCCGCCGCTCGGGGATGCGCCAGCGCGAGCGCGCAGACGGCCGCCACAGTAACCGCGTAAAGGTGATGTTTCTTCATAGGTTCTCTCGGGCCAGGCCACAGGACACGGATGAACATCGCCACAGACGAACACGGGCCACAGACGAACACAGATAAACACGGATAAACATTCTTCAGGCGCGAGGGAGAATTCTGGCTGAAGCCGGCATTGCAGTCAAAGGCTCTGCAATGGCAGCCAGGTGCCCTGATTCACAGAAGTTGGAACGGTCCAATGTGAGGAGCAACCCGCCCTGCCGTTCGACGCCGCCGTTGACGTCCAGCCGCCGTCGCCGCTATACTTCAATACCTCGTGACGACGTGCACCACGTGCAAAACGGTCTGTCGAAAGCGGACGAAGCGAATCCGCAGGCCGCCGGTGTGTGTGAGTTCGTGACGTAGCGCAACAGCAGGAACAGGATCACATCACCCGTCGGCCCTTACACAGCAGGGCGGCGGGTTTTTTTTTGGGCAGGGCATGATGCAATCGACGCGAATCGACGTCGGCGTTCTCGGGGCCACCGGGATGGTGGGGCAACAGTTCATCCGGCAACTGACAGGACATCCCTGGTTCCGGCCAGTCTGGCTCGGCGCCAGCGAGCGGTCGGCGGGGAAGTCCTACGCGGAAGCCGCCACGTGGCGGCTCGCGTCGCAGATACCCGACGATCTCCGCGGGACGCGCGTGGATTCCTGCACGCCCGGCCGTGGACCGCATCTGATGTTCTCGGCGCTCGACGCGAACGCCGCGAAGGACGTCGAGCCGGCGTTTGCGCAGGCGGGGCATCTCGTGATCAGCAACGCGCGCAGCTACCGCATGGATCCGCTCGTCCCGCTGCTCATCCCCGAGGTGAACGCCGATCACCTCGCGCTGCTGCCCGCGCAGCGCCGCGCCCGCGGCTGGCGGGGCGCCATCGTCACCAATCCCAACTGCTCGACCGTGGTCCTCTCGATGGCGCTCGCACCGCTGCGCCAGTTCGGCTTGCGCTCGGTGATGGTCACGACCCTCCAGGCGGTCTCCGGCGCCGGATACCCTGGCGTCGCGTCGCTCGACATTCTCGGCAATGTGGTGCCGGCCATCTCTGGGGAGGAAGAGAAGATGGAGAGCGAAACACAGAAGATTCTCGGCGCGCTGGAGGGCACCAGTGTGACGCCGCACCCTGTCGTCGTCAGCGCGCAGACAACGCGCGTGGCGGTGATTGACGGACACACCGAGAGCATCTCCGTCGCGCTCGACGCGCGGCCGTCAATCGCGGACGTCATTGCCGCCCTGCAGGCGTTCCGCGGCCGTCCGCAGGAGCTCGGACTGCCGACCGCCCCGTCGAAGCCGATCGTCTGGCTCGAGGCCGCCGATCGGCCGCAGCCGCGGCTCGACGCGGAACGCGACGGCGGGATGACGGTCACCGTCGGACGAGTGCGTGCATGCCCGGTGCTCGACGTAAAGTTCATCGCGCTCGGCCACAATACGATTCGCGGCGCGGCTGGCGCCGCCGTGCTCAACGCGGAGCTGATGCGAGCAGAGGGTCTGCTGGTGGGCGACTAATCGTTGGGTGTCAGACCCTGTCAGACCCCACCCAGGCTGGGGCTCAGACTGGGGTCAGACCCCCGATTGGTCAGTCCAAACCGAGAGCCCTGTCCCACTGAGAACAGGCGTCTGGACGCGCGCTGTCGCAACATTAGGGATTTTGAGAACGAACTCCGCGCGCGTGAACAAACTGTATGAATATAAGACTGCTGTCTGACCCAGGATGTTGGTGTACGCGGAAAAACTGTATGAATAGGAGACGGGGGTCTGACCCCGGAGGTGGGGCGGGCGCGCCGACGGAGACTGGCCCCTCGTGACGCTTTCCGGACCCATCGTGATGAAGTTCGGCGGCACCTCGGTCGCCGACGCCGATGCGATCGCGCGCGTGGTGGGGATCGTGAAGGCCGCCCGGGAACGGTCGGGCTTGCCGCCCGTGGTCATCGTCTCCGCGATGAGCGGCGTCACCGATCGCTTGCTGGAGCTGACCGGCGCGGCGGAGCGCCGGCGCGACGCGCACGTGCTCAACGGCATCGCCGAGCTGTCGCGTCGGCACCTCGAAGCGCTCGACCGCCTGCTCCCCGCCGAAGCCGCCAACCAGGTGCTCGCGGAGATCGCCGCCGACTTCGACGATCTTCGCGCGCTTCTCAAGGCCACCGGCATCCTCCGGACGGCGTCCCCCGGCGCCCTCGACGCCATCGTCTGCACCGGAGAGTTGATGAGCAGCCGGATCCTCGCGGCGGCGCTCGAGCACAGCGGCGTGCCGACCTCGTGGATCGACGCGCGGCGGGCGATCGTCACCGACGGCGCGCACACGGCCGCATCGCCGAAGGCTGACGAAACGCGCGAAGCAGTCGGCCGCGAGATCATCCCCCGCGTGGCCGAGGGACGCGTGCCGGTCGTCGGCGGATTCGTCGGCGCGACCACGCAGGGTGTGACGACGACGCTCGGCCGTGGCGGGTCCGACTACTCCGCGGCGATCATCGGCGCGGCGGTTGACTCACGCGAAATTCAGATCTGGACCGACGTGGACGGCATGCTGTCAGCGGATCCACGCGTCGTCGAATCACCGCAAGTCGTGCCGCACCTGTCGTTCGGTGAGGCGTCGGAGCTGGCCTACTTCGGCGCCAAGGTCCTCCATCCCAGCACGATTCTTCCGGCGGTCGCCAAGGACATCCCGGTCCGCATCCTGAACAGCCGTCGCCCCGGCGGATCCGGCACGACCATCACTGCGGATCCACCAACCGCCGATCGGGCACTGGCGGCTGTCGCGTGCAAACGCCATGTGACCATGGTGGAGATCACGTCCACGCGGATGCTGATGGCCCACGGGTTTCTGCGCCGCGTATTCGAAGTCTTCGAACGTCATCGAACGGCGGTCGATGTTGTGACAACATCCGAGGTCAGCGTATCGGTGACGGTGGACGACGATGCGCGGCTGGGCGATATCGTGCAGTCGCTGCGTGAATTCGCGGAAGTGAATGTGGAAGGCGGGCTCGCTATTCTGTGTGCCGTCGGTGACAATTTGCGCAGCGACCCCCGGATCGCGGCGCGCGTCATCGCAGCCCTCGAAGGATTGCCCGTCCGCATGGTGTCGCAGGCGGCATCTCGACGAAACGTGACGATTGTGCTGCGCGACGGGGACGTCGCACAGGGGATGGGGCAGTTGCACGGGGAGTTTTTTGGATAGAGGCAGCCCCGAGCGACGGCGCGGGGCCGGCTTCCAGCTTTTGTCATGCGCGCACTGATTGTCGGATACGGACGGATGGGGCAACTCGTCGAGTCGCTTTGCCCGGAATACGGTATCGAGGTCGCCGGCACGGTGGACGAGGCTGAGGCGGCATCTCCGGCGAGCTGGCCCGCCGCAGACGTCGCGATCGACTTTTCGATTGCCGCCGCCGTGCCGGACAACATCGGGCGCCTGGCGGCGCGTGGCGTGAACGTCGTCATTGGCACGACCGGGTGGGCCGCGCATGAGGCGGACGTGCGACGTCTCGTCGAAGAGACAGGCATCGGCGTGGTGGCCGCGCCGAATTTTGCGCTCGGCGTGAATCTGTTCGCCGCGGTTGCGGAACGCGCGGCGGAGCTGTTCGAATCACAGACGGGATTCGGCGCCTGGATCTACGAAGCGCATCATGCGGCGAAGCGCGATGCGCCGTCGGGAACCGCCCTTCTGCTGGAGGCGGCCTTACGTGAAGGCGGCTACAATCGCGCGATCGACGTATCATCCACACGAGCGGGATCGATCCCCGGCACGCACACCATTGGATTCGACGCGCCGGGAGAAACGATTACGCTGACGCACACGGCACGCGATCGATCGGGTTTCGCGCGCGGCGCGCTCGAAGCGGCCCGCTGGGTTCACGGGCGCAAGGGTTGGTTCACGATGAGGGATGTGCTCGGGATCTAATTATTGGGTGCCAGGGGTGCCAGGGGTGCTGGTTCGAGAGCTGCGACGGAGGAGGCAACATGCGGCAGGCGTTTACAGGATGCGGGACGGCGTTGGTCACTCCCTTTACGCGTAGCGGAGCGCTCGACGAGACGGGCGTACGCCGGCTCGCGCGGCGGCAGATTGATGCGGGGATTCACTTCCTGGTGCCGTGCGGAACCACCGGCGAGACCCCGACGCTTACCGGCGACGAGCGTCTGCGCGTTGTCGAGATCGTCGTCGCCGAGGCGAGAGGGAAGGTTCCCGTCCTTGCCGGCGCGGGCGGGTACAACACGCACGAGGTGATCGAGACCGCGCAGCAAATGGCGCGGGCCGGAGCCGACGGCATCCTCTCGGTCGCGCCGTATTACAACAAGCCCACGCCCGAAGGCCTCTACCAGCACTACAAGGCCATCGCGGCGGCCGTCCCGTTGCCGGTCATCGTCTACAACGTACCGGGCCGTACGGCCGTTAACGTGGACGTCGCCACCATCGTGCGCCTCAGCGAAGTCCCGAACATCGTCGGCGTCAAGGAAGCATCCGGAAACATGACGCAGATGTGCGAGATATGCGGCGCTGTCCCCGACGACTTCCTCGTGCTCTCGGGAGACGATGCGCTGACGTTGCCCGTAATGGCGGTCGGGGGCCGCGGCCTCGTCTCGGTGGCGTCCAATGAGGTGCCGGCCGAGATGGCCAAGATGGTCGAGCTCGCCGAAGCGGGGGATTTCAAGGCCGCCCGACGGCTGCATCAGGAATTGCTACCGCTGATGCAGATCAACTTCATCGAATCGAGCCCAATTCCGGTCAAGGCCGCGATGGCGATGATGGGGTTGGTCGAAGAAGTGTTCCGCCTGCCGCTTGTTCCACCTCGGCCTGCCTCCCGCGAACGCATCGCACAGGTGCTGCGGGATCTCGGGTTGCCAACGGGACCGGCGACGCTGCGGGCTTGAGAAGACACAAGGGCAAGGGGCAAAGAACGACGGTGAACGAGCTCGCCTCCGAAATATCCACGCTGTTCGCGGCAGGGGCTGCGGCCGATCGCGAGCAGGCGCGCGATGTGTTCGTTCGCCTTCGTAGGGCGTTGTCGGCCGGTGAGGCACGGGCTGCGGAGCCCGACGCGTCAACGCCGTCGGGCTGGCGCGTGAACGCGTGGGTGAAACAGGGGATCCTGCTGGGCTTTCGTTTCGGCGACATCGTGGACATGTCGGCCGATCACGGACGCTGGCCGTTTGCCGACAAGGACACGATGCCGTTGAAGCGGTTGGACGCGGCAAGCGGTGTCCGGATCGTGCCCGGCGGATCGACCGTGCGCGACGGCGCGTATCTCGGCCAGGGTGTCGTATGCATGCCGCCGATGTACGTCAACATCGGCGCGTACGTCGGCAACGGCACGATGATCGATTCGCACGCGCTTGTCGGTTCCTGCGCGCAGATTGGCCAGCGCGTACACGTGAGCGCCGCCGCGCAGATCGGCGGAGTGCTCGAGCCGGTCGGCGCGTTGCCGGTCGTGATCGAAGATGAGGTGCTCGTCGGCGGAAACTGCGGCGTGTACGAAGGCGCGATTGTGAAGCGGCGGGCGGTGCTCGCGTCGGGAACCATCCTGACGGGATCGACGCCCGTCTACGATCTGCCGAACGGCCGGATCATCGAGCCATCGGGCGGGCCACTCATCGTGCCTGAGGGGGCGGTGGTCGTGCCGGGGACGAGACCCGTGACGAGCGGTCACGGACGGGCATGGGGCCTTGCGGTCGCGACACCCATCATCGTGAAGTACCGCGACGAACGCACCGACGCGCGCACCGCGCTCGAACAGGCCATCAGATAAGACAAAACCATGACATCGGGCTTCGATGCGATCGCGTTTGCGCGTGCGCTCATTAATATTGATTCGACGACGGGTCAGGAGCCCGAGGCGGGCCAGTGGCTGGGGCGAGAGCTCCGAGGGCTTGGCTACACCGTCGTCGAGCAACCGGTCGATCGGGCACGCGCGAATGTCTTTGCGACGATCGATGCGCCTGCAGTCGTATTCTCGACGCACTACGACTGCGTGCCGCCGTTTTTTCCAAGCCGCATCGAAGATGGACGGCTGTACGGACGCGGCGCGTGCGACGCGAAGGGAATCCTGGCGGCACAGGTGGCGGCGGCCGAACGGTTGCGCGCGAGGGGCGAGCGCCGGGTCGGATTGTTGTTCGTCGTCGGCGAGGAGCGCGGGAGCGACGGGGCGGCCATCGCGAATGCCACGCCGGCCCCGGGCGCGCGCTTCCTGATCAATGGTGAGCCGACCGACAACCGCCTCGGGACGGCCACGCGTGGCGTGTTGCGGCTGCGGTTACGAGCGGCGGGACGGGCGGCACATTCGGCCGCGCCCGAGCACGGCGACTCCGCGATCGACAAGCTGATCGATGCGCTCGTGGCGCTTCGCTCGATGCCATTGCCCTCCGATCCGGAGCTCGGATCGACGTTCTACAGTGTCGGGTTGATCGAGGGTGGAGTCGCGCCGAACGTCATTTCTCCGCACGCTTCGGCGGAGGTGCTCTTTCGGACGATTGGGCCCCCGGAAGACATTCTTCGCGCCATCCGGCCGCTCGACCGGTTCGTGACGTCTGAAGAGATACTGCGCGTGCCGCAGGTGACGCTGCACACCGTGCCGGGCTTTCCGACGGCGGTGTTTCCGTTCACGACGGACGTGCCGTTCTTGAACCGCTGGGGTGCACCGTTGTTGTTCGGTCCCGGCTCGTTCCTGGTCGCACACACGAGTCACGAATACGTGGAGATTGCAGGGCTCGATCGGGCCGTCGATGGGTTTGAGCAGCTGGCTGAGGCGTGTCTGACTTCAGTCTAACCGGCTCCGCTAAAGCTACGGCGGTCCGCCGAAGCCTTGGCGAAGGCGGAGGACGGCTTGTCGTTCCGCCTGAAGGCGGAAGCCACAAGAGAGAAGAGGGCGGACGCCTAAAGGCGGAAGCCAAGGCAGGAAATTGAGTGTCCGCCGGAAGGCGGAAGCCACGAGAATAGAGAATCCCCAGGTGCCGCGGTTTTCCCGGGGTGGCTGCAGACACTCACAACCCGTGGCGGAGGTCAGGCGTCGCACCGTCGAATGCAGCCAGACATTCAGTGCTGACTGCCTGACAATTCCCGAGATAGCGTGGCTGACGGAGTGAGCGGTAAAGACCCCTCCGCTACCTCATCATAAAATCATCGCGAAAGCCGCAGGCGCCGAGGCGCCCGAAACAACGTGGACTCGCTGTTCCGTTTTCTCTTCGAATACCGGCCCGTCATCTTCCAGCAGGGCGAATTCCGCCTGGCGCCGTCGACGGGCTCGTACGTCGCGGCCGTTCTCGCGGTCGCCGCGGTATTGCTCGCCATCATCACATACCGTGGTCTCGCGGCGCGCGGACGCGTGCGCGACCGCGTCGTGCTGACGGCGCTTCGCATCGCGACGCTCGGCGTCATGTTGTTCTGCCTCTTCCGTCCCATCCTCGTCGTGAAGGCGGCCGTCGCCCAGCAGAATTTTCTCGCGGTGCTGATCGACGACTCGCGCAGCATGCAGATCGCCGACTGGGGCACCGAGCAGCGTGGAGCGTTCGTGAAGCAGGCCTTCGGCGCAAAGGATGCCGCGCTCGTCAAGGCGCTGTCCGAGCGCTTCGTCCTGCGCACGTTCCGCTTCTCCTCGTCGGCCGCCCGGCTGGCCTCGACCGACGATTTGACGTTCACCGGCGCGCAGACGCGGCTTGGCGCCGCCCTCGAAGGGGCGAGCCAGGAGCTTGCCGGGCTGCCGTTGGCCGCGATGGTGCTCGTGAGCGACGGCGCCGACACGACCGACGCCTCCCTCACCGAGGCGCTGCTTGGACTAAAAGCCGCCGCCGTCCCCGTCTTCACTGTGGGAGTCGGCCGCGATCGTCTGTCGCGCGACGTCCAGATCGATCGCGTGTCTACGCCTCGCACGGCGCTGCAGGGCACGTCGCTCGTGATCGACGCCGTCGTCACGCAGACCGGGTACGCCGGTGAGACGGTGACGCTCGATGTCGAGAACGAGGGACGGATCGTCGGATCGCAGGAAGTGAAGCTTCCAATGGACGGCGAGCCTGCCGCCGTGCGCGTGCGGTTTACCGCCGCCGATGCCGGACCGCGCGTGTTCAAGTTCCGCATCGCACCGCGCCCCCGGGAGCTCGTCACCGAAAACAACGCGCGCGAAGCGCTGATCGACATCGCGAAACGGAAGGAAAAAATCCTCTACTACGAAGGCGAGCCGCGGCCCGAGATGAAGTTCATCAACCGCGCCGTGTTCGACGACAAGAACCTTGCGGTCATCACCCTCCAGCGCACCGCCGACAACAAGTACCTGCGGTTCCTCGAGGACGAGACCCCCGGCCAGCTCGCGTCGGGCTTTCCGAAGACCCGCGAAGAGCTGTTCGCTTACCGCGGCCTCATTCTCGGCAGCATCGAAGCTGGCGCCTTCACCGGCGATCAGCTTCGCATGATCGGCGAATTCGTCGAGCGGCGGGGGGGCGGCCTGCTCATGCTCGGCGGTCCGCGCGCGTTCGCTGAAGGCGGCTATGCGGGAACGCCGGTGGCCGATGCGCTGCCGGTCACGCTCGATCGTCCCATCCGCGCTCTGGACATTCTGCCGGTCGCGCGGCTGCACGTGAAGCCCACCCGCGCCGGTGAGGCGCACGGGGTCACGCAGATCGCGGGGACCGAGGCGGCGTCGAGCGCCCGCTGGAAGGACATGCCGGTGCTCACGAGCGTCAACACCATTCGCGCCGTCAAGCCTGGCGCGACCGTGCTGCTCAACGGCACCGACGAGCACCGGCGCGACCAGGTCGTGCTCGCCTCGCAACGCTACGGCCGCGGCAAAACGCTTGCGTTTCCCGTGCAGGACTCGTGGCACTGGCAGATGGACGTGAAGATGAGCCTCGAGGACCAGACTCACGAGAATTACTGGCGTCAGCTCCTTCGCTGGCTCGTGGACGGCGTGCCCGACACGGTCGACGTGCACACGACCACGGATCGTGTCGAACCCGGTGAACCCGTCACGCTCATCGCCGACATCGTCGATCCCGCGTTCGTCGAGGTCAACGATGCGCGGGTGGTGGCGAAGGTCACAGGACCGAAGGGTACGGTCGTGGATGTGCCGATGCAGTGGACCGGCGAGCGCAACGGCCAGTACCGCGCGACCTTCCCGGCGCCAGACCAGGGCATGTATGTCGCGCAGGTGGAGGCAACCCGCGCCGGAAAGTCACTCGGCACGGGGACGACTGAAGTGCGCGCCACGCCGAGCGACGCCGAGTACTTCGACGCGACGATGCACGCGCCGCGATTGAAACGGATTGCCGAGGACACCGGCGGCCGGTTCTACACCCCCGACACGGTCGCCGGCATGCCGGAGGATCTCCGTTACACCGGACGCGGCGTGACGACGGTCGAAGAACGCGAGCTCTGGCATATGCCGGTCGTGTTGTTTCTGCTGCTTGGCCTCATTTCAGCAGAATGGGGCTATCGCCGCGCGGTGGGGCTGGCGTAAGAAAAGGGACAAGGCAAAAGGCAAAAGAGACAAGGCAAAAGGGACAAGAGAGCTCATGACAGCGAGGTTGACCCGGGGCGCGATGTTCTGTGCGGTGCTGGCGTGTGCGGCGCCGGCAGCGGCGCAGACCGTGCACCTGGCGGTCATCGTGGGCCTCGCCGGCGATCCGGAACACGCGGAGCTCTTTCAGCGCTGGGCCTCGACGCTTGTGGACGGGGCGACGGGACGACTGGGGATCGCGCGCGATCATGTGATCTATCTCGCCGAACAGCCGGAAAAAGACCCGAAGCGTGCGACGGGCAAATCCACACGGCAGGAGATTGAGCGCGCATTCGCCACGCTGGCGGCACGCGCGAAGGAAGACGATGTCGTTTTCGTCGTGCTGATCGGACACGGCACCTTCGACGGGAAGGTGGCGAAGTTCAACCTGCCGGGGCCGGACATGACCCCTTCGAGCTTCGAGCCGCTCTTGAAGAGCCTGCCGTCGAAGCACGTCGTCTTCGTCAACACCGCGAGCTCGAGCGCGCCGTTCCTGGAGGAGTTGTCCGGGCCAGGCCGCACGATCGTCACGGCGACAAGAACCGGCGCTGAGCGATTCGCGACCCTCTTCGGGGGGTACTTCGTTGACGCTCTGATGAGCGACAGCGCGGACGCCGACAAGAACCTGCGAATCTCGGTGCTCGAAGCGTTCGACGCGGCGAAACTTGGCGTCGCACGTGCGTACGAGCAGGAGGGCATCATGCTCACCGAGCACCCGCTGCTCGACGACAGCGGCGACAAGAAAGGCACGACGGACCCGAAAGCGGACGGGAAGAACGGACGCGTGGCGTCGATCCTCTCGCTGGGTACGGCGCAGTCGGCCGACGCGACGGCCACGGATCCGAAAATGCGCGCGCTCTACGACGAGCGTCGCGATCTCGAACGCCGCGTCGAAGGGCTCAAGTTGATGAAGAGCGGCATGGAGTCGGCCCGCTACGCGTCGGAGCTCGAGAAGCTGCTCACGGATCTCGCGCTCAAGGGCAAGCAGATACGAGACCTCGAGGGCAAGAAGTGAATGCCTCCTTCGGCCGTCGTGTTGCGCTCGTCGGGCTCATCGTGTGCATCGCGAGCGGCGCGGCCTTCGCGCAGCGCGGGCGAAACCGGCGTCCGCAGCTCGATGTCGAGGTGCAGGGCAACACGCCGTACGACGGCCGCTTCGTCTTCGTGCGATTGAAGTACGACGCCGGCTTCGGCCGTTGGGGCAACCACATCGGTGACGGTGGCATTCCCTGGTCGCACGACTATCCTGACGGTGAGGTCCACTTCTCGAAGATCCTCGAGGAGCTCACGCTGCTTCGTATCAGGACCGACGGATCGAACATTCTGTCGATCGACGATCCGGAGCTCTTCAACTACCCGGTCGCATATATGGCAGAACCGGGATACTGGGGCGCGACCCCGACAGAAGCGGTCGCATTGCGGAACTATCTCCTCAAAGGAGGTTTCGTGATCTTCGACGACTTCCGCGGACAGGACTGGGACAACCTTCAGTACCAGATGAAGGTCGTGCTCCCGGAGGCGAACTGGGTACAACTCGACGGCACCGCGCGCGTGTTCCACTCGTTCTTCGAGATCGATCACCCGGAGACGCTCGCGCCGCCGCCGATTTACGGCGGCCGGTTCGTGCCATCGTACTGGGGGCTGTTCGAGAACAACGATCCAAGAAGACGGTTGATGGCAGTCGCGAACGTGAACAACGACATCAGCGAGTACTGGGAATTCTCCGATACCGGAGTCTCGATGCTGGATCTTACGAATGAAGCGTACAAATTCGGCGTGAATTACGTGATTTACGGGCTGACGCACTAAAACGGCTCAGGACTCAGGGCTCGGGGACTCAAGACAACGGCCTGAGGCAGCCTGAGCCCTAAGCCCTGAGACCTAGAGGCCATTCTCAACACTGGAGGCTCTTTTGACTCGCTCCGTCACTGACACTATCGAGCTCGATTCGCCGGATGATGTTGCGCTGGCGGAGCGGATGAAGGCGGGTCGCGACCGCATTGTCCTCGAGCTGCGCAAGCTGATCGTCGGCCAGGACGATGTCGTCACCGAGGTCCTCCTGACGTTGTTCGTCGGCGGGAACAGCCTGATCGTCGGGGTGCCGGGGCTTGCCAAGACGCTGTTGATTCACACGCTGGCGCGCGTGCTGGACTTGAAGTTCAATCGCATCCAGTTCACGCCGGACCTGATGCCGTCCGACATCACGGGCACGGACATCATTCAGGAGGATACCGCCACGGGCAAGCGGCAGATGGTGTTCGCCCCGGGCCCGATCTTCGCGAATATCGTCCTCGCCGACGAGATCAACCGCACGCCGCCGAAGACACAATCGGCGCTGCTCGAGGCGATGCAGGAGCACCGCGTCACGATTCAGGGACGCACCTACAAGCTCGAAGAGCCCTTTTACGTTTTCGCGACCCAGAACCCGATCGAGCTCGAAGGCACCTACCCCCTCCCCGAAGCGCAGCTCGATCGCTTCATGTTCCACATCGTGATCGACCATCCGCCCGAGGACGAAGAGTTCGAGGTCGTCCGGACGACGACGGCCATCATCGATCCGAAATTCGAGCGGACGGTCACCGGGGAAGACCTGATTGCGTTCCAGCAGCTCGTGCGCCGGGTGCCGGTGGCCGAGCCGGTGATGCGGTACGCGCTGAACCTGGTGCGCGCCAGCCGGCCGAAGTCACCCACCTGTCCCGAGTCGGTGAAGAAATGGGTGGCATTTGGCGGTAGCGTCCGCGCCGCGCAGTACCTCGTGCTCGGCGCCAAGGCACGCGCGCTGACGAGCGGGCGGTATCACGTGAGCTTCGACGACATCCGGGCCATGGCGCACCCGGTGCTGCGTCATCGTGTGCTGACGAATTTTCACGCGCAGTCGGAAGGAATATCGACCGACACGCTCATCGACCGGTTGCTCGAGGCGGTCGCGGTTCCTCGGTCGGGGATGTAGCGTATTCGCCCTCGACGTTGCTCGGGACGACCCTGAGCGTAGTCGAAGGGTCGCGGGTCGCGGCTGACGGCTGGCGGATCTCGAACTTATTCGTTTGATGTAGCGCAGCCCTTCAGGGCTTGCCATTGGCGGTTGTCCAATTTGCATCTTGTGGCTTCCGGTTAGGCGGAAGAAGTCAGGCGATGGACTCAGGACCCCGGATCCCCGATCTCGGATCCCGACTTGAATTAAAGGACAGGAAGCGTGCTGAACACATCCTCCACCCCTGGCGCGCGGTTTATCGATCCGGTCGTGCTGTCGCGCATCGGCAATCTCGAGCTGGTGGCACGCTACGTCGTGGAAGGATTCATCAACGGCATGCACCGGTCGCCGTATTTCGGAGCGTCGGTGGACTTCGCGGAGCATCGAGGCTACGTCGCAGGAGACGACATTCGCCGCGTGGACTGGCGGCTGTACGCCCGCACGGATCGCTTCTACATCAAGGAGTACGAGGCAGACACCAACTCGAACTTCTCGGTGCTGCTCGACGTGTCGAAGTCGATGGGATTCGGCAGCCGCGGCATCACCAAACTCGAATACGGGAAGATGCTGGCCGGGTGCCTGACGTACCTTGTGCACAAGCAGCGGGATCGGGTCGGCATGATCGCGTTCGATTCCGACATCGTCGAACACGTGCCGCCGTCGGCGAAGCACATGGATGTCGTGCTGCACATGCTCGACAGGTTGAAGGCGGGCGGGCCCGGAAGCCTGCGCGCGCCGCTGCACAAGATGGCCGAGCACTTCGGCCGGCGCGGGCTGCTGGTGCTCATTTCCGATCTCTACGAGGAACCGGACGCGGTCCTCGAGGCGGTCGGTCCGCTGCGGTTTCGCGGCAACGACCTCATCGTGTTTCACCTGCTCGACCCGGCGGAGCTGGACTTCACGTTCGATACGCCGTCCGCGTTCGAGGACCTCGAAACGGGGGTGCAAATCCCGGTCGTGCCCGACGCGCTCGCCGAACAGTATCGCTCGCTGGTGCGCGCGCACATCGACGGGCTTCAGGAGCGCTTTTCTGCCAATCGCATCGACTACACGCTGATCAACACGTCGACGCCGCTCGATCACGCGCTGTTTTCTTACCTGACCGGGCGCGAACGTCTTACGCGCGTCCGTTGACGTCGCTGGACTGGACTTGTTACTGGCAACTGGAAACTGGAAACTGGTAACTAGACACTGTCATGAGTTTTCTGACGCCGCTATTCCTGCTCGGGCTCGCGGGCCTTGCCGTTCCCGTCATCATTCATTTGATTCAGCGGGAACGGAAGAACGTTGTCCAGTTTCCCTCGTTGATGTTCCTGCAGCGTATTTCGTACCAGTCCGTGCAGCGGCGACGGATCCGGAACTGGCCGCTGCTGTTGTTGCGGCTCGCGGCGCTCGCGCTCATCGTCGCGGCGTTCGCGCGGCCGTTTCTGCGGCGGCCGGCGCTGGCGGCTGCGGCGGGGAGCGGCGCTCGCGAAGTCGTGGTCCTGATCGACAAGTCATACAGTATGGGATACGGCGACCGCTGGGCGCGGGCGACCGCCGCGGCACGGGATGCCATCGGCCGGGTAGGTCCCAGGGATCGCGCGTCGGTCGTGTTCTTTTCGTCGGGCGCCGAGGTGGCGTTGCGATCGACGCCCGACCGGAGCCGTTTGAACGCTGCGGTCAGCACGGGCAGGCCCAGCGCGGGCGCCACGCGCTACGGTCCGGCGCTGAAGCTGGCTGGCAGCATTGCGAGCGAATCCGCCTTGCCCAGACGCGACGTGATCTTGATTTCGGATTTCCAGCGGGCCGGATGGCAGGGAGCCGAAGGTGTGCGGTTGCCGGACGGGGTGACGCTGACGCCGGTGGTGATCGGCGATGCCGACTCGTCCAATCTGAGTGTGACGCCCGTATCGCTGCAGCGCTCCACGTTTTCCGACCAGGATCGCGTCACGGTAACCGGCGGCGCCACCAATCACGGATCGAAGGCGGTTTCGAACCTCGAGGTCTCGCTCGAGATAGATGGCCACACCGTGCAGACGGAGCATGTCTCCGTCGAACCGAACAGTTCCGGATCGGTGACCTTTGCGCCCTTCACGCCGGCGGCACGGAACACCCGCGGAACCGTGCGCATCGCGACCGACGCGCTGCCGCTCGACAACGCATTCAACTTCACGGTCTCGCCGAAGGAGGCGCTGCGGATCATCATCGCCGAGCGTCCCGGCGCGACCCGCGACGGGAGCCTCTATCTCTCCCGCGCGCTGGCTCTTGGGGAGACACCGCCGTTCGAGATCGCGACCAAATCAATCGACGCCGTCTCGACCGACGATCTGCAACGCGCGTCGGTCGTCATCCTCAATGACGCGCCCGTCGCGCAGTTGACCGCGGAACGGCTCGGCACGTTCGTCGCGCGGGGCGGGGGCCTGTTGATTGCGCTCGGGAACCGGGCGTCGTGGCCGGCCGTCACGGGCGCCAGCGGCGACATTCTTCCAGCCGCGCCAGGCCAACCTGTCGACCGTACCAGCGGGCAGGCCGCGCGGCTCGGCGCGCTCGAGTACGGCCATCCAATCTTTGAACCTTTCCGGGCTCCGCGCAGCGGAGATTTTTCCGGCGCGCGTTTCTACAGTTACCGCGCCGTGACCCCTGCAAAGGAGGCGCAGATCCTTGCGCGGTTCGACGATGGCGCGCCGGCGCTCGTCGAGCGGCGGGTCGGAAACGGCCGCGTGCTCGTCTGGACCTCCACGCTCGATCTGCAAGGCAACGATTTGCCGCTCAAATCGGTGTTTCTCCCATTCGTGCATCGTATGGTCACGACGCTCGCGTCGTATTCGGAACGCCCGTCATGGCTCACGGTCGGTGATGTTCTCGACGCCGCCCGTCCGGCTCCGGTGCCCGGAGCCGTGCGGCAGGTGACACCGCGCGTCGTGCTGACGCCGTCCGGCGAGCGCGTGACGCTCGATGGCGAGGGACCCGACGTTCTCGAGCTCTCCGAGCAGGGCTTCTACGAGGTGCGTGCGCAGGGCCGCGACGCGGCTCCGCCGATGACCGTCGCAAGCAATATCGATCTGGCGGAGTCCGATCTCACGCCGATGGATCCGCAGGAAGTCGTCGCCGGCGCGATGGGACGAGCGGGTGGCGCCGCGGCCGCGGGTGCGAACGCGACAGCCACCGACCAAGAGCAGGAGCGCAGCCAGCGCGTGTGGTGGTACCTCTTGTTTGCCGGAGTCGTCATCCTGGGACTGGAGACGTTGGTCGGGAACCGCATCTCGCGGTCGGGACCGGTGCAGGTGTAGAAGGGCTCAGGGCTCAGGACTCAGGATCGCGAACCGTGAGACTGCCTGAGTCCTATGGGTCCTAAGCCTTGGGTCACGGATTTGTCGCAAAAGACGCGGCCGTCCGAAAGCCCAATGCTAAGCTGACGTATGAGGAGAGGGCGCTTATGACCCGCGAAAACTGGCGCACGGATTTCGGCTCCGAGCTCGTGGAGATCATCCACCAGGTGCGACGTCGGTGGCGGATGAAGCTGGCGCTTCGGGGCGCGCTTGGGGTCGTCGGGCTCGGGGCGCTCGTCCTCCTGTTGTCGGCCTACGGGCTCGAGTCGTGGCGCTTCACGGCGCCTGCGATTATCACGTTCCGCGTGATCGTCGGGATCGCCCTTGCCGGTCTCATCGGCTACCTGCTGGTCCGGCCGCTGATGCGCAGCGCCAGCGATGAACAGGTCGCGCTCTACCTCGAGGAACACGAGCCGTCGCTGCAGGCGGCCATCATCAGCGCGGTCGAAGCGGAGCGTGGCGGAAGCGAATCACCGTATTCGGCGACGCTCGTGCGTCGTCTCGTCGAATCCGCGGTGGAGAAAGTCCACGCCATTGAAAGCGGACGCCGTGTCGAGCGCGTGCCGGTGCGCCGCTATAGTGCGACCCTTGCCGCAGTCACCCTCGCGGCGATCGCGCTCTTCACACTGGGGCCGGCCTACTTGCGCCACGCCTTGTCGGCGCTGCTCATCGTGTCGCGCGACGTCGAAGCGGCCGCCCCGTACAGCATCGCGGTCACACCCGGGAACGCGACCGTGGCCCGTGGCGCGGATCAGAGCATCACGGCCCGCCTGTCGGGATTCGATTCTGAGCAGGCATCGCTGATGATTCGTAAGACGCCGGAAGCGGCGTACGAGCGCCTGCCGCTCCTGCGCAGCGAGAACGGCCAGTACGAAGGCATGCTGTTCGATCTCGCGGCGCCGATCGAGTACTTCGTCGAGGCGAACGGCGTCAATTCGAAGCACTACACGTTGAAGGTCGTCGACCTTCCCTATGTGCAGCGGCTCGAGCTCGAATATCACTTCCCGGCCTATACGGGCCTCGCCCCGCAGAAGGTCGAAGACGGCGGAGATATCGCGGTCCTCAGAGGCACCGAGGTGCGCGTGCGTGCCGTGCCGACGATGAGCGCGCCGGGGGGGCAAATCGTGCTCGGCGACGGCGACAAGGATCGATCGGGCCTGACGCCGGACGCCGCCGGCGGGTCGCCGGCGCCTCTCGTCGGCGCGTTCCACGTGGATCGCGACGGCTTCTATCACATCGAGCTCGACGCGCCGTCGGGTGAGCGGATGACGGCGTCGCCGCAGTACACGATTGACGCGCTGGACGACAAGCCTCCGACGGTGTCGATTTCCAAACCTGGACGCGACACCTCGGCGTCGCCCATCGAGGAGGTGTTCGTCGAAGCGCGCGCTGAAGACGACTTCGGCGTCCGGGATCTCGACCTCGTGTACTCGGTCAACGGTGGCACGGAAAAGTCCATCCGCCTCTTCGACGGCAAGAAGCGCATGCCGGAAGTGTCGGGCGGCCACACGTTCTATCTTGAAGAGCTCGACGTCAAGCCCGGTGACTTCGTGTCGTACTACGCGAAGGCAGTCGACAACGACGCCGTGCAGGGTCCCAAGCCGGCGATAAGCGACATGTACTTCGTCCGCATCCGCCCGCTGAGCAAGGAATTCCGCCGCGCGCAGTCGGACGCCGGGGGCGGGGGCGGAGGAGGCGGCGGGCAGAACCAGGTGGGCGCGCTCTCCGAGCAGCAACGCCAGATTGTCGCGGCGACGTTCAATGTCCAGCGCGATCGCAAGAAGATGACGGCCGAGAAGGTGCGCGAAAACAGCACCGTGCTCGCGCTGTCGCAGTCGCGGCTGCGCGATCAGGTCGAGGGACTGCTGACGCGCATGAACAGCCGTCTGATCGAGCAGGATCCGGCGTTCAAGAAAGTCGCGGAGCTGCTGCCGCAGGCTGTCGCGGAAATGAAGAACGCCGAGGCCAAGCTCCACGCCGTCAGCCCGGACGGCGCGCTGCCGCCGGAACAGAAAGCGTTGCAGTTCCTGCAGAAAGCGGAAGAAGAGTACGAGACGCAGGTGCAGATCCAGCGACAGCAGGGCGGCGGTGGAGGCGGTGGCGGCGGCCAGATGGCGCAGGACCTTGCCGACTTGTTCGAGATGGAGCTCGACAAGATGGCAAACCAGTACGAGACGCGCCAGCAGGCATCCCAGCAGCAGTCCGATCAGAAGCTCGACGAGCTGATGGAGAAGCTGAAGGACCTCGCGCGCCGTCAGGAGCAGGAAGCCGAACGTCAGCGTCGCCGTGCCGCGCTCGGCCAGCAGGCGTCAGGTAATGGTTCGGGGCAGTCTCAGCGCGATCTGGCGGACCAGGCGGAAGAAGCCGCGCGCAGGCTCGAGCAGTTGTCTCGTGAAGAAAACCGGCCGGACCTCATGCAGTCCGCGCGGCAGTTGCGCGACGCGGCGGACGCGATGCGCCGCGCCGCCGCGAACGGTCAACAGGCGGCCGGTGCGCAGGCGGCTGCGGCGCTCGAGCGGCTGCAGGAGGCGCAGCGCCGGTTGCAGCAGACGCAGTCGGGCCGCGCGGATCGCGACGTGAAGAATGCGCTGCAGCAGGCCGAGGATCTCGCGCGCGAGCAGCACCAGATTGCCGACGACGTGAAAGGGCTGGAGGCCGCTGGCGATCGCCGGCAGGAAAAGGCGCAACAGGTGATCGAGCGGAAATCCGCGCTCGAACAGAAAGTCGGCGAGCTCGAGAAGCAGCTCGATCGCACCGCCGGCGACATCCGCGGCCAGGAGAAGGAAGCGGCGCGCAAGCTGACCGAAGGCGCGAATTCGATCCGCGACAACAAGGTGCGCGACAAGATCCGGTACTCGAGCAGGATGCTGAGCGCCGGCGTCGCGCCGTCGGATCAGGAGCCGTACGAGAACTCCATCGGATCGAATCTCGATTCGTTGAAGAACACGCTGTCGCAGGCCGCCGCCGCGCTGGGCCGTCAGTCGCAGGGAGACGCGATGAACCAGGCGCTCGACAAGGCGCGGCAGCTCGCGCGCGGAGTTGATTCGCTCGACCAGCGGCTCCGCGAGCGTCAGCAGGCGCAGACCGGGCGGCAGGGCCAGCAAG
>JBBQEJ010000076.1:0-23691 GCA_038320555.1 Vicinamibacterales bacterium | reverse complement strand
TCTCCATAACCGCCGCAGCGGTGCTCGCGATGACCACGGCGTATTCCCAGCAACCGAGTCATACGGCCCTGCTCGATCGGGCTCGGGCGCTCCACAAACAGTCGCCGCTCATCGACGGCCACAACGACTACCCGTGGGCATTGCGTGAAAAAGCTCAGCGGAACTTCGAGAAGCTGGATATTGCGAAGCCGCAACCGTCGATCATGACCGATATTCCCCGTCTCAAGGCGGGAGGCGTTGGCGGTCAGTTCTGGTCGGTCTATGTGCCGGTCGAGCTGGCCGGAGAGAGCGCCGTCACGGCGACCCTCGAAGAAATCGATACGGTTCACCAGATGGTCCGCCGCTATCCGGACACGTTCGAGCTCGCACTGACGGCAGACGATGTGGAGCGGATTTTCCAGAAGGGCAAGATCGCCTCGCTCATCGGGATGGAGGGAGGCCATTCGATCGACAACTCACTGGCGGCGCTGCGCATGTTCCATCGGCTCGGCGCGCGCTACATGACGCTCACGCACTCCAAGAACACGGGTTGGGCCGACTCGGCGACCGACGATCCGAAATTCGGCGGGCTGTCACCGTTTGGCGAAGAGGTCATTCGCGAAATGAACTGGCTTGGCATGCTGGTCGATCTCAGTCACGTCTCTCCCGACACGATCGAGGACGCGATCCGCGTGAGTCAATCGCCGGTGATCTTTTCGCACTCCTCGGCTCGCGCGCTGAACGACGTGCCGCGCAATGTGCCGGACAATATCCTGCAGATGCTGCCGAAGAACGGCGGCGTCGTGATGGTGACGTTCGTGCCCGGATTCCTGTCGGCGAAGGTCGCGGCCTGGAACAAACTGCAAGACGCCGAGCGGGCTCGATTGACTCAACAGTTCACCGGCGACGCTCCGGCCGTCGCGCGCGGCGTCGAGGAGTGGACAAAGGGGCATCCCGCGCCGCGGGCGCTCGTGTCGGATGCCGCGGATCACATCGATCACATCCGCAAGGTCGCGGGCATCGATCACATCGGCCTTGGGGGTGACTTCGACGGCATCACCAGCGTGCCGCAGGGCCTCGAGGACGTGTCGAAGTACCCGTCGCTCACGGCGGAGCTGCTCCGCCGCGGCTACAAAGACGACGAGGTCAAGAAGATTCTCGGGCAGAACGTCCTGCGCGTAATGCGGGAGACGGAGAAAGTGTCGAAGAAGCTGCAGGCGGAACGCGGGCCTTCGGCCATGCTATTCGATGGGATGAGATAGCGGAGAGGACGGAGAGAGCAGAGTGTTTTCTACCACAGAGTTAGCAGGGGAAGCGGAGAACAAATGGTTTTTGTCTCTGTTAGCTCTGTTATCTCTGTGGTGAATCACCCTGCTGCCTCCATCACCCGAATAGTCGCACTGGGTGATTCCACGACCGCAGGGACTCCGGCGTTCAAATCACCAATTGAGGCGCCGCCCAACGGGCGCGGCGACCCTGCCAGCCAATATGCGTACTGGTTGATGACGTCGCATCCGGAATGGGAAGTGCTCAATCGGGGCGTGGACGGGGAGCGCAGCGATCAGATTCGTGGACGGTTCGAGCGCGACGTCGTGGCCGCCGCGCCGAAGGCCGTCGTCATCATCGCGGGCGTCAACGACGTGTATCAGGGACGGTCCGTCGAACATGTCTGCGCGGAGCTCAGCGTGATGTACGCGCGCGCCGGCCAGGCGGGCATTCGGGTCGTCGCGGGATCAATCCTCCCCTATAACACCGCGACTCCTGAGCAGAACGCCCGGATGCAGCAAATCAACGATTGGATCCGCCGGCAGCCGGGAATCGTGTTCGTCGACACGCGGGCGGCCGCCGCAGCGGGCGGCAATCCCGATATGCTGCTCGATTCCGCCGATGGCCTGCATCCGACCCCGGCTGGCTATCGCCGGGTGGCCGACGCCATCCGCCCCGCATTGGAGCAGGTGCTCCGATAGGACGCGTGTATCCTATTGAGCACACGTTGAATTTCGAGCTGTAGAATGGCTAGAGAGAAGGGTGTTCCTCTAATGGAACACTTTCTGCACTGATACCCCAAAATGTCCATGCGCATTTTCGTCCCGATCGCCGTCGCCGCGCTCCTGATCGTCCCTATGCGGGCCCAGGAGCCGCAGCGGAAATTCAAGGTTTCCACGAACAGCGTGGCGCTGTACGCGACGGTGACGGACACCGCGAAGCGGCTGGTCCCCGATCTCGTGGAGGACGACTTCGAGGTGTACGACAACGGCAAGCTGCAAACGCTGACGGCGTTCGACAACAAGCCATTGCCCATCACCGTTGTCGTCATGCTCGATACGAGCGGCAGCATGACGCTTGCGCTCGATCTCGTGAAGAGCGCCGCGGAACAGTTCCTGATTCGGATGATGCCGGAAGACCAGGGCATGGTGGGGGCCTTCAACGACAAGATCGAGTTTCATCCGGAGGGCTTCACGAACAGCCGCGACGACTTGGTCCGTTCGTTGAAGGATCTGGACTTTGGATATCCCACGCGCTTGTACGATGCTGTCAACCAGAGCATGGCGCAGCTGAAGGGCATCCCGGGCCGCAGAGTCGTGCTCGTGTTCACCGATGGCGATGACAACGCCAGCAAGTTCGGGTCGGGCGATGTGACGGATCGCGGCCGGATGGAAGATGTGATGGTCTACTCGATCGGACTCGAGAACAGGTACTTCGACGGTCAGCGGTGGACGGTCTCGAGCCCCGATCGTGGGTTGAGGCATCTCTCCGAAGAGACCGGCGGCGGGTTCTTTCTGTTGAAAAAGACTGATGAGCTGTCGACGACCTTCACCCGGGTTGCGCAGGAGTTGCACAGCCAGTACGTGCTCGGGTTCTCTCCGCAAGCTCTCGACGGAAGGGTACACAAGCTCGATGTCAAGCTGAAAAAGCCCGGAATGACCGCCCGGGCGCGTAAGAGTTACGTGGCTACCAGCGAAACTATGACAGATCGGTGACTCGGTAAACTTTCGCTGGAGGTGACCCGTCTAACAGGGTGAAAGGACGGAACACACCATGATCGACTTTGATGTCTCCAGCAACGCCGAAGCGCTTGTCGCGATTCTCCTCACCGTCGCGATCCTCGCCATTTCATTCATCTAACCACGGACGCTGAAAAGCGCATCGACAGCGGGCGGCGGGTGCGCGTCGCCCTGCAATCGTCCTCACGTCCAGACACGGCTCTTGCAGCCTGCATCGATTCGGGTAGGCTTAATACTTCTTATGCCGGTCTTGTTGTCCGAGCAGGACGTGCGGACGGTGCTGTCGATGGGCGACCTTATCGGCGCGATGGAGGCGGCCCTCGTCGGGTTCTCGTCACGCCAGGTCGCGCAGCCGCTGCGGACCGTTATCGAAATTGGTCTGCAAAAGGCATTCTTCGGCGTGATGCCGGCATTCATTCAGGATCCGCCCGCGCTCGGCACGAAGGTCGTCACCGTGTTCTCGAGCAATACCGCCGTGGGTCTGCCGACGCACCTTGCGACAATCGTGCTCCTCGACTCGATGACCGGGGAGTTACTGTCGGTGGTGGACGGCCGTTTCATTACAGAGGCGCGGACGGCGGCCGTCTCGGCGTTATCCGTAAAGCTCCTGGCCCGGAGCGACGCCTCGAGGCTGGCCATCATCGGCTCCGGCGTACAGGCCCGGAGCCACCTGGAGGCTCTCGGCCTCGTGCGCGATCTCGCAGAGGTTCGCGTGTGGAGCCCGACTGCCGATAACCGTGCAGCCTTCGCGCGTGAGATGCAGCCGCGAACCAGCGCTTCCATCATGACCACGAATTCTGCGCACGACGCGATCGACGGGGCCGATCTGGTGGTGCTCGCCACCGCGTCCCGCGACCCGGTCGTCAGGAACGACTGGATCGCGCCCGGCGCGCACGTATGCGCAGTCGGCGCGTGCCGGCCCGATCAGCGGGAAATGGATACCGCGCTCGTCTCGCGCAGTCGTTTATTTGTGGATTCGCGCACGGGCGCGCTGGCGGAAGCGGGCGACATCGTTCTTCCGATCGCGGAGGGCGCGTTCGGTGAAACCCATATCGCGGGAGAGCTCGGCGAGGTCGCGTCGGGCGCCGTGGCCGGCAGAACGTCGCCTGCCGAGGTGACGGTGTTCAAGTCGTTGGGAATGGCGGTGGAAGATATTGCGGCCGCGCACCTTGCCTATGTAAAGGCGGCGGCGCGCGGCCTGGGTAGGGGATTCGTACTCTAGTGACCCGTCTCTAGTCGCCCGCGTGGTCATGGAGCTTACTTGCCCTTCCGGCGCTCAGCCCACCGCTTCTTCATCATCTCGGAAATCTTCTTGCGGGCCTCCGGCGACATCGTGCGCCGCCGCTTCTTCCTGCCATTTCCGGATGCTTCAGACCCTGCCGACGCACCGCCTCCGGCGGCCTCGGCCCTCGCGGATGACCCCCGGATCCCGGCCCGCGCGCGAAGCTTCGCTGCCTGGACCGTCAGAGCCGAAAGTCTTTCGCGCGTCTGGCTGATCTCACGTTCGATGCCGCCAATCGCCCAGCCGAGAAGTTCGGCCGACTTCACCAGTACATCTCTCTTCTTTCTCGGTCGCCCTCTCGGCATAGTAACGTCCTCCAGTAATCCGTCTGTGCACTATCGAAGCCTGCAGCGGCGAGGGACTATCATAGTCTCATGAAGTGGCGACCGCCAGTCTTTGTCGTCACGGTGATGTTGTTGGCGATCTCAAGCCATACATCATTCACGATCGGAACTATCGTTTGCGCCCAGACAAGCAATGACCTGCGACAGAGGGCGCTCGAACTAGCCTATAACCTTGACCATGATCAGTCGCTCGATCTGCTTCGGCGCGCCGTGGCACTCTCGCCAGACGATCCCGCTCCGCATCGTTCACTGGCGAGCGTACTCTGGCTGAACCTGCTGTTCCGGCGCGGCGCCGTAACAGTGGATCACTACCTCGGATCGTTCTCGCGTTCGACCGTCGATCTCGCAAAACCGCCGGCGGAAATCGATCGGGAATTCCGGTTGCACGTCGAACGCTCCATTTCGCTGGCGGAACGCCGCGTCGCGTCGAACCCGGGAAGTGCCCAGGCACACTACGACCTCGGAGCAGCCGTCGGCCTCCAGGCTTCTTATGTCGCCACGGTCGAAGGGAGGATGCTCGCCGGCTTCAGGGCCGCGCGGCGCTGTTATGACGAGCATGAGAAGGTGCTCGCGCTTGATCCTTCGCGCAAGGATGCAGGTCTGATCGTCGGCACCTACCGATATCTGGTCTCCACGCTGGCACTGCCGATGCGGATGATGGCGTACGTCGCTGGCTTCGGCGGCGGGCGCGCGCGAGGCATCCAGATGCTCGAGGAAACGGCAGAATTCAACGCGCAGAAAGTCGGCCCTGACACGAAGGCGAGCGCCGGTAATGACGCCAGGACCGATGCCCTCTTTGCCCTTGTTCTGGTGTACAACCGGGAGCGCCGGTTCGACGACGCGCTGCGAGTGCTCCAGGAACTCCGCCGCTTGTATCCGCGTAACCGGTTGTTGTTGCTCGAAGCGGGCGCGACCGCGCTTCGGGGAGAGCGGGCGCAGCAGGCCGATGATCTGCTGACCGAAGGCCTTGCGATGCTTGCAAAAGATCAGCGCGCGCGTATCCCGGGTGAAGAAGCCCTGTGGCGATACAAGAGGGGTGCGGCGCGGGCTGCGCTGGGGCGGGCCGAACCGGCGCTCGCCGATCTGCAGAGCGCGACCAGCGCGGACGCCCAGCCGTGGGTGAATGGCCGCGCGCGGGTGGAGCTCGGCCGCCTGGCCTTGAAGCGCGGCGATCGCGGGACTGCCGCGGTCGAGGCTCGCCAGGCTGCAACGCTGTGCGAGCGGGGGAACGATCCGGTCTGCAGTGAAGACGCGCGCGCCCTGTTGAGGAGCTCGAATGGCCGGTAAGGTGAAAACGTGGGTCTGGGTCGTCCTGGCGGTTGTCGTCATTGGAGTGCTCGCCATCGTCGCCATGGCGGGGATCGGGCTGTATCTCTTCTCGCAGCACATCGACACCAGATCGGCATCACCGGCAAACGCGGCGCACGAGTTCGAGCAGGTGAAGGCGAGATTTGGCGATCAGAAGCCGCTCATCGAGCTCGACGAGCACGGCCGCTACCTGCGGTCGCACACCGATCGCACGCCGCCGGCCAACGCGAAGCCGCCCGACTCGATCAACGTGCTCGCATTCGATCCAGACGATGGCCGAATCGTGCGGGTCAGTATCCCTTTCTGGATCGTGCGGATGAAGATGCACGGGGCAACCATCGATCTCAACGGGAACCACATGAACCTCGAGGATCTGAAGCTGACGGCTGAGGACCTCGAACGCTTCGGCCCCACGCTGATCGTCGATCACAAGAACACGACAGGGGAGCGCGTCCTGGTCTGGTCGCAATGACCGGGTTTGCTGCTGGCGGCTGGCGCTGACTGTAAAGGTTGCCAGTAATAACCCAACTGCTAGAAGCCAGCCGCTAGTCGCCAACCGCTCGTGCTACTCTCAAGGACTGTCCTGATTGCGCCGCATGAGGTGTCCACTCATCGCGCGGATCCCGTCAAAAACCTGCGCATTTTACTGAAAACATTGGCGAACGGCGCGGCCTGGATCTTGCGATTTCACTGAGTGGTGGTGCACCAGCACCCCATCAGGGAGGTCGAAAACATGAGACGCCTACTGCTTGTTCCCGCGCTTGGTGTTGCCGCGCTCGCGCTGACCGCGCCCGCGCAGGCGCAGACGCGTGGGTGGCTCGAGGATGGCCGGTCGTATTCCGCGCCGGCCCAGCAGTCGTACTACGATTCCGGCCGCGTGGCCTACGACACCGGATTCCGCGAAGGATTGAAACAAGGAGAAAAAGACGGCCGCAAGAACGACCGGTTCTCCTATCAGGACGACAAGACGTTCCAGCGCGCCGACAAGGGATATCACCGCGAGTATGGCCCGGTCGACCGCTACCGCCAGTCCTTCCGCACTGGCTTTTCGGCGGGCTACTCGGAAGGGTACCAACGCTACGCGCCGAACCATGGATCCGGCGGCAATGGCAACAACGGCCGCTACGGCAACGGCCGCGCCGTGCCCCGTCGCGACGGCGGCGATCCGTATGGCTACCCGAACACCGGCAGCTATCCGACCTATCCGCAGCAGTATCCGGGGACCTATCCGCAGCAGTATCCGGGATCGAACGGCCGATACGGCAGCTACACCGACGTCGCGGTGCAGAACGGGGTCAACGACGGCTACGAAAAGGGCGTCGACGACGCGCGGCACAACCGATCATTCGATCCGGTCCGCCAGTCATGGTATCGCTCGGCCGACCGGCACTACGACAGCCGGTTTGGTTCACGTGAGCAGTACAAGGATCTCTATCGACAGGGATTCCGCCAGGGCTACGAGCGTGGGTTCAGAGAGGGGCGATATCGGTAGTTGTTCGCCGTTCGCGGCTCGCGAGTCGCGGTATGCGGTTCGCGATTCGCGGCCGGTTTACCCTGGCTAGGACAAGCGGAGAAACCGACGCATTCGTCCAAGGAAATTGGCGGGTGCGTCGGCGACTGCCGGGCCTGCCGTGTTCGCGCGCACGTGATCCAGCTCCGCGCGTCGCGACGCGGCCGCCACGCCCACCCGTTCAACCGCCTGAGGACTCGCCGCGCCAAGCCTTCGGAAAACGTCGGCGTCAATCTCGATGACGAACGTATCGCCGCGCGCGACAACGGTCGCCGTTCTCGGCTCTCCAGTCAGCAGCGACATCTCGCCAAAATATCCGCCGCGTTCGATCGTCGCCACCTCGCGGCCTTCCGGCTCGAGCACCACCGCGGCGCGACCCGATCCGATGATGAACATCGAGTGCCCCGCGTCGCCCTGCCGGACGATGGCCTCGCCGTCGCCGTGCATTCTCGACGTGGTGGCGGAGGCGATTTCCCGGCGCTGGTCCTCACCGAGCGCGGCAAACAAATCCACACCGGCGAGCAGCCGGTCCCGTTCCTGGACCCGGGCAGCCGGATCCAGATCCTTCAACTCCCGTTCGTACTGGACCTGGATCGGCCACGGAATCTCGATCTCGTGCCGCGCGAACGCGTAGTAGATTGCGGTCCGCACCTGATCGCGCGCCGCCTCGTCGCGCTCGTAATCTTCGATCCAGAAGCGCACGCGGTACACGATAGCGGAACTGTCGAAGGCGCCGAGCACGATGTCAGGGGCCGGTGTCCGGAGCGCGCGCGGCGAATTGGCGAGCGCTTCGCCGATCGCCGCCTTCACCGCATTCGGCGCCGTCAGGTAGCTCGCGCCGACCTCGATCTCGATGCGCGTCGGCACCGCCGGTTCGGAGTAGTTCGTAATCGCTTCCTTCGCAACGATGTTGTTCGGAACGACGACGAAGTTACCGGACTTCGTGCGGAGCTTTGTGGCGCGCCAGGTCACTTCGGCGACGCGCCCCTCGAAGTCGCCCACGCGAATCCAGTGACCGACGTGAAAAGGCTTCTCGCTCTGGATCGCCAGGCCCGCGAACGCGTTGCCCAGCGTGTCCTGAAGTGCGAACCCAATCACGACAGCGCTCACCGCCGAGGTCGTCACCAGCTGGTCGTGGAACACGAACGTCGCCACGAGCACGAGCAGGCCGATGACGATGAAGTCCTGGAGAATCGCGGGGTAGCGATCGTGCACGCGATCGACGCGCAGCGGGTTGAGGAACGCAATGACGATCAGATTGATGAGGCCCGCCGCCAAGGCGAGCCGCTCAAAGGACTGGAACTTCTCGAGCGAGTCGCCGAGCGACGGCCACAGCGCCAGGACGAGATGCAGGCCGACGTAGGTGCCGAGGAGCAGGAGCGAGAGCCGCAGCTTGCGCCGGACAAGCCGGTTGACCGTCAGGCTCGAGATGCCGAACGTCGCCGCCAGCGCGGCGACGCCGACAATCAGGTGCCAGGCGGAGTGCTGAAATGTCATCCGCCCTTACGCGATGCCCTTCTTGAAGTCGGCGATCTCGGCTGGCGTGACCGCGATGTCCACCTTGTTCGGGTTGCTGCCACCCTTCGCGTCTCGATCGGGCTGACCCAGTCCGCGCGCGCCGGCTGAAGCCACGGTCTGCGTGTTCTGCGCCTGCGAACCGCTCGTCAAACCCACCTTGCCGAGCAATCCCCCCTTCTTCTTCGGCTCTTCTTTCTTGTCGGTGTCCTTCGCGTCTTTACTGTCCTTTGCGTCTTTGCTGGCTTTCGCGTCTTTGCTGGCCTTTGAGTCGCCGCCCGTCAGTCCACGGGTCCCCTCGATGACGGGTATGTCAGCGAGCGGCTTCGCTTCGAACGTGATGTGCTTCTTATAACGGCTCGCCACGGTTGCCGAGCCGGCGAGCTTCTCGTCCTTGACGACCTTCGCGATGCTGGCGACACGATCCGCGATGAGCGGATGGGAGGCGAACATGCCATTCGGCTGCTCCTGGTCCTTGTTCCGATCCTCGAGACGCTTGAGAACGTCCGACAGGGCGCCGGGCGCATAACCGGCCTTGTTTCCCAGCTCGATACCCACCTTGTCGGCTTCGACTTCGTCGTCGCGATCGAAGGCGTTGGTGATGATGTTCTTATAGGCAGCCCCGGCCAGCTTCGAAAGGACCGACTGCGTGAGGCCGCCCGAACCGCCGACTTCGTCGGCGGTCAGCGAGACCAGCTTGTTCTTCTGGATCGCGCGCACGGTGTGCTTCGCCGTGACGTGGGTAATCTCATGACCGAGAACACCCGACAGCTCGGCCTCGTTCTTGATCAACCCGAGCGCGGCGCGGGTGATGTGCACGATGCCGCCAGGGGACGCAAACGCGTTGACGCCGTCGGTATCGAGCACGATGAACTGCCAGTCCAGTTGCGGACGCGAGCTGGCTTGCGCAAGGACATTGCCGACGAGCGACACATATCGCGTGACGTCTTTGTCCTGATAGACGCCGAACTCCTGCCGAAGCTTCGCGCTGACCTCCTCGCCGAGCTTCCGCTCGTCTGCGTCGGACATCTTCAAATCGGAAATCTTGTCGACCTTCGCCTTTGCGTCCTGAGCCTGTTTCAGCCGGCCGCTGAGGCCGCCAAGCTGCGCATGCGCGGGCGCCGCGCCGATCGTCGAAAGCGTGAGCACCAGAGCCATGGTTGTCTTCATGTGACTTGTCCAACTTCCTGGATCGGAGCCGGGACCACAATCTCGAAGATTGCCACCGGCCGCGTCTTCCCCTTGACCACGACCTCACCCAGCGGACGGATGTCGTAGCCTCCTTTGAGTCTGATTCGGGTTGCGTCGCTAATGATAATGCGGGTCTTGTAGTCCTTGTTCAACGATTCGAGACGCGAGCCCAGGTTCACATTGTCGCCGATGACCGTGTAGCTCATGATTGACGAGGATCCGATATTTCCCGCGATCATGTCGCCCGAGTTGATGCCGACCCCGATGTCGAGCTGTGCCATTCCTCTCGCGGCCCACCCGCGGTTCAACTCGCCCAGCTCACGCACCATGTCGATCGCGGCCGCCACCGCGTGTTCCGCGTGCTCCGCATCGTCGAGCGGCGCGCCGTACAACGCCATGACCATGTCGCCTACGAATTTATCGACCGTACCCTTGTGGCGGAACACCACGTCGACCATGCGGGAGAAGTACTCATTGAGCTGGGCGACCAGCTCTTCGGGATTTCCCTTCTCGGTGACCGTGGTAAATCCGCGGATGTCGGAAAAGAGAACCGACATCTCGCGGCGCTTGCCCCCAAGCTCCGCGTGGTCGGGATGCGCGAGGAGCTGCTCATATACATCCTTCGAGACGTAACGCCCGAACAGGCGCTTGACCACACGCTTCTGGTAGTCCTCGACGAAGTAGCGATACGCCGTGCCGGCAAAGAGCGCCAGAGCAATCGCCGAAAGCGGCTGCACCATGTTCAGCCATGTGCCACCGCGGAGCGCAACGACCGCGACCGACGTCCAGCCCGCTGCGGCAAGCCCCGCCCCCACGGCCGCGACGGTGAACGGGAGAATCGCCGACATCAGCCCGATGAAAACGGCCGCAGCCAGCGTTGAGACGATGCGCCACGTCTCCGGCGCGGGCTTGATGAACCGGTTCGCAAGCAGGCTGTCCGCGATCGTCGCGTGCAGTTGAATCCCGGGCATCAGCCCGCCGCCCATCGGCGTCTGAAAGACGTCAACGAGGCCGGCGCCGGTCAATCCGACAAAGACGATCTTGTCTCTGAAGACAGACGGATCGAGTAGGGGTTTCTGCCCCGCGAGGAGCTGATCCTGCGAGACGAGGAGGTGGCGTGCTTCGTACGAAGGAAACGGGCGTCCGCCGTTGACCTGGACGGGGGCGCGATAGTTGATCAACATCGTCCACTGGTCGTGCGACGTCGTGCCGCCAACGGTGTCGGTGACACGCGCGGACACAAGCGGGATTCGCCTGTCGCGAACGCGGATCGCGCTTTCCTCGAGCACGACTTCGTCGGGCCTGAACCCGCCTGCCGCAAGCGCGGCAGCGATGCCGAGCGATGGGAGGTATTGTCCGCCGCTCCGTATGAATGGCGCCATCCGCCGCAGAACGCCATCATCGTCCAGAACGAGAAAATTATGACCGAGGGCGGACGCTGCGTCGGTGAGCGCCTGAAAGGGCGGCAGAACCAACGGCCGTTCTTCGATGGCAGGCCCCAGACGATACGCTGGACTGCGCCAGGTTGCCGTCGATACGTGTTGGGCATTTCCCGCGGTGGCGCCGGGATTTGTCGCGTCGGCCAGCATGATCACGTTTTTCGCGTCGCGCGCTGACGAAACGATCGCGGCGTCAGATTCCTCCGACGTCCAGGGGTCATCGCCAAACTTGAAGCTGCCGCTCGACTTTTCGGATAACTGGATGTCGTAGGCGATTACACGTGCAGGTGCGCGACGGAGGAAGTCGATCAGGTTTGACTGAAGAACTCTCGGCCAGGGCCATCGGCCGACAGCTTCCGAATAGTCGCGAATGCTGGCGTCGTTGATCTCGACGAGCACAATGTCCCGGCTGGCGGATTTGGGATCGGAACGCTGGCGCAACGACCAGTCATAGAGCTGCAACTCGAGCCTGTCCAGCACTCCCGTCCACGCGAGCAGGAGGACCACGAGGGCCGCGCTGAGGCCGATCAGAAGACCGGCAAGGACTTTACGCACTGATCAACCTGGTCATGAAGACGGGCGCAAGCGCGCAGCTGGTGCTGCGGCCCCCTTTCGGGTGGCGCACGCGGGACATTCGCCGCACATCGTGCGATGGATATGCCGGTCATCGCCGCAGTGCACGGCTGGTGTCGCTAGTGGGTGACTTTTTCGAGCTGCCGTACCCGCTCGTCCGCTTCGCGCAGCCGGGTCCGCAACTCGATCTCGTGCATCACGCATCCGGCCAGATCCCGGAGCATCCGCACCTCGTCGTAGGACCAGGCGTGCGGCTGATCATCGATCACGCAGAACGCGCCAAGCGCGTTGCCGGAGACCATGAGTGGAACTCCAGCGTAAGCGATGATCTTGAGATCCCGAACGGCCGGGTTATCGCGATACGTGGGATCCTTACGCGCGTCGCCAATGACGAGGGGTTCCTGAAGCGCCACGGCGTGCTTGCAGAATGAATGCGTGAGCGGCGTTTCTCTGCGCGTCTGCCACGGCTCGGGCAAACCGATTGCGCTCTTGAAAAACTGTCTCTCCGCGTCGACGATCGAGACGAGCGCGACGGGCGTTTTGAACAGCCGCGTCGCGAGCCGCGTGAATCGATCAAAGGTCTCCTCGGCCGGGGTGTCGAGCAGCCCGCTGCGCTGGACCGCCGCGAGCCGGTTCAGATTGCGAACGATGGCAAGCAGGTCCGACATGGCGACTGAATTATAGCCCCCGCGTCCGGTGCTCCGCAAAAGATTCACCCGCGACCACGGGGGCCGCCGGATTTCAGACGATCCACCATCCCGCGGGGTTGTCAGACGCGCGTCATGCCGGCGTCACCGCGTCTCTGTCAGTCGGTAGAAGTTTCCGCTGCGCTCCAGCAGCACACCGGCGGTGCCGTCCGGGAAATTGAAGAATCGCGGATCTGGCCGCCCGCCGCCTGTCAGCCCGGCCAAGGTAACGGGCTGCCTGTTCTGATCGACCAGGTCCACGCGGAAAACGTCCTGAACGGTCAGCGTGAGTGCACCGGTTGTCGCATACACCGAGCCGCTGACGAGATCCCCAAACAGCGACGTGATCCTGGAGAACGACACCGGGCTGCTGACCGGCCCCGACGCGGCGATGAGCGCTGCTCCTTCGCGGCCGAATTGCGCAGCTGGTTGGCGAAACCCTGATTCCTGAATGGGCGCCGCGCCCGTTGCCGACCCGCCCGCGTCGATGTAGAACGTACCTTCGCGCGCCTGACTATCAACGGCATTCCGTCCCCAGCCGAAGTTCTGTGGCGGGTTGCCTGCGAACAGGCCGGGCATTGGAGTGCTGTCGAGCTCCTCGGCTATGGCGCCGCCCAAATCGATGAAATCCAGGCGGGCCGTCGCACCTTCCCCATAAATCGCCAGGCGTTGCGCATTGCGCACGCCCATTGCTATCACCGTCACGGAGCCATTAGTGGGGTCGATCTGAAGAATCTTGCTGAGGTGATTGGTCGCATCCTGGGCATAGGACCGACCGTCCTCAAACGCATCTCCATTATCCCCGGTGGCGAACAACAGAGACCCGTCGGGCGCCATCACGAGTCCGCCACCCGTGTGGCCATCCAAACGCACCTGCATTGCGGTGATCGCCCTCGGGTTCGACAATTGACTGCCGTCGAAGTGGTACTCATACAGCACCTGCCACGCGTCCGCGCCCGGTCGAGGTGAGAATCGTAGTGGAACATCTGGCGGGGCGCTCACCGTCGTAAACATCACGTATACGATTGACCCCGTGGCACCGGCGGCGACGTTCAGCACGCTCTCCCTGCCCGTGAGCGTGATGTCGGCGAGCGTGCTGCTGGGGGTCAGCAGCCCGTGCATTGACGTACCATCCCAGCGGTAAATGTAGCCGGATTGATCGATCAGGAGCAGCTGAGACCCGGCGATCACCGGAGAGGTCGGGTTCGTGTATGTCGGGATCCGACCAACGAAGTTCAAGCGAACCTCGAGGCTGGACTTCCTGACTGCATCCGGCACCAATCGGCGACCAGGCCGGGATCCCCGTTGCGCAGCGGATTGCGCTGAGATCCCCATGCTGGTTACGGCATGCGGTACCCCATCATGGGTTCTCAGCCCGCCGGTCTGCGTCGCCATTGCCCCTACGCAGATCAGAGCCGTCGCCCACCCACGCGGCGAACGCCGCACAATCATCCGATCTCCCCGAGCGTGACTCAGCCTGCCGGCCCGGCGGTTCCCGTTGTCCGGTCACGGACGGCCAGGATTCACCCCGGGTTCCATCCTAGGGCAGCGTACCGGAGAACGCCATCCAATTCGCAGCACCGAGATTCGGAGCCGGCCGACATTATCAGCCACGTCATCTTCCAGGAAACGTGGGATTTGAAGCACAAACCGGCGTACGCCCGCCCCTCTGATTCCGCCCGGCGGTTTGACGCGGGGGTTCACGAGCCTTGTGATTAAATGGCGCCGTGCTGGCGACCGGCCACATCCTGGATGGGCGCTACGAGATTGTCTCGATCATCGCCTCCGGCGGCATGGGCGCCGTGTACCGGGCGCGGCGCACGCTTCTGCTCGATGAAGTCGCGATAAAAGTCATTCTCACGGATCACACCGTACCATCCGTCCGCGAGCGTTTCATGCGCGAGAGCCGCGCCTCGGCGCGGCTGCGGCACCCCAACATCGTTTCCATCCTCGATTTTGATATCGATCCGTCCGGCAACCCATTTCTTGTGATGGAGCTCCTGAGCGGGCCGAGCGTCAAGGACGAGATCGCAGAGCGGCGACGTCTCGAAGTCGCGGACGTGCAGCGGATCGTACCGCAGCTCTGCAACGCTCTTCAGATGGCACACTCGAACGGCATCGTGCACCGCGATCTCAAGCCTGCCAACATCGTCCGGCATGATTTCCCGGGCGGCGAGCAGGTCTACAAGATCGTCGACTTCGGCATCGCGGCCATCCGCGGGTCGACTGACGAGACACGGCTGACCGGGGCAGACCAGTTCGTCGGCACGGTCGCGTACTCATCGCCCGAGCAACTGCGCGCCACAGGCGTCGATCCGCAATCCGACGTGTACAGCCTCGGCGCGGTCGTGTTCGAGATGCTGACGGGACGTCCGCCGTTTACTGGAGACAACATCCTGGGGATCGTGTCGGCGCAATTGTCGTCGCCTGTCCCGAGTCTCCGCGCGGTGCGCGCCGATCTGCCCGCCTGGGTGGACATCGTGGTCGGGCGTGCACTGGCCAAGGATCCGGCTGAGCGCTGGCCGACGATCGCGGCGTTTGGCGACGCCATCCGGGCCGGCAGCGGACATGATCAGAGCGGTGTCGCTGGAGGGGCAACCGCGCTCCTCGCGACCTACGACATCGGCACGCACATCGGGCCGGGGCGCCTCGGCAGTGAGGTCTACCGCGGCGTGCACCGGGCGCTCGGGCACCCCGTTGCAATCCGGATGCTGCGGCGCGGAGGCCAGCGCAACTGGGAGGCTGTGCGGGCGCGTTTTCTTCGAGAGGCGCAGACGCTTCAGCTCGGTCACCCGTCGATTATCCAGGTGCGCGATTACGGTGAAGAGGGGGACCTCGTCTACGTTGTGACCGACTTCATCGAGGGTCTGAGCCTGCGCGAAGTGCTGTCGGCAAGCGGCCCGATTGCGTGGCCGCGGCTAAAGCCGCTGCTCGTGCAGCTGCTCGACGCTGCGCGGGTGCTGCACCGCCGCAACGGTCTCCTGGCGGGCCTGACGCCGGATATCATGCGCGTCACACGCGAGCGCGACGAGAGCGACAGCCTGGAAGAAGAGCGGCTGATGATCTCGACCGCGGGGATCTGGCAGGCGCAGGATCTGCTTGCCACGCTCCAGGAACGCACGCTGCGCGGCGTCGGGCTCGCCGACGACGAGCTCCGCTACGTCGCGCCCGAGCTGCTGACGGGTCAGGCTGCCGACGTGCGATCCGACGTGTTCACGATCGGTGTGCTCGCGTACGAAATGGCCACGGGAACGTTGCCTTACGATGCTGCTTCGATGCAGCCGCTCCTCGGCGCGATGTTGAAGGGCACCCCGTCACCGCCGTCAGAGAAGCAGCCGACGTTGCCGGCAGCAGCGTCGGCTGCGGTACTTCGCGCGCTTCGTCCGGCGCCGGACGCGCGGTTCGCATCCGTCAAGGAATTCGCCGCGGCGCTCTTCGGCTGACTCGACGTCGCACGTCGAAGTACTGACAATTTGACGAGACATCGCGGTCAAGACTTCGGAGTCACAAGACGAACGCGGCCGCCGGGATCAGCGGCGTTGCCGGGCGACGTGAGGGTGCCCGGCTGGACCTTGTTCGCGCCGGCGACTGCCACAGGCGCGAACACGCCCGGCACAGGGATTCGCGGGGCCGACTGACGCGTTACCTTGGACAGGACGGCCTCGAGCAGCGGGGTCATGACCCGCAGCTGCTTCGCCCGGATCACGAGATTCCATGCGGGCTCGAACTTCTTCCATCCAGCCGCATAGAAGAAATGCTTCGCCTGGTGCTTGACCGAGCCGTGATAGAGCGAGGCCCGTGACATCGCCGGCCACCGATAGAACTCCCGGTACGCCCAGTCATATCCAGCCTTCAGTGATTCCGGCGTCAGGTGAGTGGGCCGATAGACCACGTGGCGAGTGTCGTACAGATCCCAGTTCCTCGTCGTGATCCGGCCTTCTTTTTCCATCCTGGCGTAGAGTCCTGTTCCCGGGTAGGGGGTCTGGATGTGGAAGGTCGCGGTCGTGATGCCGTGCTCGATAGCCCACTCGACGGTGCGCGCGAACACGTCTTCCCCATCGTCGTCCATCCCGAACACGAAGCTGCCGTTGATCATGATGCCGAGCTGGTGGAGCCGATTCGTCACCGCCGAATAATCGCGCCCGAGATTCTGACGTTTGTTGCTTCGAGCCAGGTTGCCCTGCGTCAGCGTCTCGAATCCGACGAAGATGCTGCGAAGCCCTGCCTCGGCGGCTCGTTCGATGAGGTCGTCGCGGAGAATCGAATCCACGGTCGCCGCCCCTTGGAAGAGCCGGTTCATGCCGCGCATCCCGTCGAACAGCGCGCGGCCGAAGCGCCGATCTCCAAGCAGATGGTCGTCGAGAAAGTACAGGTGACGGCCTGGCAGCCGGGCGATTTCGGCCAGCGCGTCGTCGACACGCTGGGTGTAGAACGATCGCCCGCCCTCGAAGAACGCGTCCTTGTAGCAGAAGTCGCAGTGCTGCGGACAGCCGCGCGTGACGACGATCGAGTTCGGAACCAGGTAATTCCGGCGTCTGATCAGATCGCGGCGAATCGGTGGAACGCGCTCGAGGGTGCGGCCGGCGGCCGACTGATAGATCCTGGCGGCCCGACCTGCCCTGAAGTCGTCGAGAAACTGCGGAAACGTCTGCTCTCCGGGACCCAGGAAAATCGCGTCGGCGTGCGCCTCGGCCTCGGGCGGCAGCGACGTGACGTGCAATCCGCCGAGCGCCACGAAAGCGCCCCTGGATCTGTAGTGGTCCGCGATCCGGTACGCCCGGTAGGCATTGGTGATGTAGACCTGAATCACGACCAGATCGGGCCTGTCGTCGGTGAGGAGCGGCTCGACGTGCTCATCGACGATCGCCGCGTCGTCGTCCGGATTCAGGTATCCGGCGAGCGTCGCAAGGCCGAGTGGAGGAAACAGCGAGTATTTGATCGGACGGAAGAACGGTGAGGTGGCTTCCGTCAGCGACGGCAGGATCAGTTTGACTCGAAGTGGCCGCGTCATTACTTTGCATTGTAAAGTAATCTGCTTACAGATGCAACGCACCCCGGAAATGCCGCCCGAACGAGGCGAATCGCAACGATCAGTGGCCGTTCGACTGCTTCGGCACCACTCTACTTGATGTACCAGTGTCCGGCGATCGACACGCTCAGCCGATCTGCCTCAAATCCGGGGAACGGCGTCGGGAATCGACGGTATCCGAGCTCCGCGCTCAGTCCGAACCGCGGCGCACCCGCGAACGTCAGCTCGCTGCCCCCGAAGACGCGACATCCAATGTTGTTGTCCGACGCAGGTTCCGTGGCGGCTGGCGTCGAACCCTTCAACGTCTGGTGACGGACACTCAGCAGGGATCCGACGTACGGACGGATCCAGACGTAGGCGCTCACGTGATCGAACAATGCGTACACCACTCCGGGCTCGAAACGTATCGACGTCACGCGCCCGGGTGCGACGTCGCTCGTCATCGCATCTCGCGCGAACGCGAGCTGAATCCCGAGATGGTCGCTGCGCCACGCGCGCGCCGTCGCACCAAAGCTGCTCATTGACCCGACCAGCCCGCCAACGCCGAAGATGTGAGTGACAGGCGCGCCGTTGAGGTCACCGCGGACCGCCATGCGCTCTGTCGGCCTGCGAGTCACCGGCGGAATCCTCGTCGTCACGGCCGCAGGGGCGGAGATCGTGGACGCAGCAGCGGAGGATGTCCGCGACGACATATTCGCGGCGGAGGCATCGGCGCTCGAGTGAGCGCAAGGACGACGGCTGCCATGCGATGAACCATTTGATTCCTCCTACGGGTGTCCGCTGAACACGGCGGCACTCGACCTTCGCCACCAAGCGTCTGCGGCGAGGCCGCGCCGTAGCCCGCCTGATCCCTCGAGGGGGCGGAGGCGGGCTTTTTCGGCGCACGCGGAGCGTCACGTACGAATCCGGTCCGTGGCTGACGGTTTTGACGGAGCCGGACCGGAGAAGGCGCCGAAACTCGCGCAGATTGCGTTGCGACGGGATGGGAGCAAAAAGCCTTCCTGCCGACCCTTGCTGTGGGCCTCAATGCAACCTATAGGGGCTGTTCAGAATCGTGATCCTCCGGTGCAATCCGTATCCGCCAGGGCCGGACGTCGTGACGCGCCCTTGACGCTCGGCCGCGAAAGCAAGGTGTTTTTGCCCACTCCTGGGTTTCCACCGGGCGGAATCGAACTTGTTTGCCTGTCAAAGCCATGGGTATGTTCTCTGCCGCCTCCGACGTAGCCGTCGACCTCGGGACAGTGAATACCTGCATCTACACGCGGGGCGCCGTCGCTCTGACCGAGCCTTCGGTTGTAGCCTTCAATACCGCCCGCGGCGGCATTGAAGCTATCGGGAGTGACGCGCACGACATGCTCGGTCGAACGCCAACAAACATCAGGGCCGTCTGGCCGATGCGGAATGGAGTTATCGCGGATTGCGACGCGGTCGAACAGATGCTTGCGCACTTCGTCCGCAAGGCGAGGGGAAGCTCAGTTTGGCGGTCACGGCTGGTGATAGGCGTGACAGCCACCAGCACACAGGTAGAGCGTCGTGCTGTCAGGGACAGTGCGAAGCGGATGAAGGTCAGCAACGTGCAGCTGGTGGACGAGTCCATGGCGGCAGCGATTGGCGCGGGGCTGCCGGTGACCGAGCCAACCGGCAACATGATCATCGACATCGGCGGCGGGACGACCGACATCGCGGTCGTGTCGCTGGCCGGCGTCGTCTACGGTCGTTCCTTGCGCCTGGCGGGTGGCGACATGGACGACGCGATTATCCAGCACCTGAAGCGGCAGCACAGCTTGCTGATTGGAGAGCCCACAGCCGAGCGGATTAAGCGCGAGATCGGGTCCGCAGCACCGCTCGAGAAGCCATTACGGATGGAGGTGAAGGGCCGTCACATCTCTGAGGGCGTTCCGCGCACGGTTACGATTACGGATGCGGAAATTCGAGAGGCTCTGTCCGAACCGATACGCGGCATCGTCAAGGCAGTCCGTGAAGCGCTCGGATGCGTGCCTCCCGAACTGTGCGGTGACATCTACGAGCGCGGTGTCATGCTCACCGGCGGGGTCGCGCTCCTCCGCAAACTGGACGAATACCTGCGCAAGGAAACCGGCCTCCCCGTCATGATTGCCGACGATCCGCTCTCCACCGTCGTGATCGGCGCGGGCAAGCTGCTCAGCGACTCCGATCTTCTGCTGAAGGTGGCGGTCAACTAAGCGATCGAGTGATGGCGCTCAGTCGTGGCGAAGCGCAATCATCGGATCGATTCGAGACGCATTTCGGGCAGGCAGGTAGCCCGCCAGAATCGCCGCACTCACCAGGGTCACCACTGATCCTGTCAAAGCCAGCGGATCGTTCGGTTTCATTCCGAAGAGAAACGATTCCACCAGCTTCGACGCCGCAAGGGCTGCTGGCACACCGATCATGAGCCCGACGGCCGCCAGCAAAACCACCTCACGAAGCACCATCCAGAGTACCCGGCTGCGTTGCGCTCCGAGCGCCATCCGGATGCCAATCTCACCGGTCCGCCGGGCGACGCTGTACGACATCGTGCCGTACAGGCCCACGCACGCGATCACCAGGGCAAGCAGTGCAAAGGCGGTGCACAGGCGGGCAAACGCGATTTCCTGGCTGATCGTCTGGTCGATCCACTCGCTTTGGCTCTTTACATCGGACAGGGGCAGGTGGTGGTCCGCCCGTTGAACCAGATCTCGTACAGCCTGGACATAGTTGAGCGGGTTCCCCGAGGTCCGCAGCTCATACACCATGCCCTGCACGGGACCCCAGCCGCCCTGTGCGAACGGCAGATAGACTGTTGGCGGCACCGTTCCCTTGAGGTCGCCATAGAGTGTGTTCGCGGATACACCCACGATCTCGATGTCGCATTTTTGGCACAGATGCTTCAGCGAAAGGTGCTGACCGAGCGGATTTCCTTCACCGAAACCTCTTCTGGCGAACGCCTCGTTCACGACCGCAACCATGGGCGAGCCGAGCCGGTCGCGCTCGTCGATTTCGCGGCCAATCAGCAGGGGAATCTGCATAGTGGTGAAGAAACCTGCCCCCGACGGTCAGGATGCTGCTGTCGTTGAATGCGCCGCCGGACACGCTGATCCCCGTCCCGCTGGTGCCCATTCCGATCACGGGATGATTCGAGAGACTTGCGGAGCGGATGCCTGGGATGGCGCTGAACTCGGTCCGAAGATCGTTGTAGAAGGGGACAATCTCGGGGTCGTTGTGTCCGGCCTGCCGGGCGTTCAACTGGAACGTCAACAGGTTTTCCCGGTTGAATCCGACTTGAATGGCCCCGAGATTCGACAGCGTCCGCACGAACAGTCCGGCCGCGACCAGCATCAGGAGGGTGAAGGCGATTTGCGAGACCATGAGAATGCGACTCAGGCCCAGGCCGCGAAACCGGCGCCCGCTTGCTTCGCCGGTTCGCGATTCCTTGAGCGCCGGCACGACGTCTGCCCGCGTCGACTGGAGAGCCGGAGCAAGCCCGAACAGCATGCCTGTCAACAGCGAGAGCGCGCCCACGACGGTCAGTGCGTGCCAGTTCAATTCCGCACCCAGTGTGAAGTTCTCACGTCCATTCGCCAGCAGCAGAGTCAAGAAACGGATTCCCCAGACGGCGAACGCAACACCCAGCATGCCGCCGAACACAGCGAGCAGGACACTCTCGGTGAGGAGCTGGCGGATGATCCGAAGTCGTCCGGCCCCCAGACTGAGGCGGAGTGCGATTTCGCGCCTTCGGGCGGCGGCGCGCGCCAACAGGAGGTTCGCGATGTTTGCGCAGGCGATGCTGAGGATCAGGCCCACCAGCGCCAGGAGGAGGTACAGCGGCTTCGAATATCTTCGCCGCAGGCCGTCGAGGCCGCCCGCGCCTTCCCTTACGACCAGAGTGGGAACGTCCTCCGGCTGGCGCTTCGGGTCGGCGGTGCGCGCCCATTCGTGGAACGGGCCAGCCAGCGCCGCCTGTGCCTGCATCGCGCTGACCCCGGGACGCAAACGGGCCATGGGCACAACCCAATCGTACATGGGGTCGAGGTAAGTCTCGGCTAAGTAGTCTCGGGCCTCCAGCAGCAGGTTGGCGTGCATCGGCACATAGACATCCGGAGGCCTGTCGGGATCGGCGCCAAGGAACTCGGGCGGAGCGACGCCGATTACGGTGAAGGGCAGGTTGTTGATCAGAATCGATTGCCCGGGCGCATTTTCAGGTCCGCCAAACCGCCTCTGACTCAAGGCAAAGCTGATGACGGCCGTGGCAGGCGCACCCGCGCGATCGTCATCCGAAGCGATCAATCGCCCGGCGGCGGGCGGAATGCCGAGCCCAAGGAAATAGTCGCCGGACACGTATTCGGTTTTAGCGAGCTCGGCCTGGCCCCGGAATGTCAGGTTGAGATCACCGGCGCCTTGGTATCCGAAGACGCTGGAGAAAACCGAATCGTTCTTGCGGAACAGTTCGAATGCCGGGTAGGCGAAGAACCCGCCGATGAATCCCCCGTTGGGGTCGTTGAAGCTATTGTTATGGCGGTTGGTGCCGTGCATGTTGCGGCTTGGAGTACGCCAGCTCAGGATCACGAGGGACTGCGGATCGGGCACAGGCAGCGAGCGCAGCAGGATCGAATCCATCAAGCTGAAGATCGCTGTGTTGGCCCCGATTCCCAGGGCGAGCGACAGAATCGCCATCGCGCTGAAGGTCTTGTTGGCGGCCATCGTGCGCAGGCCGTAGCGGACGTCCTGCGCCAGCTGCTCGAGCAGAACCCACGACCACAACATGCGCGTGTCTTCCCGCACTCGCGTCACATTCCCCAGTTCGCGGTGGGCGGCCCATCGCGCCTGGTCTTCCGTCAGCCCGTCGGCCCGACGTTCATCAGCTTCGTTCGCAAGATGAAACTGGAGCTCCTCTCGGAGCTCCTCGTCCTTGCGCCGCCGCTGTAGCCACCACGTGAACTTCCGAAAGAGCGAGGTCATCGTCCCTCCTCATCAACTCTCGTCGGCCGGCTTCAGAAGCAACCCCATGGCGCGAGCGAACGCGTCCCATTTGGACTGTTCGCTGGCCAGCTGCTTTCGCCCCTGAGGGGTGATTCGGTAGTAGCGTGCGCGCTTCCCCTTTTCAGATAGCTCCCAGGACGCGGCGACCCAGCCTTTCGCCTCGAGCCGGTAGAGCGCGGGGTAGAGCGAGCCGGTTTCAACCTGCAGCAGGTCTTCCGAGGTCCGTTGAATATGTTTGGCGATCGCGTGGCCGTGACTCGGCCCCGACAGCAGCGTGCGCAGGATCAGGAGATCGAGGGTGCCTCGCAGGAGTTCCACCCGAGACGGTGGCTTCTGAGCCATTGTGTAGGAACACTACATCTTATTGTGTAGAAAGTCTACTTCGCAAATCGCGGGTGTCGAACGTATCCACAGCGGGGCATACGGTCTTGGAAGGTTGGCTTGCCAGCCGTAGCTCGCTGCGAGCGCGTGGCGGCCCACCTTGGCTGGCCCGGATACACGGCGAGCTTCGGTGGGCAACCTTCGCGTGAGTCGTGAGCGAAGGTTGGTACCGCTACGGGGATTCGAACCCCGGTCCCGTGGCTGAGAACCACGTGTCCTGACCCCTAGACGATAGCGGCACACGGCTCGACAGGAACCCTCAATGTCAGCGTGTGGAGATCCGGGGGTCAAGACGGGAGGAGACGAACGCAACTGAGCTGTCTTCGTCTCCTCCGCAGACTGGAGTACCATCACGTACATGCGGTATCTCTTCGCGCTCCTCCTGATCCTCCTCCTTGCGGCCGGCGGCGCGTATGTCGTAGCAGGACGCCAGGGCGGTCCCTCGATAGAAATCGCGAAGCCCGAGAAGTTT
>JBBQEJ010000075.1:0-24411 GCA_038320555.1 Vicinamibacterales bacterium | reverse complement strand
TCTCTTCACGAAGATCATGTACGACAAAAAGAAGAACCAGATCGTGCTCGAGGACTACGGATCACAGCCCGTCCTGCTGACGCAGGTACGACGCGAGTCGGCCACGGCCAGCCGCTAAGCGGGTGCGCCGCTTGAAAGAGGATCTGATGGAGCCGCGATTTGCGGCTAGCGCCCAGCGGCTCGGTTCGAGAACGGATCCTTGTGGCTTCCGCCTTTAGGCGGAAGAGCCGCATTCAACGCAGCGTAAACGTCAGCTCGATCTCCACCATCACCGGCACGGCACGGCCGGCCAGTGTTTCCTCCATGAAGCGCCACAGCTTCACGGTAGGCGGACATTCGGGCTGCTGCTGGCATCGAGGTCCCCCCTGCCATGTTAGGACGGTCAGGGACAGGTGATGGTCTGAGAGTGGCCGATACAGGCCACTAACCGTCGCGCAGGCTCGCGATAGGATTTGCGGCGAGCGCGCGACGCACCGGAAAATACGTGGCCATCAGCGCCGTCGCGGCCAGGACGACAAGGGCTGTCAGCATCGTGCGTGGGTCGCCCGGCTGAACCTGATAAAGCAGCGTGGACATCCATCGTCCTGCCGCGAAGGCCCCCGCCAGCCCGAGGAGTGAGGCCGGCACGATCACGCGCAGGCTCTCCCACGCGACGAGTTTCACGATATCGCGGTCCTGCGCACCAACCGCGAGCCTGACGCCCATCTCCCGACGTCGCGAGGCCACCACATGGCTGACCACACCGAACGCGCCAACCGCCGCGAGCGCCAGCGCGAGTCCGGCGAACAGGCTGGCAAGGAGGGTTGTGAACCGCTCGACCGCCACCGCCCCTGCAAGTGCCTCGTCGAGGGTGCGCACCCGCGAAATGGGCTGTTCGCTGTCGACGCCGAGCACGGCCTGCTGCACGGCATTCCCCACGGCCGATGGCGGAAGCGACGTCTTGATCACGTAGCTCGCGAAGTTCCACGGTTCATTGTCCTGCCGGAATGGAATGTAGGCCGTGGCCGGCGCGGGCTCCGCGAGCTGTTGCCGTGCATCGGCTACGATGCCCACCACTCTCCGCCAGTAGGTCGGACTCCTGGGATTTCCGAATCCGATTCGCCGGGTAAGCGGGTCGGTTCCGCCGAGGTAGCGACGCACGAACGCCTCGTTCACGACGACAACGCGCTCGCTCGTCGCGGAATCCTGCGAAGTAATCCCCCGGCCCAGACGGATCGGCATCGCAAGCAGATCGAAATATGTTTCGCTGATCGTCAGGAACGACATCGTCTGACGCTCGCCGGGACGCGGATCGGGACGTCCTTCGATCCAGACGCCTCGGTTGATTGCGTTTGTCAGGGGTCGCGTCATCGACATGGCCGCGCCGGTGATGGCCGGCAGTTGGCCGATGCGCTGGAGCACCATTTCGTGAAATGCGATCTTGCGGGGCGGATCCGCTCCATATTTCTCGGGAGCCAGTGACACGTCGATCGCGACGATCCCTTTCGTCGCGATCCCGGGGTCGACAGCCAGCAGGCGCCCGAAACTGGCGATCAGCAGCCCCGCGGTAACCAGCAGGACCTGCGCCAGCGCCAGTTCACCTCCGACCAGCAGATACTGAGCGCGGCGTCGATCACGCCCGGCGGAAGAACGGCCCGTACCCGCGAGGGCGGACGCCGCGTTTGTACGCGATGCGCGCCAGGCGGGCCAGAGGCCAAAGCCGCACCCCGTAATCAGCGTGAGCAGCAGGCCGCTCATCAACACCCGGGCATTGAGTGTGACCTCATCGAGGCGCGGCAGGTCCGGGGGAGCAAGACTCACGAGCGCCTTCACCCCCCATCCTGCCGCGACAAATCCGAGGAGCCCCCCGATGGCTGCAATCAGCACCGCCTCGATGAGGATCAGGGTGATGATCCGGCTCTGCGACGCCCCGAGCGCGCTGCGCATCGTCAATTCCGCGGAGCGATGGCTCGTGCGCACGAGCATCAGGTTCGCGACGTTCACGGACGCGATCACGAGCAAGGTCGCAATCGCCCCGAGCAGAACAAGGAGTGTGGGTCTGGTGTCGCCCACGATTGCGGTATGCAGTGATTCGAGGGTGACGCCGTAGCCGGCGTTCGTCGGGGGATACTCGCGTGCCAGCCGCGCCGCGTGCGCGTCGAGCTCAGCCTGCGCGACACGTGCCGGAACACCCGGCGCGAGCTTCCCGATCACCTGAAGGATATGAACATCGCGGTTGGTGGTGAGATCGCCGGTCACGGAGCCCGCTCGCGGGACACCGCGATATCCAAGCAGCCACAAATCCGCGGACCGCTGGACCCTGAAGCTCGACGCGACGACGCCGATGACCTCGACGGGCCTGCCACCAAGCGTCAGCACCCGGCCGACGGCGTCGGCACGACCGCCGAATCGGTTCTTCCACAGCCCTTCGCTCAGGACGATCCGATCAGCTGATCCCCGCTGGTCATCATCCGATACGAACGTCCGCCCGGCAATCGCCTGAGCGCCAAGCATGCTGAAAAAGTTGCCGGACACCGACTGCACGCGCACCTGTTCCGGAGCGCCGCTGCCGACGAGGCTCATCGACGAGCCGAAAACCGCGGCAAGCTCCTCGAACGCGCGACTGTCCCGTCTGAAATCCACGAAATCGCCGGGAGACAACGAGCCGCGTTGGTTCAGCGGGGACGAGGCGAACACGGCGACAAGGCGGTCCGCATCAGCGTAGGGCAGGGGCCGCAGCAAGACGGCGTCGACGACGCTGAACACGGCAGTCGTCCCGCCAATGCCGAGCGCAAGTGTCAAAACGGCCGCCGCGGTAGTCAGGGGTGTACGACGCAACATGCGGGCGCCGTAACGGAGGTCGGCATAGAAGTTGGTCATGGCAATGACCGGTTTGACGGAAGCGGGGGCGTTCAGGTTGGCAACGACGGGTCGGACGGACTGATGAGATGTAACGCGCAGCTACCTGACTGGGGCCGGCCGAACGGAATGAACTGAGGCCCTATCTGGCGGATTGCGGTTTCTCGGGTTGGGCGGAGATCGCCGTGGCGACGAGACGGTCGCCTTCACGTCGATACCTGACTGAGACCGTGCCTCCCACGATTGGGACTTCCTCGCGGTGGGTCGCCGAAACCAGGACGAACGTCAGCTCTCCAATCTTCTTTCCACAGCCCGCGATCGTGATCGACGAGTCGGCGATCGAACGAACGATGCCACGGATGGCATTCGTCGGCGCGAGCGCGATGGCTCGCTGCTCACTCCGCGCGGCGACTCCGGCCGGCAGGACCGCCAGCCATCCGAACGTCGCGAGGATCGCGAGGGCTGCACGAGCCATGAGCGTGTTCTCCTCAATCGCCGGTCCGGTGTACACCTACGATTCAACCAGAACCGCCTGAGGAGAACCTGAAACCGTGATTAACTTCAGTTAACGTTTTTGGCAGCTTTACACCACACTGACGTCGATCTCCTCATCCTACTCATCGTGCTTGTCGTGTCCGGGTGGTCCGGCAAGGACCAGCGAGCCGAAAAGACCATGTTCTTCGTCGAACGGTCCAGCGGTGAAGAACAATGTGGTGGCCGGTCCGGCAGCCGCGCCGTTGCCGAAGGCCAGGGCCCATAACCCGTCGATTTCGATCGGCCGGCCTTGTGTAGAGTGCAGCGGACCGTCAGGCGTGAACTCGCCGTGGCCGTCGGGCTGTGGGTTGAATCCGTGAATGCGGCCGTTGCCGAAGTTGCCCACCAGCAGATCGCCGCTGAATTTTCCGAAGCTCCCGGGCGCCAATGCAAGTCCCCACGGCGAGTTGAGCTGCCCCTTCGATGCGACGCGTTGCAGGAAATTGCCGGCAGTGTCGAACGCATTCACGTAACCGTGCCCTTCGCCGCGAACATCATCGTGCGCGTCGGCGTCCTGCAAAGCATAGGTGACGTAAATCGTGTTGCCCAGGTTCTGAATGCCGAAGGGCGCGTACCCCTCCGGGATCGACGGATCGATGAAGCCCCCGGTGACGGGCACGAAGCTCGAGTTGAAGACGTCGACGGTCCCTTCATGAAAATTTGTCGCATAGATGAAGTCTGCGGTGGCCGTGTGCGCGAACGCCAGGCCCTTGTACACGGCGCCGCTCGGCACGTTAGGAAACGCGAATACCTGGGTCCCGCTGCCGGGCCAACCCACGATCGTGCCATCCTCGGTCGCGAAGATGAACGACGACTTGTTGTGTCCCGGGACCGCAAATCCCGATCCTGGGTTGGAAACGATCCCGGTCGGATGACCAGGAACGTTGACGACGAGCCCGAGCTTCGCTCCAGTGTTGCCGTTGTAGAGCGTGGACTTGTTCGTCCCGTTGTCGGCCACCCACCAGGGGCTCGTGCTGCTGGAGGCAAGTCCCCATGCGTTCACGAGGTCCAGGTCAGTGGGAGTATCCGCTGGGACCGCTCCGTCAGAGACGAGGTTGTGTTGCGCATAGAACACGGATGTGGTCGTCGATGAAGCGCCCATCGTCAAGCCCACAGCGACCAACCCGATAATCATGAAGCTGCCAACGCGCATAATCCACCCCTTCTTTCTGCCGGAATCTGAGACGCCACGTGGAAGGCAACAGCAGTGCCAGATTCAGGTGCCTGAATCGTCAGGTATTCTAGCAGGTGCGGCTGGACTGCATACGTGAGAGGAAAGGCTTTACGACGACGGAAAGACCCTTTGGTTGAACAGACGGGTTGAGCCGCAGGGGCCATGAGCGTTCTCCTCGGTCGCCGGTTACGAATAGCGGACTCATTTGACCCGAGCCGGCTGAGGAGACGCTGAAGTGCAGATTAAGTTTTGTTAATCTTCGTGCGCAGGGGAGACGAGGAAGGGAGCCAGACCGTGAAGGTCGATCCCGTTCCCGGAACGCTCTCGACCTCGATCCGCCCGTCGTGGCGATCGACGATCCATTTCGCCAGGCTCAAGCCGAGGCCCGCACCTTCCACTAGTGATCGGGCCGGATCCACCCGGTAGAAACGCTCGAAAATTCGCGGGAGGGCGTCCGCCGAGATGCCGGTCCCAGTGTCGCGGACGTCCACCCTCGCGCGATCGCCGACGCGCGCGACCGATACGCCGATATTGCCCCCGGCCGGCGTGTACTTGAGGGCGTTGTCAAGCAGGTTGAGCAGCAGCCGCTCGAGCCATCCTGCATCCCCCGTAACCGTGACCGCCTGATGGACGACGCACTCGAGGCGAAGATCCTGGGCGTGGGCGACCGGTTCGAGCTGCTCTGTGACGCTTGGCACGAGCGCACCCAGGTCGACAGAGCTGCGGCCGAGCGGGATTTCCCCGGACTCGGCACGGGCCAGCGTGAGGAGCTGATTCACCAGCCGTGTAAGTTTGTCGATCTCCTCAATCTGGCTCGCCGCGCTCGTCCGCCTCTCGGGGTTGTCTGCCGAGTGCATCAGAGACAACTCGATCTCAGCGCGCAGCGCGGCCAGCGGCGTGCGCAGTTCGTGGGCGAGTGCTGAACTGAACTGCCGCATCTCGCCGACGGCGGCGTCGAATCTGGACAGCGTGTCGTTGAAGGCGGTCGCCACCTCGTCGAGCTCGTCCGACGCTCCACGCGTCGGCAGGCGACGGTCGAGCGTTCCGATCGTAATACCCCGTGTCTCCCTTGCAAGTGCGCTCAAGGGGCCACGGCGGTACGCACGGTCCACCAGACCGCGACGACCGCGACGAGCAGGCTCGGCAGCGCGTGTGTCGATTTGCATGATCGGACTCAATCATGTCTCATTGGCCCATGGAGATGATCGTGCAGTCACGCCAGTGGAGAACAGGCGTCCTCCTCCTCGTCGCAAGTATGGCTAGGCAACACATCGTCAGCGCTCAGATCCCAACACTGTCAGGGGATGCGTTGATCGGCGCCTTGCGGCAGGGCGGTTATGTCATCGTCATGCGGCATGCAACCTCTCCGCGTGATGTTCCCACGAGACAGACGGCCAACCCTGACAATGTCAAGTTGGAGCGTCAATTGGACGAGAGCGGACGTGCAAGCGCGACTTCGATGGGCGTCGCGTTGCGCGAGTTGAAGGTTCCAATCGGCGCGGTGCTGACAAGCCCCACGTATCGTGCCGTGGAGACGGTGAGGCTGGCTTGGCTGGAGAATCCAAAGACAGTACGATGAACTCGGTGACGGCGGGCAAAGCATGCAGGGCGTCACCGACGCGCAGGCCGCGTGGCTGCAGAAGAGCGTGACGGACTTCCCGTCGGGCACCAACACTGTCCTCGTGACGCACATGCCCAACATTGCCCGCGCGTTTCCGTTCCTGGCCTCTGGCGTCTCGGATGGAGAGGCGCTGGTGTTTGGTGCCGACGGCAAGGGCGGCGCGGCCCTGGTGGGGCGCATCAAGATCGAGGAGTGGCCTCGCCTGCGTCTTTGAAAGGTCCGTTCAGTGAACGGCCGAAAACTCTAGCCAGGGCGGGATCGCGTTCCGTGCGGACAGCGTCGCAGTCGATCGAGGCGCCGTTCGCGGCCCCTCGACGAAGCTCGGGTGGCCGCGAACGGCGTGGACTACAGGTGGACTAGTAAGAGAAGGTTCCGAAGAACGAGGATCGCTTGTTCGGATCGCTCCACTTCGTTCCGAGCGCTCCGCCGCTGAAGGCGTTCTCGGACGTCGTGCCCATGTCGGCGCCGTCGACCGTGGACAGCGGGTGAAACCACTGCTTCCCGCCGCAGGTCTGGTCGTGCGACATTTCTTTCTCGACTGTCAGGCGGAGCGACTTTGCGGAGACCCGGATCGCCTTGCCTTCATCGACGAACTGAATTGTCGTGGGGGTGGTCTCCACGACGGTGCCGACGACGCCGTTCGAGAGCTGTTTGGCCATCGACACGAGCGCGGCGCGCTGCGCCGGGGTGGCACGCTCGTCCACGAAGATCGCGGACCGGGTGCGGGCAACGTCTCCGCCGATCTCGCGAATGCCCAGGTTCGCGTCGCCCGCGACAGCGGCAATCACGGCGAGGCCATTGAGCGCGACGCCGTCGAAGCTGCCGCGATCGACCTTCCACGCGAGCAGCGCTTCACGGCCCGTCGTTGCCGCTTCGCCGTTCATGATGCAGCCACCGGTAAACACTTCGGCCGTACGCGCCTCGACGTACGCACCCTTAATGGAGGCGCCGCGCGCGAGAAGCGGCGCGGCCACCAGACCCGCCAGCATCGCCGTCAATATTGCTCGTTTCATGAGCGCGTTCCTTTCTTCACAGCCTGTCTCTATTTCATGCGCGTGGCGCCCACACCCCCGCGCGCTCTTTCTCGGCGGCTTGCGCCTTCGCTGAAGCTTCGGCGGACCGCCGTAGCCTTGGCGGAGGGTGGTCGCGCCTCGCCCTTCGACCTTGCTCAGGGCGACCCTGAGCTTGTCGAGGGGTCGCTCGGGCCGCTGGCGCTACAACCTGCAACAGCCGCGACCGCTGCGACAAAGATCCGGACGCACGGGCTCTCCGTCGGGTCCGAAGCCGCTCTGTGTCTCCACACACCAATAGGCGGCCGCCTCATATGAATCATAGAACGTCGACTCGGCCGGGTCCACCACCGAAGCCACGTACATGCTCTTGGTCCGAAGGCGAAGGCAATGAAGCCCAACGATAATCTTCGGGGATGTCAGGGATTCCATGGCATTCACTCCGAACTCAGACTGTTGTAAATCTGCCTGCGTGTAAGATTGCGCGCTTCAGGGCGGTCTTCGCGACCTGCACTTTGTACGCGTTCTGACTCAACGGCCGGGCTTCGCGCAGGGCCGCTTCGGCCGCCGCGGCGGCCGTCGCCTCATTGAGCGGCTTGCCGACGAGCGCAGCCTCGGCCGCCTGTGACCGCCAGGGAATCGGCGCGACGGCCCCCATGACGACCCGGGCCGATTTGATGGTGTCGCCCGTCATCCCGATGACGACCGTGGCGAAGGCGATCGGCCAATCGTGCGATTCCTTGTACCGGACCTCGTAGTGACCACTCTTGACCATGCCCGGGGGAGGCAGGATGACGTGCGTCAGGAGCTCGTTGGGCGCGAGCACGTTCTCGGTGCGCACGTTCTGCAGTGTCGGCATCGTGAAGTAGTCGGCGGCCGCCACCATCCGTTCACCCTTGGGACCCACCAGCCGGAACGTGGCGCCGTAGGCGACCGATGGCACCGCCAGACTGGAGGGATGCACGATAAAGCTCGGACCGTTGCCGAAGATCGCGTGAAACTGGTTTTCGCCTGACGGAGAGAAGCACACGCTTCCACCCTTCTTGAAACAGACGAACTCTTCGTTCCGGAAGTACCAGCATCGCGGCCGCTGGTTGAGGTTGCCTCCGACGGTGCCCTGGTTGCGAATCTGCGGGGTGCCGACTTGGGTCGCCGCGAGCGTCATCGCGGGGTACAGCTTCGCGACCTGAGCGTGCTCCGCCAGATCGGCGATTTTCATTGCGGCGCCGATCTTCAGTCCGCCGCCGGGCATTGGCGTCACCGTAGCGTCCAGCGCCGCTTTGACGTTGACGACGCGGTCCGGCTCGGCGATGTAGTCCTTCAACCGCGCGAGGAGATCCTGTCCGCCTGCGAGCGGCATCACCTTGTCGGGCTCCGCGCTCAGCGCGCCGATCGCTTCTTTTTCGTTCTTTGGATTGACGTACGAAAACGCTTTCACGGCATTCTCCTCGCTATGTCCGTCGCTCGGCCAGCGTCTGCAGGATTTTCGCGGGGGTGAGCGGCAGGCTCCGCACGGTCACCCCGATCGCGTTTCGCACCGCATTGGCAATGGCCGCCGCGGTTGGCACGGTTGGCGGCTCGCCAATCCCGATCACGCCCCGCTCGGATTGATCGACAAGTCGAACATCGATCTTCGGGATGTCGGACATGCCCGCGAGCAGGTACCATTCCATGTTGGGGTTCACCATCTGACCGGTATTCCGATCGAGGATGCGATCCTCGAAGAGGGCGAAGTTCAACGATCCGACGACACCGCCGTAGACCTGGCTTTCCGCCGTGAGCCTGCTGACGACCAGACCGCAATCCTGGATGGCCAGCACGCGCTTGACCTTCACGATGCCGGTCTCGATGTCGACGGCGACTTCGGCAAACTGCACGCCTGATGTGGTGACCGAGGACAGCCCCGGCTGCCAGCTGCCGTCGACCGAAATAGGCTGGGTGCTGAGCAGCTTGCAGGCCTCAGCCCACGACATGCCCTTCGACGGGTTCTCCTTGACGTGGATGCGTCCACCGGCCGCGACGAGAGACGCGGCTTCGACGCCAAGTGACTGACCGACTTTTTCCTTCAGCGCGTCGAGGGCGTTGACCGTGGCGATGCGGACTGCCGGGCTCACCCCCGCGGCCGTGGTACTCCCGCCGGATCCGCCGCTGATCGGGTACATCGTGTCGCCGATTTCAGGTCGAATCGCGCTCGGCGGGAGGCCGAAGGTATCGGCGGCAATCACGGCGACCAGCGTGCGCGTGCCGGTGCCGAGGTCCTGCGTGCCGATCCTGACGACAACGACGCCGTCCGACGAGATCTCACAGTGGGCCGTCGAGGGGCCGCGGCCGCCGCCGCCCCAGGTGTTGATCGCGACGCCCATTCCCGTCTTGATGGGGCCGGCAGTCGAATCGCCTGTCGGGTGCCGCTTGTCCCAGCCGAATTCCGTGGCGCCCCGTCGAAGATACGCCCCCCACATGGCATTGGGCGCCTCGGGCGGTAGATTCTTGATGCGGAACTCGATCGGATCCATCTTCACCAGATCGGCGAGCTCTTCCATCAGCACTTCCGTGATGAAGGATCCTTGCGGATGGCCGGGTGCGCGCATCGGCCGCTGCTGGCCGGTGTTGATGAAGACGTCCTTGTGCGTACGCCTCCGGTTGGGAAACTGATAGATATAGGGCAACGGGAAACCCGCAGCCGCGCCCGCCCCGCCAGTGCCCCACGTCTCGGCGTCGAAGGCCGTCAGCATGCCGTCGGCCGCCACCCCCGCCTTGACGCGTGCTGACGCCGACGGACGATTGCCCGTGGCGAGATGCTCTTCCTTCCGATCGAGCATCAGTTTGACGGGAGCCTTCGCGTCTTTCGCAAGCCGCGCGCAAATCATCGCCTGCGGATCGGACCCCAGCTTGCTGCCGAAGCCGCCGCCCATGTACTGGGTAATGACGCGCACATTCGCAGACGGAATATTCAAGCCGGTGGCAAAGCCGTCGCGCGAGGCGCTGATCCCCTGCGTGGACACCCAGGCTGTCAAGTTGTCGCCGTCCCACTCGCAGACCGCGCCGTGTGATTCGAGGCACACGTGGGTAATCACGTGCGTCGAATAGGTCTCTTCGAGCGTGTGCGCGGCCTGCTTGAAGCCGGCGGCCAGATCGCCGTTCTCCTGCGTGGTCCCCTGGCGGACGTTGCCCCCGGTGAACACAGGCGGCGCGCTGCCCGAGAGCGCCTGATCGACGAGGATGACATGCGGCAGGACTTCGTACTCCACCTTGACGAGCCGGGCCGCGTCGATCGCGTGTTCTTCGGTGTCGGCGGCAACCGCCGCGACCTCATCCCCCTGGTACATGACCGTATTACGCTGGGCGTTTGCCGGATCCCGCCACATCATCGCGGCCTTGACGCCGGGCGCCCGCTGGGCCGCGGAGAGATCGATCGACACGATCCGCGCGTGCGGATGCGGTGAACGAACGATGCGGCCGTAGAGCATGCCCGGCCGATTGACGTCGAACGTGTATTTTGCGCGGCCGGTGACCTTCTCCGGGCCGTCCAGCCGGTTGACCTTCGTGCCGAGCACCGATTGCGACGCTGGCCAGTGGTACTTCGGATCGGCCGGCGGTTGAGGAGGCGCCTGGGGTGCGCCGCCGCGACCGCCGCCCTGCGCGGGGGGTTGCTGCGTGGTATCGGGTTTTTCCACGTTATCCACGGGTCACCCCCTTCACGCTCGACACGGCTTCAAAGATCCGAGAGAAGGTCCCGCAGCGGCAGATGTTGCCGTCTAACCCGCGGCGAATCTGTTCGGGCGTGGGCGCCGGATTCTTCTCGAGCAGCGCAACGCTCGCCATGATGAAGCCGGGCGTGCAGAACCCGCACATCAGCGCGTCCTTATCGCAAAACGCCTGCTGCACGGGGTGGAGCGTGGATCCGTTCGCCAGGCCGTCGACGTTGCGAATCTGTTTGCCCTGGACTTCGATCGCCAGCGTGGAGCAGGCATAGACCGGGCGGCCGTCGACAATCATGGTGCAGGCGCCGCAGGCGCCACGATCGCAGCCGCGCTTGTTTCCGGTCTGATCGGCGCGCATGCGGAGGGCGTCGAGCAGCGTCACTCGCGGCTCGATCATGAGGTCCACCCGCTTGCCGTTGACCATCAGCCGGACCGGCACCTGGCCGGGCCCCACGGCGCCAGCGGCGCCGGCGCCCTGCGCTTCAATGTCGGGCGGGGAAGCAGCGGCCGTGACGGAACTGACTACCCCCGCCGATTTCAGAAAGTCCCGGCGGCTGACCGCGAAACCGTCCGGCTTGTCATCTTTCTTTCGAGCCATCGATCGTCCCTTTCGGCGCAGTGGTCCAGACTTGTGGCCGCCATAGTGTAGGCCCCTTGGCGTGCTTCGGCAACTGGGGACAGAATCACTAATCACTCATCACGAATCGACAATCCTTTCAACCAGGAGAGCTTCTGATTCAAGGATTCGTGATGAGTGATTGGAGTGATTCAGGTCCGCCTCGTGAGCGCCAGAAGGCCGATGGCCGCGAGGCCCGCCAAAAGCCATGACGTCCGGGACGATACCGAGTGTGTCGTCACGTCGTAATCGAGGATCAGGCGATGTTGCGAAGGATCGCGGCGCTGATCCGCAATCCGAATGTGCGGATCCGCTGGTACGAGCGCGTTCACGAGGTACACGCTCATCTCCGGCCGGTAGTCGTTGTCGTAGGCGAGTTGATGCCGGCCTGCCGACGAGGGCGGGATCTTCGACGTCGCGCGCAGCCGAATCGTTCCTACGCCAGCCGTCATGTCCCGAGCGTCCGGGAATCGGCTGTCGACCAGCGTCACAGGCACGGCCCGGCCGTCAACGGAGAGAACCACGGCGCCGAGTATCCGTCGAGCATACGCCTCACTCTCGGTCGTGGAAATTTCCCCGTCGCGGTTCGTATCCATCCACCCAAATACCCGCGACGCCACGCTGACGCCGGGCGTGAGATCAATGTCCAGGCTCACGCGATCGATGTCGAGCGCCAGACGCGTCGCCTGGAGGTATTCATCGAGCCGGTGAGCGCCGGCGGGAACCGGACGTCCCAGCACGGTGCCCAGGAGAACGAATGTGACGAGCAGCCTGCGCATCTGACCTGTATGCTGAGCTCTGTATCTTGAGCCCTGAGCCTTCTACGGTTTCACGAGTTTGGCGCCGTAATCGTTGGTCGGGTCGCGGTAGATCGTGTGAATGTGATCCAGGTCCCCCTGCTGCGGTGCGTACTCGATGACGACCGTCGGCCCCTGAATACGGTAGTACGCCAGACCGCCATTGGTCGTCGATCCGCTCCACGCGAAGTACGTGCGCGGGAGGTTGGCTTTGATTTCAGCCATCTTCGCGGCGGCCGCTCCGTCGTTGAGGATGCCGACCCACTCGTGGACGACGTCGAGGAGGAGCGACTGCTGGGTGGCATTCATGGCCGACCCGAGTATCCCTTCGGGCTGGATCACTTTTCCATCGGTACCAGGTCCCAGCACGAGGTCGGACACCTTGTACTCGAGAATCGCCTGTTTCTGCTGGGCAGCGTCCAGTGCATTGATGAGCGCGAATCCTTTGTCGTTTTCGTTGCCGAGCGGGCGAATCGTCTGCCCATTCAGGACGTACCGCGCCGGCTGAGTGGCAGGAAGGCTTGGCGTCATCACGTTGTCGGGGCCGACGACCGTGACGTTGATGGCGAGATGATGTCCGCCAAATTGAATCATCCACGGCGCGGTGACAGACGGGGCGCCGAGAAGCGCCAGGTAATACTCGTCGAGGCCGAACTGTATGCCGCCCCGTCCGGTTCCGCCGCCTCCCGGGCGTCCACCCGTCCGGCCGCCTCCGCGGTTCTTCAGCACCTCGTCGGCGTTCATGATGTCGGTCACCTTCTGGTAGCCGGATCGGCTCAACGCCGCGGCGACGAGCGCAAGCGCCGCCTCTCGCTGACGCGACGTGATGTCGCCGAAGCGCAACCCGTTGCGCTGAAAGATCCCCGTGGGGAGGTTGGACCAGCCGGTGCGCTGGGTGCTTGCGAAGCCGAACGTCGCCTTCGCGCGCGCCGCGTCGCTGAGGGTCGCGAGGAACGCGTTGGCCGCCGCGACGACCCTCGCGGTCGTGCCAGCGTTGGCTGCCGGCGGGGCCGGCCTCGAGGGACCGGCACCCTGCGCCAGGCCGAACGCCAGCGGAACGAGAGCGAGCATCAACGACGCGCGGGATGTTTTCACGGCGATCACTCTACTTTCCTGTTGCGAGCATGTTGCTTCTTTGGTGGGAGCCGCTGTGGCAGATGCCGCAGGCCTGAACCTTGATTCTTACGCCTCCCGCGCGGGGCTCAGGGATGTCGCGCCCGACGAGCTCAAAGGGTCCCTTCGGGCGCGAGACCTGCACGCGACGCATCGTTGTCACCGTTCCTCCAGATCCGCACCGGTGCGCGTCCAGGCGGCTCTACCGGCCGACAAGAATCAGAATGCCGGCGAGTAACGCAAGGACGGCCATCAGTGGAGCCGGCAGCCCGAGTGCGATCATCCCGGCGAGCCCATAAAGAATCAGCCACACCGCGAGCAGCAGCATGCCGATGTTTCGTTGGAACGTGACCGCCATTCCATCCTCCTTTTAGTGAGTGAACCTGTCGTCGTGTTCAACCGCCGGATCGGGCTCGAAACGCGAGGTAGGCAAAGATGATGATGATCGCCAGGAGCGCGAGTCGGGCCACTCCCATCAGGCGGGTATGCGCGACGTGTCGCGTTCCCTTGGGCTTGATGCCGGTGATGGCAGCGACAGCAGTGATGATTACCGCAAGGCCGAGCCACGCGAGCCAGCTCATAACACGCGACAGCATACACGTTCGGGCTTTACACGGCCACCAGCGTGGACCACGATAAGGAATTGCTGATTCTTGAATGGTGATTGTTGATTTGACGAAGTGCAATCAGCAAGGTCACGGCTCGTGACCCCAACCGTCCCCGGGACGGCTCGTAGTGCAGGAGACGCTGTGACCAGGACGCTCGTATCAATCCTGATGATGCTCGCCATCGTGACTCGTGCGATGGGTCAGGACACCAGCCCCCCGATCTACGTGACGCTCTGGTTCGACACCGAAGACTATATCCTGCCGCAGGACGACGGCGCGACGATGCGTCTCGCCGAGATGCTGACGGGGCTCGATGTGCGGGCCACCTTCAAGATCGTCGGGGAAAAGGCTCGCGTGCTCGAAAGCCGTGGACGCCGGGACGTGATTGCCGCGCTCCGTCGCCACGACATCGGGTACCACTCGAATACGCACAGTCAACAGCCGACGATCGCTGTCTATCTTCAGAACGCCGGTTGGGACGACGGGCGCGCCGAGTTCTATCGTCGGGAGGTCCAGGGCGTCCGCGACATCGAGCGGATCTTCGGCGTGACTCCTGTCGCCTATGGGCAGCCCGGGAGCGCCTGGGCCCCGCAGGTCTATCCGGCGCTGCACGACATGGGCATCGGCATGTACCTGGACGAGAGCGACCACGTCGGCATCGACGATCAGCCTTTCTACTACGGCGGAATGCTGAATGTGTTCAAGATGCGATCGAACCTCGCGCGAATGGACTTGAGCGGCGGCGCGAGTCTCGCCAATGGCAAGGCCAGGTTTACGAAGGCGTACGATGAGCTGCGCCGGACAGGCGGCGGCACGATCAGCATTTATTACCATCCCAACGAATGGGTACAGACCGAGTTCTGGGATGCTGTGAATTTCCGGCGCGGTGCCAACCCGGTCCGCGCCGACTGGAAGATGCCCGGCACGAGACCCGCTGCTGAAACCGAACAGGCCTTCGACGATTTCGAACAGTACATCCGCTTCATCAAGGCGCAGCCGGGCGTACGGTTCGTGACCGCCTCCGAGTTGATGACGATTTATGCAGACAAGGCGATGACGCGGAGCTTCAGGCAAGAGGATCTGCTCCGGTTTGCTCGATCCGCGCAGAACGACATCACGTTTCAAAGAATGGACGGATATACGCTCTCCGCCGCAGACGAGTTTGGTTTGCTCACCGACGCCACGGCAGCCTTCATCGAGCGGAACGAGTGGCCGGCGGCCACACAGGTGACGAGGCTCTACGGTCCTGCCCGCATATACACGCCGGCGACCGGCGGCACGCGATCGCCAGGTTTCCCCTGGAGTGCGTTCGCGCAAGCGGTGCGCGAGACATCCGGCTATTGCCGATCGTTTCACCGCCTGCCTGACGAAGTCTGGATTGGGGCCGAGAGTATGTCGCCGGCAGACTACCTCGCCACGCTGGCACGGGTCCTCGAGGATATGATCGCCACCGGCAACACTCCCACGAACGTGATTCGGCGCGAGGGACACTACACCGTCGATCGCTATGTGGCCGAGGATTCTCCTGACTTATGGAGCTGGGTGATCTTTCCCGAGGGATTCCACGCTCCGCGAATCATGGAGCTCGCCCGGCTGCAGGCATGGACGTTGAAGCCCGCGGTGCTTCAGCCGTAGAACCGGTTTAAAGCCTCCCGCGCCGAGATCGCGAGACATTTCGCGCGGAGGACGCTGAGCACGCCGAGAGACGCGGGGGGCGATCGGATCGCCCGCCCCGTGGTCGACCGCGCGCGCTCTCTGCGCGAGACACTCTGCGATCTCCGCGAGAGACTAGTTTAGTCCGCCCGAAGCGCGCGGATCGGATCGATGCGAGCGGCCCGTCTTGCCGGGACGTAGCTGGCCAGCAGGGTCAGACCGAGCAGGCCGATGGATGGGAGAAAAAACGACACCGGATCGGTCGGCGTGATTCCGTAGAGCAGCCCCGCCAGCACTCTCGCCAGCGCCCACGCAGTTGCCGTGCCCGCGACGATCCCCGCTAGTGCGACAATCAGTCCCTCGCCGAGTACCATTGCCAGCACGTTGCGCGAGGTGGCCCCGAGCGCCATACGAATCCCAATCTCTCTCGTGCGCTGCGACACAGCGTAGGCGACCACTCCGTACAACCCAATCGACGCAATTCCAAGCGCCAGGGCCGCAAGCGAGCCCAGCAGAACAGCGCGAAATTGTGGCTGCGCGGCTTCATCCGCCACGAGTTGATCCATCGTCGTCACCGCCGAGGTGACGATGCTGCTATCCACGGCGGCGATTCCACGCCGAAGCGTCAACGCGAAATCCGCCGGATCCCCGCTCGTTCGCACCACGAGAAACGGCGCGGCCCAGGGTTGTTGCGCGAACGGCCGATACACGATGTCATCGGGCGGGGCCGCAAGTCCGGCGTATTTCACATTCGAGGTGACGCCCACCAGGGTCATCTCGGTACTGCTGTTCTTGCCGTCCCTCAACACCGGCAGGGTCATCGTCCGGCCGAGCGGATCATCAGTGCCGAAGAAGCGCCTCGCCGTATCCTCGCTCATGATGATCACCGGCGGGTGATGGTCGTCGTCGGCCTCGGTAAAGAACCGCCCCTTGATCAGGCGCATCTGCAGCGCCGAGAAATATCCAGGCGTTACCGGTACTCCCGCCGCCTGGTAGTCGACGACGTCGCCCGTGCGTTTGAGCGTGAGCCGTATTCTGCTGACGCTCGGCGGCAGGCTCGTGCCGACACCGACGGCACGCACACCGGGCAGCGCCCGGACATTCTGAATCACTCGATCGACGCTTGACAGCGTCTGCGCGTCGGTGGGTCTCCCGGCAAACGCCAGGTTCATGGAGGCCGTGAGCACATGGTCTGTCGACACCCCGAGATCGACGTGGAGGAGGCGTACGAGACTCCGCCCCATCAACGTTGCACCAACAAGGAGCACCACGGCCAGGGCCACCTGTACGATGCACATCGTTCGCTGCAGACGTCGCGTGCCCACGGGCGTCGCCGTCCTGCCGGCGCCTTGATTCGGAATCGCCGGTCCGCCGGCCGCCCGCAGCGCCGGAATTGTGCCCGTCACTATCGTTGCCAGAGCGGCCAGGCCAATAGCGAACAGCAAGGCGGGCCGATCGAGGTGAATCGCGTCGACGCGCGGCACGGTGTCGCCCGCGAGCCGCGACAGTGCGGTCAGGCCCGGCCGCGCCAGGATTGCCCCACACACGGTTCCGGCGAGAGCAAGAAGCGCACTTTCCACGAGCACCTGGCGCATGAGCCGGCTCGCGGGCGCGCCGAGCGCTCGGCGCACCGCGAATTCGCGTTCTCTCGCCGCGTTCCGCGCGAGCAGAAGGTTGATGAGATTGCCGCACGCGATCACCAGCACTATCAACACCGACGCAAACAGGACGAGGAGCGCCGGACGTACGGCTGCGACCATGTCGTCCGACAACCGGACGGCGGTCGTCCGGATGTCATTGCTCCTTTGACCCGCCGTCGAGCTCTGGAACATCGGCCGCACAGCTGTGCGCGCGCGCTCCAGGGTGCCGTTCGGATCGAGTCGTGCAATCAGTCGGAAACCGCAGCATCGAGGGTTCACTGCGTGCGCGAATCCGGCAGGCAACCACACGTCGATGTGCGCGCTCGGAAACTGGAAAGCGCGGTCAGCGACGCCGATCACCGTATAGGTGCGCGGGGTCAGAAGCAGTTGCCGGCCGATCGCATTCCTCGGATTGCTGAACAGCCGTTGCGCAAGACGTTCGCTGATCACGGCCGACGGCCACACATCGTCGGCTGATTCCAGTGATCGCCCGGCGGCGAACGGACCGTCCAGCGTCGAGAAGAATGCGCCGGACACGACCGCAGAGTCCAACACCTCTGATCCGTTCTCGCCCGACAAGACCACCGTCTCGACGGCATAGAACGCGGATGCCGCGAGCGAGTCGAATGGCCGTTGCCATGCCTGTAACTCCGTCGCCTGCACGGGGACCGGAACCGGCCGATGAGCGCCGGCGTACTCGACCTCAGCGCGGACAAGCAGCAACCGGTGAGCGTCGCGATAGGGGAGTGGTCTTAGGAGCACGCCGTACACGATGCTGAACATGGCGATGTTGGCGCCGATTCCGAGTGCGAGCGTCAGCACCGCGGCGAGCGTAAGACCCGGCGTGTTGATCAGAATCCGGACCGCGTAGCGAATATCCTGAAGTATCCCGTTCATCAATCACCACGAGTGCAGAGCAGTGTACCTCCTCCCGCGACCCGGCTTGACATGTGACTATTTAGTCACGTATTCTCACGGTCGTGGCGGACGACGACCGCGTGTTCAAGGCACTCGCTGACCCGACCCGTCGCTTCCTGCTCGACAGGCTTTTTGTGCGTGACGGCCGCACGCTCACCGAGCTCGAGTCCGAGCTGGAGATGACGCGCTTCGGCGTCATGAAGCACCTGCGCGTCCTCGAAGGCGCGGGCCTCGTCGTCTCACGGCGCGCGGGCCGGGAGAAGCTGCACTTCCTGGACCCGGTGCCCATCCGGCTGCTCCACCACCGCTGGATCGACAAGTACACCGAGCGCCGCGTCTCGGCGCTTGCGGATCTCAAGACACAACTGGAGAGGAAAAGACGATGACAACCAGCACGAGTACGAACAAGAGTGAGGAGACCGAGGTCTACCGGGTGTTCATCAAGGCGACGCCCGAGGCAATCTGGAACGCCATCACGAATCCGGAGTGGAACTATAAGTACGGCTACGGGAGCCGCGCCGAGTATGAGCTGCGTCCGGGCGGCGCATACCGGGTTCGCCAGCAAGGAGATGAAAGCGCACGGCGGCCCCGACGTCGTCGTCGACGGTGAAGTCGTCGAATCAACCCCACCGCGAAAGCTGGTTCAGACGTGGCGTGCCCTCTGGGATCCGGAGATGGCGGCCGAAGGGTTCAAGCGCCTCACATGGGAAATCGAGCCGGGCCCCGGTGGCGTGACGTCGTTGACCGTCACGCACGAGCTCGGCGGCGCGCCGAAGACGGCAGCGCAGGTGTCTGGCAAGATCCGGGAGGCAGGCGGCGGGTGGAGCTTCATCCTCAGCGATCTGAAGACGCTCCTCGAAACCGGCAAGGCGCTCGGGGGCTGATTCTGCAGCGCGATGATCATTTCAATGTGGGCCGCGAGCCACTCGCGGCCCACGCGCAAGTCCTGGGACTGTTGCCTGGAGTACAAACGATGGCATCCAAACCAATGACCAAGGTCAGGACCGTTGAGGAATACCTTGCACGCGTGAGCGATGACAAGCGAGTCGCGCTTCAGAGACTTCGAAAGACCATCCGGGCCGCCGCGCCGGGTGCTGAAGAGTGCATCAGCTACGAGCTTCCCGCTTACCGTCTGAACGGAATGCTCGTGGCATTTGGCGCGACCGCGAACCACTGCGCCTTCTACCCCATGAGCGCCTCGACGGTGGCAGCCCATAGTAAAGAGCTCGAGGACTACGACACCAGCAAGGGGACCATCCGCTTTCAAGCGGACAAGCCGCTACCGGCGGCTCTCGTGCGGAAGCTTGTAAAGGCTCGGATCGCGGAGAACGCCGACTGATCTGGCTGAGGTTCACAGCCGCTTTGGGGACGCGCTGTTCTACAATGATGCCGGTCCGAACCATAGTCTCGCGCCCAAGCTCTCCGCACGGGGGAATCCATGCCGGAAACGCGCGAACCTCAATCCGTCAACGATGCGGCGGAACAGGCGGCTGCTGCTGGTGATTACGCGTCCGCTGAACAGCTTCTCCGCGAGGCTGCTCTTCTGCAGGAGGCCAGCCTCGGCCCACTTCATCCGGATCTCGCCAACACGCTGAACAACCTCGGCGTCGTCTGCGAGATCACCGAGAAGCCCGCGGATGCCGAGAACTGCTTTCGAAGGGCCTCCGCGATCGCGTCGGCCGTCCTGGAACCAGATCATCCCTTCGTGGCCACGAGTCGAAAGAACCTCGAGGACTTTTGTGCAACTCGAGGAAAGCCAGTCGATTTGCCGGAGCCCATTTTGGTGCGCGCACCGGCGGTGAGCCCCAGCGTGGATCCAGGTGCGTCGGCCATCGCTGATGTCAGGGATGCGGCCGCAACAGATTCCGACCAGCGTTCAGCGGAGCCCACGTCGCGCGAAGAATCGCGACCGGCCGAATTGAGGTTGTCGTACGAAGAATCGCCAGTCGAATCCAGGAGATCGTCCCGCCCACTCGCGATCGGCGCCGTGCTTGTTGGCGGACTACTTCTGACGACTGCGACCGCCACGTGGCTCCGCTCGAACCATAATGTGGGATCGTCACCAGCAAGCCCGACCGTCTCCCCGAGCCCGGCGGCGACAGCAGCGTCACCGCCGTCTGTCCCGATTGCCACGGACGCAGCCAAAGAGTCTGGAACTGATAGAGGAGGGAGTGCACTCGGTGCGGAACCGAAGACCGGCCCGTCCTCGACGCCGTCCGCCGGCCGGTCGCCTAGGGAATCGTCCTCTTTGCCGACCGCGGCCGACGAGAAGGCAGCGTCACCAAAGCTGCCATTGGTGGCCACCGCGCAACTCTGCAAGGATTTCTCAACCGGTGGACACAGCTCGTCCGGCGATTGGCACTGCGTTCCTCCAACCCCTCCGGTCGGTCAAGGCCCGCTGGTCTTCTACACCCGGCTCAAATCTCCGACGGCGACAACCATTCAACATCGGTGGTATCGCGACGACCGCCTGCGCCAGGCGGTGGAACTCCCGATTCGCGCCAACACCACGGCCGGCTACCGCACGTATAGCCGCCAGACCGTTGACAATCGGGGCGGCGGTAACTGGAGGGTGGAGCTCAGAACCAAGGACGGAGTCTTGCTGCACGAGGAGCGCTTCGTCGTTCGCTAACCGATTTTGAATCCGATCGGTGCGCGGGATTCTCGCATTTTCGCCGCGCGCTTTATTCCGTCCGCAGCGCACGCGTCGGCGACATCGACGCTGCGCGGCTCGCGGGGATGAGCGCGGCGAACAACGCGCACGTGGCGAGCGAAGTTGCGGCAACGGTCAGCGCGAACGGATCCCAGAACGATACACCGTAGAGCTGCGCCGCGATCAGGCGTCCGGCGCCGATGGCCAGTGGCAAGCCCAGGATCAATCCCGCCACGACGCGCAGGAAAGCGCCGCGCAGGATCAGGTTGACCACATTGCCGCGACCGGCGCCAAGCGCCATGCGGATGCCGATCTCGTTGGTTCGCTGCGCGACCGTGTAGGCCGTCACGCCGTACAGGCCGACCGCTGCCAACACCAGTGCGACGACCCCGAACAGGCCGGCAAGGCTCGCAACCGAGCGTTCCTGATCGAACGACAGCGCTACCTGTTGTTGCATGGTCCGCACGCTGGTGATGGTCAGATTGGGATCGACCTCTGATAGCGCCTTGGCGATGACGGGCTCGAGCACGCCTGGTGCCACGTTTGTCACCAACATGATGCCGCGAACAAAGTGCGACTGCACCTCGATACGCTTCATCAGGTCGTTCGGGTACTCCACGTACTGCGCGAGCGGCACGTAGAACATCGGCCGCGCCGGTCTGCTCAAGGCGAATCCCGCAAACTTCGCGTCACGCACGACGCCGACGATGTTGAACGTGCCGGCATTCTCCGGCAGATCGAGCCCGAAGTGCTGGCCGAGCGGGTCTTCGTCGCTCTTGAAGAAGCGCTTGACGAACGACTCGTTGACGATGGCGACCGGTGCGGAGTGTTCGTTATCCGCTGTCGTGAACCCGCGTCCTCGCAGCATCGGCATGCCAAGGTTCTGCAGGTAGTTGGCGCTCACGCGGTCCCACGACGCGCCCGCCTGTTCGTTCAATTTTGGCGCCGGATGTCCGGAAACCAGAATCAGCTCACCCCAGTTGTCGGTGAGCGGGTTGTACAACGCGAGGCCCGAACCCTGCACGCCGGCCAGGCGATTGAGCCGATCCTCGATCTCGCGATACAGCGCGGCCAGTTTCGGCTGCGTATAACCCGCCGGCGGGCGATTCAAGGACACGAGCACGCGGCCCTGTACTTGATATCCGAAGTCCTGGTGTTCGAGCCTGTTCAGGCTTCGCGCCAGCATCGTGGCGCCGGCGACGAGCACGACGGAGAGCGTCGCCTGCACGATCAGGAGCGCCGTCCGCGCAAATGACGAGTGATCAGCGGTGCTGCGGCCCGACCCGCGTAATGCATCCACCGGGTCGGTGCGCGTTGCGAACCACGCCGGCGCGGCGCCGAAGACGATGCCCGTTACCAGCGCCAGCCCAAACGCGAATGCGAGGACCAGGACCGACGGCAGTGTGCTGATCGGCAGGAACTGCGAATCAGAAAAAGCCAGCGCGAGAAGCAGCCGCGCGGCACCCATGGCGACCAGCAGGCCCGCGATTCCGCCGGCCACCGCGAGGAGCACGCTTTCAACGAGCGCCTGGGCGACGATTTGCCGCCGCGTCGCGCCGATGGCCAGCCGCACGGCCGTTTGCGTGCGACGCGCCACCGCGCGCGCGAGCAGCAGGTTCGCGACGTTCGCGCACGCGATCAACAGCACGAGTCCGCAAACCGCCAGCAGGATCTGCAGGCTTCGTCCGTACTCTTCTTTCATCACGCCGACACCGGCCCCGGCGGGAACGACCGCGATCGTCTGCTTGGGCAGCAGCCGAATCACGTCGGGCATCCAGTTGGACGGGTATCCGGACTCGTACTGCATCCATTGCCGCAGGATGCCCGTGAGGCGCAATGCCATGCCGTCAACCGAGCCTCCCGGACGCAAGCGGCCGATCACGCGGAGCCATGCCGAAACCGGCTGACGCAGCAGCGCGCTGTCCCCGTCGATGAGCGGCTCCTGCTGCAGCGGAATCCAGAGGTCCGGCGGATCGCCGCGGAGTGTGTCCCCGAAGAATCCCTGCGGTCCGACACCGATCACCGTGAAGGGATGGCCCTCCACGACAAAAGTCGAGCCGACAACTGACGCGTCGCCCCCGTAGACGATTTGCCACGCATGATGACTCAGCACCGCGACCGGCGGGGCCGATGGCTGATCGTCGTTCTCGGTGAGGACGCGGCCGCCGAAAGCGCCGACACCGAGCGCGGAGAAGTAGTTCCCCGTCACGAACTCGGATCGCAGCGGCCTTGCAGCGGCATCGACCCCGGCACGCCGGACGCTCACACGAGCGCCACCGGCCTGAAACGCGGCCACCTGCTCGAACTCCGGCGCCGCGGCTTTCAGCCGCTCAAACAGCGGAAAGGAGAACATGCCCCAGCGGTCCTGGGGTCCCCCTTCCACGCAGCAGTCGTCCCCATCGCCGATGCGGTACAGAGCTGCGGGATCAGCGACCGGCAGGGAGCGCAGCATGACCGCGTGGATCAGGGTGAAGATCGCAGTGGTTCCCCCTATTCCCAGCGCGAGCGTAAGAATGGCGGTCGCGGTGAACACCGGCGACTGCCGGAACTGACGAGTGGCGTAGCGGATGGCGGCAAATGGGTTTTCCACGATCGCTTAGACGGGCGCCGCACTGCCAACGTTGCCAGAATAAAGCCGCCCAACTGCCATTTCCGATTTCGTGACGAGCTGCCGTTACTCCCAGCGGAAAGCTTTCGCGGAGATTGCCGTGCAGATCAGGAACACGAGCGTCAGAGCCACGACGTCCCCGGTATGAGCGGTCCATCCCTCTCCGCGCCAGATACCTCTCAGCAGCGACACGGCGTACGTCAGCGGCAGAACCTGCGCCACCGCCTGCAGCGCCGGCGGCAGAGCGTCAACGGGAGCGAACAGGCCTGATAGACCGAGCATGGGATAAAGGATCATCGTGCCAATCGGCTGTGCGAAGCGCGCCGTCGGAACGATGCTGGCAATGAGGAATCCCATCGATACGATACTCAGCGTCGTGAAGAGCAACGCCAGTCCGAACGACACGAACGGCGCGTCGATGCCCGCCGGATAGTAGCGTCGTCCTGCCGCCATCATCGCCGCCAGCGTGATGGCGGTGAACAGCAACTTCACGATCACGTGGGCCGTCAGGATGGTGTGGGGCCGCAGGGGGGTAGCCCGCAGGCGCTTCAGGATTTTTCCCTCGCGATAGATCGAGATGATCGTCACAAGCGACAGCACGGCGCTCAGCGCCATGAGAATCGAGACGAGGATCGGTAGATCGACCGTGACCAGGCTCGGGGGATGCGACCCCGGTCCGACGCGCCCGCCGAATATCCGGCCGAGGACCACGAACACCAATACCGGGATACCGACTGTTCCGATCACCCCCAGCGGCTCCCGTACGAAGATCTTGATCTCGAGCCAGGTCAGTTTCCAGAGTCCACGCAGCATGTTCCGGCAGCCTCAGTTCCGAATCGAGTGCCCTGTGAGCTTCAGGAACACATCTTCGAGTGTGGAGCGCTCGGTGCGGAAGTCCGTGACTTGCACCCGGTGATCGGCGATGCA
>JBBQEJ010000074.1:0-24552 GCA_038320555.1 Vicinamibacterales bacterium | reverse complement strand
CCGTCGAGAAGGTGGGGCTGTTCTATCCACCCGATCCAGCCTCGCTCCGGCAATCGGTCATCGGCGGCAACGTGGCCGAGTGCGCCGGCGGGCCTCGCGCGTTCAAGTACGGCACGACCAAGCGCTACGTGCTGGGCCTCGAGGCCGTACTGCCGACCGGTGAAATCATCCACACGGGCGGCAAGGCCGTGAAGAGTGTCGTCGGGTACGACTTGACGCAGCTGCTCGTCGGCTCCGAGGGCACGCTCGCGATCATGACCAAAATCATTCTGAGACTCGTGCCGAAACCTCCGCGGCAGACGACGCTTCGGGCGACGTTTCCCGACGTCGAGTCGTCGGTCGCAGCCGTGAACAACATCATCCGCGCGCGCGTCGTGCCCGCGGCGCTGGAGCTCATTGACGGCGATTCGCTCGAAGCCGTGGCGCGCAACCTGAACGTCCGTTCGCTCGCGCCGGAGGGCACGGCGGCGCTCCTGCTGATCGAAGTCGACGGCATCGCCGAAGCCATCCGGGAAGAAGCCGCCCGCGTCGAGGACGCGTGCCGCGCGGCGGGCGCGACCGAAGTGCTCCGCGCACAGAACGAGACGGAGCGGCAGGAACTGTGGCGCGTGCGCCGCGAGCTCTCGCTGTCGCTGAAAATGATCGCCTCTTTGAAATTCAACCACGACGTCGTCGTGCCAAAAGGCCGCATACCGGAGCTCTTCGCGCTCGTCCGCGAGATACGCGAGCACTTCCGGCTCCGCATCCCGTGCTTCGGCCATGCGGGAGACGGCAACATTCACGTCAACATCATGGTCGACAAGGACGATGCAGACGCGATCGCGCGCGCGCACGAAGCGGAAGAAATGCTCTTTGCCGGTGTGGTGGCGCTCGAGGGCTCCATCAGCGGCGAGCACGGCATCGGTTTCGCGAAGGCCCCGTTTCTGCCGCTCGAGTTATCGGCGGACGAGATCGCGCTGATGAAACGCGTCAAGAAGGCATTCGATCCCGACGGCATCCTGAATCCTGGCAAGATCTTCTAACAGGCCGCGGGAGATGGGCGGGAGAACGGCCGAGTCAGAGGGAACTCTCCCGCTATCTCTGATAGAATTGACTGTCCATGCTTTTGAAACTCACGAGCGTGATCGTGCTCGCGCTCCTCTCCCTTTCGCCCCCGCAAAGCCAGAGCGACGAGCTGGCCGCCCTCAAGCGCGAGGTGCAGGCGCTCAAGGCTCAGCAGACCGCCATGGAGCGCGATCTTCAGATGATCAAGACGCTTCTTCAGAGTCTGTCGCAGCCGCGCGCGCAGGCGCAGCCCGGCGAGGAGTCCTTCGTCAACAAGACGATCCCTCTCAGTAACGAGCCCGCCAAGGGTGAAGCCACCGCGAAGGTCACGCTCGTGGAAGTGTCCGACTACCATTGCCCGTTCTGCCGGCGGCAAACGCTGCAGACGATGCCGCGGTTGATGGCGGAGTATGTGAACACGGGCAAGGTCAGGTACGTCTTCGTGGATTACCCCATCGCGCAGCTTCATCCCGACTCGTTCAAATCGCACGAAGCGGCTGCGTGTGCCGGCGATCAAGGCAAGTACTGGCAGATGCACGATCTGCTGTTCACGAACTCGCCGGCTCGCGAGGCGTCGCAGTTGACCGCCAGCGCGGATTCACTCGGCGTGGACACGAAGAAGTTCGACGCATGCCTGAACGGCGGCAATGGCGGGGCGCACGCCCCGGCGATTCGTGAAAGCATCGCCCGCATGCAGCAGCTCGGGGTCGAAGGCACGCCCCTGGTGCTGATCGGACTGACGCCCGCACCCGGCTCGCCGATGAAGGTTGTGAGTGCCGTGTACGGGGCGAAACCCTATCCTGAATTCAAAGCCGCCCTCGACTCCGCGCTCACCCAGGCCAAGTAGACTGGACAGAATGGCTGATGGCTGATGGCTGATGGCTGATTGAGAAATCGACAATCAGAAATAAATCAGCAATCAACAATCAACACTCAGCAATTCTCTTCTCATCTACAGGACTCTAAACCTCCTGCTCCCAGGCAGAAACGGCGTGGACGTGATCTGGCCGGCGAAAGCCGTGCCCCATCGGCCGGGAATCTTCGTGCCGCACTCAGGACAGGCGCCGTCGGGTGTCAAGCGGTACTGCTGAATGAAGTACCCGAAGCGCTCGACCAGCAGCGCGTGGCAGCTGTGGCAGCGCGTGTGCTCGAAATCGCCGACGCGGCCCGGCAGGTTTCCGGCGTACACGTAGCGCAGCCCGTTGCGGACGCCGGTCGCCGCAGCCGTCATGAGCATTTCCGGCGTCGTGTTCTCCGGATCGTTCATCCGGTAGTCCTTGTGAAACGCGGTCACGTGCCACGGAATGTCGGAAGAGACGCCGGCGATGAACGCAGTCAGACGTTCGATTTCGTCGGGTGAATCGTTGAACCCGGGAATCAACAGCGTGACGATCTCGAGCCAGATCCCCATGTCGTGCAGCGCGCGGATCGTGGAAAGAATGGGCTCGATGCGGCCGCCGAGCTGCCGATAATGCCTGTCGTCGAAGCCTTTCAGATCGACCTTGTAGAGATCCACCCACGGCCGGATGTACTCGAGCACGCGCGGTGTGCCGTTGCCGTTCGAGACGTAGGCAGTCAGGAGTCCCGCGCCGCGCGCTGTCTTGAAAATCTCAACCGCCCATTCGCTCGTAATGAGCGGCTCGTTGTAGGTGCTGACGACAACCTGCGCGCCAAGCCTCGTCGCTTCAGCCACGAGGGCCGGGGGGGATGCCTCGATCGGCGCCGCAATCGCCTGCGGATCCCTGAGCGCCTGCGACGTCACCCAGTTCTGGCAATAGGAGCAGTGCAGGTCGCACCCCAGCATCCCGAAGCTGAACGCAAGCGCACCCGGCCGTGCGTGAAAGAACGGCTTCTTCTCGATCGGATCGCATTGGATGCCGCCGACGTACCCCCAGGGCACGCGCAGGTGCCCGCCGCGGTTGAACCGGACTTTGCAAACCCCCACCGCGCCGTCGGGGATGGGACATTCGTGTCCGCACGCGTAACAGCGCAGCCGGTTGTTGGAAATCGGCTCGACGAGCTCCGGCGCCGCCTCTGCCGTTCGAACTTCGAGAACGTCCGCCAGCGAAGCCATGACTCATTGTACGACGCAGGGCGCAGGACTGGCTGGTCCGAGGCAAGTTATCCTGAGCCCTGAGCCGACCTGCCCTAAGCCCTGAGCCCTGAGCCCAGTACAATCAAGCCATGTCGAAAACGGTGGCCATCATCGGTGCGTCGAGCAACCGGAACAAGTTTGGCAACAGAGCGCTTCGGGCGTTCGAACGTCAAGGATTCACCGTCCTTGCGATCAACCCGAATGAGCGGGAGGTCGAAGGGCACAGGACCTACGCAACCGTGCTCGACGTCCCCGGTCCGATCGATATGGCCACGGTTTATGTGCCCCCGGGCGTGGGCGTCCTGGTGATGGAACAGCTTGCGGCCAAGGGAGTGCCCGAAGTGTGGCTCAATCCTGGCGCCGACGGAGACCAGGTCCTCGCCAGGGCCCGCGAGCTGGGACTGAAGACGATTCAGGCTTGCAGCATCCTCGCCATAGGGGAGAGCCCGTATTGACCGTCTCGAGGCGGGCTGTTGACAGCAGCGCAGCGCCTGCCTATACTCCTCAGAGCAAAACACTTCCATAAAATCCGCCGTAGCTGCGGAGCCTGCTGATCGTTCACCCCGCTCCGCACCGAAGCAACAACGTCAACCTGTAGCACAAACGGAAACCTTTTCAACCAAGCGACAGCGCTAGTAGTCTCATGCCATCGAACAAACGCAGCTCCGGGCGTCAGCCCATCGTCGAGAACGACATGCCCGAACAGACCAACGGCGAACAGCCACCCGCCGAGCAACCACTCGACGCCCCAGCTCCGCCGCACGGCGGCGAGGCAACGGCCACGGCGCGGGGCAACGAAGCGGTAGTCACACCGAGGGGCAACGAGGCGGCCTCGCGGGGCAATGAGGCGACCGCGGCCTCGCGAAGCAGCGACGCGCCGGCGGCGCCGCCGCGAGGCGATGCGACCCCGCCGAGAGGCAATGACGACGCCAGGCGCGCACGCGGACTCAACATCACCGATCTGAAGGACAAAAGCATCCAGCAGCTCACGCAGATCGCCAAGGACCTGAACGTTGCCGGCGCGACCGGCATGCGCAAGCAGGAGCTCATTTTCCAAATCCTCAAGGCGCAGACGGAACAGAGTGGCTTCATCTTCTCGGAAGGTGTCCTCGAGGTGCTGCCCGACGGCTTCGGGTTCCTTCGCGCGCCCGACTACAACTACCTTCCGGGCCCGGACGACATCTACGTTTCCCCCTCCCAGATTCGCAAGTTCGACCTGCAGACGGGCGACACCGTGTCGGGGCAAATTCGCCCGCCGAAGGAAGGGGAGCGGTATTTCGCGCTCATCAAGGTCGAAGCGGTCAACTTCGAATCGCCCGAGCAGGCCCGCGACAAGCTGTTCTTCGAAAACCTGACGCCGCTCTACCCGCAGGAGCGGTTCATTCTGGAAACGACTCCCGATCAGCTCTCGGGCCGCGTGATGGACCTGATGGCGCCGATCGGGAAGGGCCAGCGCGGCCTGATCGTCGCGCCGCCGCGCACCGGCAAGACGATGCTGCTCCAGAGCATCGCGCAGTCAGTGGCGAAGAACCATCCCGAAGTATTTCTGATTGTCCTGCTGATCGACGAGCGTCCGGAAGAAGTCACGGACATGCAGCGCTCGGTCAACGGCGAAGTGATCTCGTCAACCTTCGACGAGCCTGCACAACGCCACGTGCAAGTAGCCGAGATGGTGATCGAGAAAGCCAAGCGCCTGGTCGAGCACAAGAAGGACGTCCTGATCCTGCTCGACTCGATCACGCGGCTTGCGCGCGCCTACAACTCGGTGATTCCACCGTCCGGCAAGGTCCTCTCGGGCGGTCTCGACTCGAACGCGCTCCAGAAGCCGAAGCGCTTCTTCGGCGCCGCACGTAACATCGAGGAGGGAGGATCGCTGACGATCATCGCAACCGCGCTCATCGATACGGGCTCGCGCATGGACGATGTGATCTTCGAGGAGTTCAAGGGCACCGGCAACATGGAGATTCATCTCGACCGGAAGCTCACCGACAAACGCGTGTTCCCGTCGATCGACATGCAGAAGAGCGGGACACGCAAGGAAGAACTGCTCCTCCCGCGCGAGGATCTCAACCGCGTCTGGGTGCTCCGAAAGGTCCTCGCTCCGCTCTCGGCCGTCGAGGCCATGGAACTGCTGCTCGACAAGATGGGGAAGACGAAGTCCAACCAGGACTTCCTCGCGTCGATGCAGAAAATGGGCTGACCGAGATGGCCCCACACCCGTAGCGCGCTCCGTCCACTGCGGAGAATTCCGCGGTTCACTCCCAAAACCGTCAGTGCGCCAACAGATCCGAGGGTTGACGCCTTGCCGCTGATCCGTCAACACAAGGGTCGGGGCTGGCAGCCGCTTTGCTTCCGGGACCACCTTCAAACCGATCCAAGTGTGGGGCTGTGAGGTTCCTGTCCGTGTTGCTGAGGTCTGTGTCCGTGTCCTTCTGTGTTCGTCTGTGGCCTGCTCAATGATTGAACCGTGGATGATCCGCGCGTCCCTGCTGCTGGTCTCTCTTGCAGTGTCCAGCGGCGCGGCCGTTGCCGGTCCGGCTGTGCCGCCCCGACCGTTGCCGCCACCCAGCGGGGCGGTTGTCAACGTCGCCACCGTCGCGCAACTTCAGAACGCGGTGGCCGCCCTCGCCTCAAACACCACGATCGTCATTGGCCCCGGCACGTACAATCTCGAGACGACGCTCTATGTCAATGGCAGCTTCACGAACGTCGGTATCCGCGGCGCGACAGGAAACCGTGACGACGTCGTTCTGATCGGAAAAGGGATGAGCGCACCGAGCGACGGCGGCGTGCCGTTTGGGATCTGGGTGGGTGGCGACGTACGGGGCGTCACGATCGCCAACCTGACCATTCGCGATGTTTACTACCACGCGATCATGCTGAACGCCGGCGCGCAGTCGCCGCTCATCCACAACGTGCGGCTCGTGAACGCCGGGGAACAGTTCATCAAGGCGAACCCTGACGGCGCGGGCGGGGGCGTGGATAACGGGATCGTGGAATACTCGGTCATCGAGTACGACACGACGAGCCGGGATGACTACACGAACGGCGTCGACGTGCACACCGGCGACAACTGGATCATCCGGCACAACCTGTTTCGAAACGTGCGCGCGCCGCAGGGTCAGCTCGCGGGCCCGGCGATCCTGATGTGGAACGCCTCGACCAACACGCTGGTCGACGGAAACACGTTCATCAATTGCCAGCGTGAGATCGCGCTCGGGCTGATCGAGCGAACGCCCAACGACCATACCGGCGGGATCGTCAGGAATAACTTCATCTATCGCGACGTGCCCGGCGACTCTGCCGTGTACGTCGCCGACTCGCCCGGAACTCAAGTGCTGCACAACACGATCCTGATTTCGCGAACCTACGCGAACCCCATCGAGTATCGGTTTCCGCACACAACGGGCGTCGTAATCGCCAACAACGTCCTCGACGGCAACGTGATGGCTCGGGACGGCGCGACAGGCTCTGTGAGCGGCAACTACACGAATGCTGCGGCCGCGCTGTTCGTGAATCCGGCCGGCGGTGACCTGCATCTGAGGCCGACGGCAACGGTCCTTCTGAACCAGGTGCCTCTACCGCTGCCTGCAGCCGGTGTGGACTGGGACGGAGACTCGCGCCCGGCCGGGTCGACAGATACCGGCGCGGACGAGTCCTCCGTGGGAACGTCCACGCCGCCCATCCCACCTGCGAATCTGCGTGTCGTAAAAAACTGAAACGATAGTCCGTTTTGTGCAGCGCGCATCGTCGTTCTGTATGCTGCTGCGGCTCCGTGTTTTTCTGTGTCCTTCCGTGGCTCAGGCTGTCCTGATGCCAGGGTCGGGCACTGGAACCGGCACCGTGCCGCCGGAATCCTTCGGCGGCAGCGAGCCCATGATCTTCTTCAGTTCGTCGGCTTCGATGACTTCTACTTCAAGTAGCCGTGCCGACAGCACGTCGAGCGTCTCGCGGCGATCGCGCAGGACCTGCCGCGCCATGTTGTGGGCGTCGGTCAGAATGCGCTTCACTTCGGAGTCGATCTTGAGCGCCGTTTCCTCCGAATAATTGCCCCGTTCGGGCTGGAATCCAGGCTCGATGAAGACCGGGCGCTGATTGCCGGCGTAGTTCACCGCGCCGAGCAGATCGCTCATGCCGAACTCGGTGACCATCGCCCGCGCGATGTCGGTCGCTCGCTGGAGATCGTTCTGCGCGCCTGTCGAGATTCGTCCGAAGGCGATCTCCTCGGCACTGCGTCCCGCGAGGAGCACTGACAACTGGCTGAGCAGATCCTCGCGCGTCAGCAGGTAGCGATCCTCGAGCGGGAGCTGCATGGTGTACCCGAGCGCGCCGAATCCTCTCTGCACAATCGAAATCTTGTGCACCGGGTCAAGTCCGGGCAGCACGCTCGCGACAATCGCGTGCCCCGACTCGTGATACGCCACGATCCGCCGCTCCTTGTCGCTCATGACGCGCTTCTTCTCCAGACCCGCGATGAGACGATCGATCGCCTCCTCGAAATCCTTCATCTCGACGGCCGTCTTGTCCTTCCGCGCCGCCAGGAGCGCTGCCTCGTTGACGAGATTCGCCAGGTCGGCACCTGCAAACCCCGCCGTGCGCGCCGCGATGACCTTCAAATCGACGTCGTCCCCCAGCTTCACCGTCTTCACGTGGATGCGCAGTATCTCTTCCCGGCCGCGCACATCCGGCTTGTCCACCAGGACCTGACGGTCGAAGCGCCCCGGGCGGAGCAGGGCAGGATCGAGCACTTCCGGCCGATTCGTCGCCCCCATGATGATGACGCCCTTGCGCGCATCGAAGCCGTCCATTTCCGCCAGAAGCTGATTGAGCGTCTGCTCCCGCTCCTCGTGGCTGCCCATCGGCGACTGGATCCGGACCTTGCCGAGCGCGTCGAGCTCGTCGATGAAGACGATGCACGGGGCCTTCACCTCCGCCTGCGCGAAGAGATCGCGCACGCGCGCCGCGCCGACGCCGACGAACATCTCCACGAACTCAGAGCCGCTCAGGCTGAAGAACGGCACTTTGGCTTCGCCGGCAACCGCGCGTGCGAGCAGCGTCTTGCCCGTCCCCGGAGGGCCAACGAGCAATACCCCCTTGGGAATCCGCCCCCCGATGGTGGTGTATTTCCTGGGGTTCTTCAGAAATTCGACGATCTCGCGCAGCTCGTCTTCCGCTTCGTCCACACCCGCGACGTCACCAAAACGGACCTTCACGTCGTCGTCGGCGTAGATTTTCGCGCGGCTTCTGGCAAACGACATCACGCCGCCTTCGGCGCTGCCCATGCGCCGGAAGAAAAAGCTCCACAAGGCGACCAGGAACACGAGAGGAATGATCCAGCCGACCACCTCGGCGATCCATTTGTTGGGCGCCTCGCCGGTGGATTTGACGCCAACCTTCTCGAGATCTTCGATCAGCTTGGGATCCTCGATGCGGACGGTCGTAAACGGATGGGTAGCCTTCGGGCCATCCTTCATCGCTCCGTGGATCCGGTCCTCGGAGACGAACACTTCCTGGACGCGGCCGTCACGGAGACGTTGTTTGAACTCGCTGTAGGAGATCAGTTCGCCCCCCTGCATCGTGAAGTAGAGGGCCTGGCCGAGCGCCACGAGCAAAAACAGCGCGAGCACGTACCACATCGCGGAGACCCCGCCACGCGGGGTCAGCTTGCGATCGCCTGCGCGCCTGGCACCCGAACCTGGCTTGCCTGGGATCTCGTCCGTCATCACTCGATCCTACGTCGACGCATGCACCGCCTCGGTCACTTTCGTGAAATCGAGCTCACCCCGTGGCGCATCGATGCGTACCACGGTGCCTTCCCCGAACTCTCCCTGCAGCACCCGCATCGCCAGCGCGTCCAGGACGCGCCGCTGGATGACGCGCTTCAAGGGACGCGCGCCGTAGGCCGGATCGTATCCTTCGGCGATGAGCAGATCCTTGGCGCGATCGGTCAGCTCGACCCGGATCTTGCGATCCTCGAGCCGCTTCATCAGGCCTCGCAGCTGGATGTCGATGATCTTTCGCATCTGTTCGCGGGTCAGCGCGTGGAACACGATGATTTCGTCCACGCGGTTCAGGAACTCCGGGCGGAAGTGCTCGCGCAGGGCGTCCAGCACCTGACGTCGTGTGCCCTCGTCGAGCTGGTGCTCGCCCTTCGCACGGACGACCGTGTCGCGCAACGCCGCGTCCGCAATGAAATGGCTCCCGATGTTCGACGTCATGAGGACGACGGTGTTCTTGAAGTCGACCGTGCGACCCTTCCCGTCGGTCAGCCGCCCGTCGTCGAGCAGCTGCAGCATGACGTTGAGCACCTCCGGATGGGCCTTTTCGATTTCGTCGAACAGAACCACCGAGTACGGCCGCCGCCTCACGGCTTCCGTCAGCTGACCGGCCTCCTCGTAGCCGACGTAGCCCGGGGGCGCACCGATCAGCCGCGAGACGGTGTGCTTTTCCTGGTACTCGGACATGTCGATCCGGATCATCGCCTGCTCGTCGTCGAACAGGAATTCCGCGAGCGCACGGGCGAGCTCGGTTTTGCCGACGCCGGTCGGGCCCATGAAAATAAAGCTCCCGAGCGGTCGATTGGGATCCTGCAGCCCGGCGCGGGCGCGGCGCATGGCGTTGGCGACCGCGCTGATCGCTTCGTCCTGCCCGACAACGCGGGCGTGGAGACGTTCCTCCATGCGCAGCAGCTTCTGGATTTCTCCTTCGATGAGCCGGCTGACGGGGATGTGCGTCCAGCGGCTGACCACCTCCGCGATGTCTTCTTCGTCGACCTCTTCCTTCAACATGCGGTGGCCCTGCTGAAGCTCGCCCAGCCGCGCTTCTTCCTCGCGAAGCCTTCGCTCGAGCTCTGGCAGCTTCCCGTACTGCAGCTCCGACGCTTTCGCATAGTCTCCGGCCTGCTGGGCGCGCTGCATTTCCAACCGGACCTGTTCGAGCTCCTCCCTGACTTTCCGGGCGCCCTGGATGGCGTCCTTTTCCTGCTGCCAGTGCGCAGAGAGGCGGTCCTTTTCCTCTTTTAGGTCCGCCAGCTCCTTTTCGAGCTTTTCGAGGCGCTCCTTCGAGGCCTTGTCCCGTTCCTTCCGCAGCGCCTCGCGCTCGATCTCGAGCTGCATGATCCGCCGCGCGACCTCGTCGAGCTCCGCCGGCATCGAATCGATCTCCATGCGGAGCTTGGACGCGGCTTCGTCGATGAGATCGATGGCCTTGTCCGGCAGGAACCTGTCGGCGATGTAGCGGTGCGAGAGCACGGACGCGGCCACAAGCGCGGAGTCCTTGAACTTCACGCCGTGATGGATTTCGTAGCGCTCGCGAAGGCCGCGCAGGATACTGATGGTGTCTTCGACCGTCGGCTCACCGATCGTGACCGGCTGGAACCGCCGTTCGAGCGCGGCATCCTTCTCGATGTATTTCCGGTACTCATCGAGCGTCGTCGCGCCCACCGTATGCAGCTCGCCGCGGGCCAGCATCGGCTTGAGCATGTTCGAGGCGTCCATCGATCCTTCGGCGGCTCCGGCGCCGACGACCGTGTGCAGTTCATCGATGAAGAGGATGACCTGTCCCGCGGAGTCCGCGACTTCCTTCAACACCGCCTTCAGCCGCTCCTCGAATTCGCCGCGGTACTTCGCGCCGGCCACCAGGGCGCTCATGTCGAGCGCGACGATTCGCTTGTTTTTCAACCCCTCCGGCACATCCTGGCGGACGATGCGCTGCGCCAACCCTTCGACGACCGCGGTCTTGCCGACGCCCGGCTCGCCGATGAGCACCGGGTTGTTCTTGGTGCGGCGGGACAACACCTGAATGACACGGCGGATCTCGTCGTCGCGGCCGATGACGGGATCGAGCTTGCCTTTGCGCGCGAGCTCCGTGAGGTCGCGCCCATACCGCTCGAGCGATTGATAGGTGCCCTCTGGATTCTGGCTCGTGACGCGCTGCGATCCGCGGACGGCGGCCATCGCCTGCAGGACGGCGTCCTTCGTGATGCCGCGTTGCTCCAGCAGCCGCACCGATGGCGACTTCGATCCTTCCGACGCGATCGCGATGAACAGATGCTCCGTGCTGACGTACTCGTCCTTCAGTCGCTCGGCCTCTGATTCGGCCGCGTCGGTCACTTTCCGGAGGCGCGCCGACAGCCCGGGCTGCGAGCCTCCCTGCGCGCTCGGCAGCTTGTTCAGCTCGGCGCGAACCGCCGCGGCGAGCGCCACCGGATCCGCGTTCATCTTCCGCGTAATCTCGGGGACGATGCCCTCGCGCTGCTCGACGAGTGTCAGCAGCAGATGCTCCGGCAAGATCTCGGGATGGCCCTCGCGATCGGCCAGTTGCTGGGCGGCGAGGATCGCTTGTTGTGCCTTCTCGGTGTACTTGTTGATGTCCATGATCAGCTTCCAGTTTCCAGTTACAGCTTCCAGCACTTTGGCGCCAGCACTCCGGCTGCTCCATTCGCCTCGACTATTCCAGCTGGAAGCTGGAAGCCGGAAGCTTGGAAGCTATTTCTCCAGCTTCGCCAGCGCCTCGTAATGTTCCCTCTGTTCCTTTGTCAGCGAGCGGGGGAGCTGGATCTCCACCGTCGCGTAGAGATCGCCGCGGTCGTCGGGTTTGCCGACCGATGGCATGCCGTGCCCCTTCAACCGGAATACCTGCCCGCTCTGGGTCGTCTCGGGAATCTTGAGGCGCACCGAGCCGGTGATAGTCGGCACCTGCGCCTCGCCGCCGAGCACCGCGGTCGTGACGGGGACGGCCACCTTCGCGTGCAGGTCGGTGCCTTTGCGCTCGAATACCGGATGCGGCTTGATCCGTACTCGCAGATACAGATCGCCGGACGCGCCGCCATTCGCGCCGGCTTCTCCTTCGCCCGCCGCGCGCACGCGCGATCCGTCCTTGACCCCGACCGGAATGCGCACGTCCACGCTTCGCGCGTGGCCACCCTGCTTGATCGAGATGCGGCGCGTGGCGCCGTGATACGCCTCTTCGAGCGTGAGCTCCACTTCGTGCTCGATGTCGCGCCCCTTCTGGGTGCGCGGCGCGCGCCCCTGCCGCGCGCGGCCGCCCTCGCGCGTCGCGCCGCCCCCCCCGAAGAACGTTTTGAAGAAGTCGGAAAACGGATCCTCGTTACCGAAGAGATCGTGCATCTCCTCTTCGGTCATCGTCCGGTAGCCGCCTCCCGGCCCCCCAGTGTTGATATTCCACGCGCCGCCGCCGCCGCCGCCAAACGGGCTTCCGCCCGGGAAGCCCTGGCCCTGCTGCTGGGCCTGTTCGTACATCCGCCAGTTGGCTCCGAGCTCGTCGTACTTGCGCCGCTTCTCCGGATCGCCGAGCACTTCGTAGGCCTCGTTGATCTCCTTGAAGCGCGCCTCCGCGGACTTGTCGCCGGGATTGACGTCCGGATGGTGCTTGCGGGCGAGCTTCCGGTACGCCTGCTTCAGTTCCTTGTCCGACGCGGTTTTCGCAACGCCGAGCGTCTGGTAGTAATCCTTGAATTCCATCAATCACAAACCACAGACGAACACGGACGAACACAGACAAACCCAAGGCACGGGCGGACACGGACGAACACAGGCAAACGCAAGGCACAGAACACATCGATCAACGACAAATCAGCAATCAGCAATCGCCAGTCAGCAATTCTCATAGTCCCACCATGTCACTAATCCGCTTCAGTTCGAGCGCGATGCGGCGGCGGGCGTCGGCGCGTCCCGGGTCCTGATTCACGAGCGGGCGAAGCCGCTGGACCGACTCGGCGATCGAGAGCAGCCGCTGAACACCCGCGAGGTTGACCCCGGCCTCGTCCACAAGATGCTTGATGAGCCGCAACCGATCGAGTTCGTCGCGTGAGTACACGCGCATGCTGCCGATCGTGCGCGACGGGCAGATTAAACCCAGCCGCTCGTACTTGCGGAGCGTCTGCGGATGCATGTGGAGCAGCCGCGCAGCCGTGCTGATAAAGTAAAGGTTCGTCTCCATCGGCAAGTTGCGTCGATCCAAATGTAGACCTTGATACGACTCGCGTCAAGGTCGGGTCACAGTGCATGGACGTCCAGCTCAGCGATTTACTGACCGTCGGTCTGCTCGTCGTCCTCGAAGGTCTGCTGAGCGCCGACAACGCGCTTGTCGTGGCGGTGATGATCCTCGGCTTGCCGCGTCGCCAGCAGAAAATGGCCCTGCGGTACGGCCTGCTCGGTGCGTTCGCCTTCCGTATCGTCGCGACCCTGCTGGCGGTGTACCTGATTCGGCTCGCGTGGGTGAAGCTTCTTGGCGGGCTCTATCTCGTGTACTTGACCTATCAGCATTTCTTCCAGAGCGGGGACAGAGAGCAACGCAGCAGGCCGCGGCCCGCAAAGCCGTGGCTGGGGATGTCCGCCTTTTGGGGCACCATCCTGAAGGTGGAGCTCGTCAACGTCGCGTTCTCGGTGGACTCGATTCTGGTTGCCGTTGCCATGTCGTCGAAGACATGGGTCGTCCTCACCGGCGGGCTGCTGGGGATTGTCGCCATGCGGATCGTCATCTCGCAGCTGCTCGTCATCGTGCGGCGCTACCCGACGCTCGTGGACGGCGCGTTCGTCATCATCGCACTCGTCGGCGCGAAGCTCCTGATCGAGTACGCCAGTGCGATGAACTGGATCCACTACGAGATGCCGAAGTGGCTGTCGCTCGGTCTGATCGCGATCACGTTCCTGATCGCGTACCTGCAGGCGCGCCGCAAGGGGCCCGTCGTGGACGCGGACGACGAGGCGGCGGCGCTGCTGGGGGAGGATCGGACGTAGTGGCCGCTATTTGATCTTCAGGTCGAGCGTTTTCGTTTCGCCTTCGTCGAGCGATAATTTCGTCGCGTTCGCCTTCAGCCGATCGAGCACGTCCGGATCGTTCCACTCCCCCTGGGCCAGGTATTCGACGGCAATGGCATAGTACCCGCCGGCTGGAAGGTTCTTGACCTGGAATCGTCCGTCCTGATCGGGCCGGGTGCCGGCGACGAATCGGCTGTTCACGAGCGTCCAGCGCTGGGGATCGTCCGAGAACACGACGAGCGTGTAGTCCTTCGCCCGCTGCGAGCCCGCGCCGGTAACCGTGCCGCTGATCTGCGTCAGCTTCGAGGTGAGGACGATATCGACGCCGGCGACCGCCTCGCCGGCCTTGAATTCCATGCCAGTGTCGGTGACGTCCGCGCCGTTCGCGCGCACTTCCTTCAGCATCCATCCCGCCGGGAGATTGACGGCACGCACGAGGCGCATGCCGGACAGGCCGCGCAGCTCGAAGGTGCCGTCCGCCTTGACGGTGCCGGAACCGCCAAACGCCATCGCGGGCCCCTCGGCGTCGAGGGGCATCGCCGACACGCGGACGCCCGTCAGCGCGTTCGGTTTCGTGCCGCCTTCGAATGTCAGGTGCCCGGTGGCGGTCGCCCCCTTCGATGTGACGAGGATCACCCCCGAGAGATCGTCGCCGTTCACGCTCACCGGCATCGATCCGATCTCCGAGTCGGCTCCCTCGCCGCCACCGATGCGCGCGGAGAACGTGATGTTCTCGCCGCCCGCTGACGTCACAATCGTCAGCGTTCGCGACTGCAGCGTGTAGTCGCCGGGCGCGACGTTGGTGAGCGTGAAATTGCCGTTCTTGTCGGTGCGCGCCGCGCCGGCCATCATCATGCCGGCGGCATCGCCGCTGCGCGACTGTGCGTTGATCATCGAGCCCTCGACCGGCTTTCCTTCGGAGCTGATCACCGTGCCGCTGATCTTCGCCAGCTTCACCGGCAGCAGCGCGAAGTCCGTGTTTTGCGCCTCCTGGCCGGCCGCCACCGTAATTTTCTGCGCCTCCGCGCCGTTGGGCGTGCCGGGGTAATACGTCGGCGCGTAGCCGGAGCTCGGCGTCGAGCCGCTCGGGCCGCCCATCGCGCCGCCGCCCATCGTGGCGGACATTGCCATCTCCATCGCCATCATGTCCCCGCCCCGGAACGTCGCACTGACGTAGTAGTCGCCCGGCGACAACCCGTAGATCCGGAACTGCCCGAGGTCATTGGTCATCGAGGTCCGCCCGGTCGGCTGCAGCCGCCGGCGGCCGCCCGACCAGGCCGATCGCATCGCATTCACGACAGCGTCAGCGATGGGGTCGCCGAATTCATCAATCAACCGTCCCGAGATCACGCCCCCCCGCGGCATCGCGATGTCGGCCCTGTCCATCAATTGTCCGTCGACGAGATCGATGGCTTTCCCGGATTCGAAGGGGCGAAGCTGGCCGTACTGGACGGTGACGAAGCCTGATTTGGTCGCCGAGACGTTGAACCGGCCCCCCGGCAGATCGCGAAACTCGAACCGGCCCTCCGCATCGGTGATCGCCGTCTTCGATCCGATGTCCTGGCTCGAGATGCGCACCTGCGCACGCCGGACGGGCCCGCCGGTCTCTGCCGCCATGACGCGGCCACGCAGACGCGCCGTCCCGGTTTTCGGCTGCCGCGGACCCATACCGGGGAACGGGATCGGCATGTCGGTCGTGGTTCTGTCGATGATGATCTGCTGCTGCGCGCCAAGGTCGGAGACCATGAACAACGAACAGACACACACAGCGGCGATGCGGAGATTGCGCATAGAGCCTCGATTGAGAAGCCGGTATTACGTGAACGAGGCATTTTCACATGACGCGATCGTTAAGAATGTTAAATCTGGTGGCTATGATTCGTCGCGCCTTACACTCCAAAGATCTCACAGGAGGAAGAGAGAAAGGGAGATGAGACGGTCGGATCCTTCTCGGAAAAACGCGGGCTGGCGCTCCGCGCTACGCGCGGGCGAGCGAGGCACTGATCCATAAACAAGCGCAGTCGAAGAGCGCGAAAGCGACGGACCCCCAATGTCATTTGGCTACCTTTCTCCCCTTCTCCTGTGGGGTCTTGTCAGCGGAAGGCGTGGAATCGAGCAGGGGAGCCGTCGGTCGAGGAGCGACAGCGTGGGCGAGCGCGAAGGCGGCTGCGCTTGCGAGTACGCCGGCGAGGGCGGGCGACAGCACACCGTAGCCTCGGCCTCCCGACAGGTATTGCGTCGCGACCAGCACCGGCACGCCCGTGAAGACGGATGCGAGTCCTGCGACGCGGCCGGCGCCGGGGGCACACAAGGCGCCAAGTATCGGGACGAACAACGTCACGGTGAGGATCGCGTAGAAGACGCCGACGGCCGCGCGCACGCTGCCGTACACCATCGCGACGCCGACGCCGCACAGGCTCCCGACCACCGCCGCGAGGCGGGCGACGCGCAGGACCTCTGCATCGCTGGCGCCGGGCCGCACGAAGCCACGATACAAATCGCGCGACGCGGAGGTTGCGAGCATGAATAGAACCGCGTCAGCCGAGCTCACCTCGGCGGAGAACACGGCGGCCAAAGCGATCATGCCGATCGCCGGCGGCAGCGCATCGGCAAGAATGGTCGGCAGGGCCAGATCCGGCTTCAGGAGCGCGGGATAGAGCGCGCGTGCCGCCAGACCGATCGCGGCGGGGGCGCACGCGAAGACCAGCAACCCGACGCCGTTCCACGCGATACCCTGTCGCACGGCGCGCTCGTCACGCGCGCCGTACGCCTTCTGCAGCAGTCCCGGCGACACGATGAACGCGGGGCCGAGCAGAAAGAGCAGACGCCACCCGGATGCCGGACCCGTGCTCGCCCAGACATCGGCCCGTGATCCAGCCGCGGCCGTCACCGTGTCCAATCCGCCGGCGGCGTGCAGCGCGAAAGGAACCGCGACGGCAAAACCCGCGAGGATCACGACCAGCTGCACCAGGTTGACCCACGCCGTACTGAGGAGCCCGCCGGCGGTGAAATAGGAAACGGTCACGAGCGCGCCGATGGCGCAGCCCGCCAGGAGGGAGAATCCGCCGACAACATTCAGTACGGCAGCCACGCCGAGGAGCTGCGCGGCGAGGATGGTCAGCGTACCCAGCCAGATGAGCGAGGCCACCAGCCCGCGCATCGCGCGGCCGTAGCGCCGTTCCAGAAAATCGCCGACGGTCAGGTCGCCGTGCGTGACCGCTTCACGCCACATCCGCGGGCCGACCCAGAACGCCAGCACCAGCGATCCGAGGCCGGCCGAACCGTTCCACCACCACGCGCTCACGCCTTCCGAATAGCCGAGCGATGTCGCGCCGACGGTGGAGCTCGCGCCGATGTTGGCGGCCAGAAATGTTGAGAAGATAAGACCTGGACCCAGGCTTCGCCCGGCAATGAAGAACTCTCCTGCCCGCGCGCGCCGGCCGATCCATAAGCCCAGCGCGACAAAGAGCGTGGAGTACGTGAAGAGGACGACGAGCGCAGCCGAACCCGCCAACTATTTCAGATCCCGGGCCGCAGGGTAACCGGGGACGCCGGTCGCTGCGCGAACGGCGCGAACGATCGCCTCGGCCATGGCATCGGCCGCAAGCGCGCCAAGCTGATTGAGATCGGCACGTCCGGGCCGTGTGCCGGTGGAGAGCGCGAAGATCGCATCGCCGTCCACCGTCAGATGCGAGGGATAAATCGCGCGGGCGTACCCATCGTGGGCCATCTGCGCCAGCTTCGTCGCCTGTCCCTTGGTCAGCGGCGCATTTGTCGCCACGACGCCGATCGTGGTGTGCTCGAGAGCCTGGCTCGCCGGCTGCACGGCCGCGCGGAGAAGCGCCCGCAAGTCTGCGATGCGGTGGCCATCATCGGTGCGCCCGCCGGCGATGAAATGCCCGGTGGCGGGATCCATGACGTTTCCGGCGGCGTTCACCGCGACCAGCGCCGCAACGACCAGGCCGTCCGGCAGCTCGATGGCGGCGCTTCCAAGCCCGCCCTTCATGCCGCGGTCGGCTCGCAGCAGTTTCCCCACCGTGGCGCCGGCCCCGGCGCCGACGTTGCCTTCGACGACCGCGTCGGGGGTTGCGGCGCGCGCCGCGGCGTATCCGCAATCAGCGCCCGGACGAATCCGGCCGTCACCCACCGACAGATCGAACAGCACGGCCTCGGGCACGATCGGCACGACACCGCCGCCAAACGGAAACCCGATCCGCTTCTCCTCGAGATACTTGATCACGCCGTCGGCGGCCGCGAGTCCGAACGCGCTTCCCCCGGACAAGACGATCGCATGCACCTGTTGAACGAGATTGATCGGATTGAGCAGATCCGTTTCGCGCGTGCCGGGCGCGCTGCCGCGAACGTCAACGCCGGCGACCGCGCCGGCCTCCGCGAGAATGACCGTGCACCCCGTCGGCCGCGCGTCCAGCGTGTGGTGCCCGACCTTCAACCCGCTGACGGCGGTCAATCCCCGGCCTGATGCAGTCGAGCCCTGAGGCACTGAGCGCGCCAGCCATCCCGCGGTCAGCACCGACGCTGCGACGACTACGCACGCAGAAGCGCGGATCACACTGCGCTCCCCACGATCGAAAGCGGCCTGCCCGCCGCGTAGCGTTCGAGGGTTTCGAGGACCACATCGGCCATCGTGTCCCCAAAACGAGGATGATCGTTCACCGACCTGGCCCGCACCATCGGAAGACGTGCCTCGCGGCAGACCGCCACCGCTTCAACGTCGAGATCGTAGAGCACTTCAACGTGATCGCACAGAAAGCCGATGGGGGCCAGCACCGCGGATGGAAGCCCCCGCGCCGCTTCTTCGCGCAGGTAATCGCACACGTCGGGCCCCAGCCACGGATCCTCCGGCCGGCCGCTACGGCTTTGATATACGAGCGCCCACTCCCGGGACGGAGAAGTGGAGCCCCGGGCCACCTGCGCGCTGACCGCCCGAGCCGTTTCTTCCAGCTGCCGTTGATACGGATAGCGCTCGGCCATCGACACCGGGATGCTGTGTGCTGTGAAGACGAGCCGCGCGCGATCGCGCACGGCGGCCGGCAGCCTCTCGAGGGCGTCACGCACGTGATCGGCGTTGGCCTCGATGAACCCGGGATGCGTGTGCCAGTCGCCGACATACACCACTTCGACGTCCGTGAGGCGGCCGTCGCGCAGTGTGGCTCGCGCGGCCTCTACGTTTTCCCGGTACTGCGTGCAGCCCGAATAGCTGCGCTGCGCCGTGGCGACGAAGACGACCGCGCGCCGGACGCCCGCGCGCGACATCTCCGCCAGCGTATCGGCGAGGAACGGGTGCCAGTTGCGCATGCCGACATACACCGGCAGCGGGACGCCTCGATCACGGAGACGGGCGCGCAGCATATCGGCCTGCCTCATCGTCAGCTCGCTCAAGGGCGACACGCCGTCGAATAGCTCGTAATGATGGGCGACCTCTTCGACGCGCTCGGGCGCGACGCGGCGGCCGCGAAGCACGTTCGCAAGGAACGGCCGCACGTCCGCGGTCCCCTGGGGACCGCCGAAAGCGACGATGAGAACCGCGTCGAATGACACCTGACCGCGACCTGTACCTTGTAGCCTGAGCCCTGAGTATATGATCCTGTTGATGCGCCGGCACACCCTTCGCCCGCGACGCGCGTCTCGCGACGTCCCTCCTGCGGTTGTCGCCGCGACGACGGTGATTTCGGATCCCTGCGGTACGAGCCGCGCGCATTCATGATGCCGGATCAGAATCCCCGAATATCCCGCTTTGGTCTCTCACGACCCGTGTGGCTCCTCGGGTGGGTGAGCCTGTTCACGGATATGGCGAGCGAGATGGTCTACCCGCTGCTGCCGCTGTTTCTCACGCAGGTGCTCGGGGCCGGAGCGATGTCGCTGGGGATTATCGAAGGGGCCGCAGAAGCCGCCAACAGCGGGCTCAAGATTCTTTCGGGCTGGCTCGCGGATCGCTGGCACTCGCCGAAGAAGCTGGTGCTCGCAGGTTATGGGCTCGCGTCGGCCGTGCGCCCGTTGATCGGGCTGGCGACAGCCTGGCCGCAGGTGCTGGCAATCCGATTTGCCGATCGTCTCGGCAAGGGTATCCGGGGCGCGCCACGCGACGCCATGCTGGCGGACTTCGCGCCCGCGAACGCGCGCGGTCGAGTCTTCGGTTTCCACCGCGCGATGGATCACGCCGGCGCCGTAACCGGTCCGCTGCTCGCGGCGGCCTTTCTCTACTTCTATCCCGGCGACTACAGGACGCTCTTTACGCTGACCATCATTCCCGGGGTGATTGTCATCCTCTTCATTCTGCGCGTGCCCGAGTCCGGTAGGACCTCGCAGAACCCGGTAGAACCCAGAAGAACCCAGAAGAACCCTGTCGAACCTGGTGGAACCCTGCAGAACCTGGGAGTGCCTTTCTACAAAGCGATGGGCCTCATTCTTCTTTTCTCGCTGGGAAATGCGAGCGATGCGTTTCTCCTGCTGCGACTGAGCGATCTGGGCGTCGCCACGGTGTGGATCCCTCTTTTGTGGTCTGCGTTGCACGTCGTGAAGGTCGTGTCGTCGCTTGTTGGCGGCGCGCTTTCGGACAGGTTCGGCCGGCGCAGCCTGATCGCGCTCGGCTGGCTATGGTATGCGTTCGTGTATGCGGGATTCGGGTTCTTCGACACGAAGGCCGCGGTGATCGCGATTTTTCTGTCCTATGGGCTGTACTTCGGGTTGACGGAAGGGAACGAGAAGGCCTGGGTGGCGGACATGGCCCCCGCGCACGCGCGGGGAACGGCGTTTGGTGTCTACAACGCCGCGCTCGGCGTCGGCACGCTCGCAGCGAGCCTGCTCTTCGGCGCGATCTGGACCCGCGTGTCTCCGCACGCCGCGTTTTTGACCGGCGCCGGCCTGGCCATTCTCGCGTCCGGCCTGCTGTTCACGATGTTTTCGACGCCGGAGATCAACCGAGACAGGCCACTAAGGGCGTGACTTTGTCCGAGTGGCTAGCGCGTGGCGCGTGAAGTGGTGCCCCTGGCCAGATACCGCGCGACTTCCTTGTTGTCGGGAAACCTGACCGCGAGCTTCTGCGCCAGCTCTGTCGCGTGGGGGAAATCGCGTTCGCGGACGTGCAGGTCCCACAGCGCGAACTCCGCCTCCGCGCGCGTAAAGAAATCCGCCTCCATCGTCGCGGCTTCGCGCACGACCGCAATGCCGCGCTTCTTGTTACCCCCGCCCAGAAGCCAGCGCGTGCCCCAGGGCATCCGCGTGTTGACGATGTAGTCGATCCAGCCGCGGGAGACGCGCGCCCGCACGTGTGCGGGATTCAGTTTGAGAAGGGCATCGAGAGACCTCCGCGCTTCCCAGTATTCGTCCCAGCCCGTCTTGTGGCCGAGAAGTCCGAGCTGGAGCCACACGTAGTTCAGGTCAAGCTTGCCCAGGAAGAACAGCGCGTATTCGTCGGTGGGTTTGATCTTCAGGGCAGCCCGCGCCAGCGCCTGGCCGTGGTGAAGATCGGTTGTAAACGCCGCCAGCACGTCGGCGCATTTGATGCACCGCTTCAGCGCTTCGTCCTTATCGCTTTTGTCTCCTTCGCGCGCGTCCTGTCCGTTCAAAAGACCGCGGAGCTGGAACAGCAGAGCCGATGTCCGAACTTCGTCGTTCTCGAGATCCTGCGCGCCTGTCGACCGGAGATCCAGGGCCAGAGCGGCCGCTTCCTCGTAGTGCGCGTTGTAGAAGAGGCGATAAGCGTCGGTGAGAGTCGGCGGGTCCGTTTGCGCTGTGCAGGGTCGGGCCAGGGCGGCGACGGCAACGAGCACGCAGCAAAACGACAGCCGGGCCTTGTGCATAGCCTCTATTATCCGCTGCTCGAAGGAATCCGACTGTGCTTTTCTGCACACTTTTGCGCCGGGCCGGACCACCACAACTGTAATGTAGTTGTTGAATCGGAACAGTTTCTTGCAGAGATCGGGGACTATCTCGCGCGGAGAACGCTGAGCGCGGAGAAGCGCGGGGACTACCGGATCAGCCGGCCGATCGATTCGCGGCCGATCCGGTAGTCTCCGCGCCCCTCTGCGTGCTCGGCGGCCTCTGCGCGAAAACACTCACCGCTCTCTGCGCGAGAGGCCGCCTGATATAATCAACGTTCGCTCCCCGGTCGAGTTCGAAATTTCCTGATGAAACGAATACTGGTTACCAATGACGATGGCGTCCACTCGGACGGCATCCACGCTCTGGCCGCCGCACTGGCTCCTCTTGGAGATGTCACCATCGTCGCGCCCCATGTCGAAGCCAGTGCTATCGGCCACGCGTTGACGCTCCGTCGTCCGCTTCGGATGGAGCGCCTGCGCGATCGCGCGTACGAGGTCGACGGCACGCCGACCGATTGCGTCAACATCGCGCTGACCCAGTTGTATGCGCCGTCGGGGAGCGCGCCGGACCTCGTCGTCTCGGGTATCAACAAGGGTTACAACCTCGGCGACGATGTGACGTATTCAGGAACCGTGTCGGGCGCGCTCGAGGGATCGCTGCTGGGCCTTCCCAGTATCGCCGTCTCGGTCGAACGGGTGCGCGGTAAGTACGACTTCACTCCTGCCGCGGCGGCAGCCGCGACCATCGCGGGGATGGTGCTGCGCGGTGGCGTGCTCGAGGGCCGCACGTTCCTGAACATCAACGTGCCGGCGGGCAAACCGAAAGGGTTCCGCCTGACGGTTCAGGCAAAGCGCAACCACATCACGATCGTTGATCCGCGAACGGATCCCCGCGGCCAGGCCTACTACTGGATCGAAGAAGGGGAGAACGACTGGGAGCCGCACGATCGCTCCGATTATCAGGCGGTGCGCGACGGCTACGTCTCCGTCACGCCGCTGCAGCCTGACCTGACCGACCACGACGCGCTGGCGAAGCTTCAATCGCTGGCGCTGGAGAACACACCGTTCGATTCGCCCGTTTCACGCTGATTGCGGCAGGCGGTCGCTAGCTCTTCGGGATTGCGCCGTCCGGCGTGAGCCGATCGGCGGCTTGTGGCAATACGTGCGACAGCTTCTCCGTCAGATCCTGGACGGACAGACCCGATTTCTCGGACAGCTGCTGCAGCAGATCGGGACCGAGTGCGCGATGCACGTCGGCGGGTGAAATCGGCTGATTGGGTCCGGTTCCCACCCATGACCTGACCGTTGCGCCGAGACCATTCCGTTCGAATTCGCTGACGACGCCCTGAAGTCCGCCGTGCCTCTCTATGACGTCGTTGACGACCGTTACCATGCCGGCACCGACGATGCCACCGAGTAATCCATCGAATAATCCCATGACTGTCTCCTCGCTTGACGAAATGAATCCGAACTCAAGGAGATCGTAGCAGCCCGCTGCCATCGAGCGGCATGTAACATCGGTTCAGAACCGTGATGCTGAAGGGCCGTTGCGGTGTCTGGCCAGGGTCAGGCGACGCGACATCGACAGCAGGTCGCGCAGCGCATCCCGATCCAGTCGTGAGAGGCGCACCAGCACGACGGGGTGGTTTCGATAATAGTCGGTCAGGTAGTAGGCCTCGGGCGCGTCCTCTATGAGGCACTCACGTTCCTCGAGGTCGGCCCGGACCACGAGTGTCTCAGGCTCCGCCGAAGGGTGCATCGCCAGACTTGCCATAAAGCTGCCGCCCACCTTCAACATCGGCGAGCCGTCGTACTTCGTGCCCGCTTCGACGCCCGGCAGCGCGAGCCCCACCGCTCTCACGGTCTCGAAAATGTCCGCCGTTGTGTCCTTCTTCCCGGTGTGTTTCATCGGGCCCTCTCGCGCCGAGATCGGGGGAGAATCTCGCGCAGAGAGCGCAGAGTGTTTCGCGCAGAAATCGCAGAGAACGCCGAGGGGCGCGTGCTCAGCGTTCTCCGCGCGAGATACTCCCCGAGCTCTGCGAGAAACTTCCCAGTCCACGGCGTCGCCGACGCGGATCTCGCCACCGTCGAGGACCTCGGCAAACGCGCCGCCGCCCCAGCGCTCGCGCATCAGCGCCTGCAGCCCCGCGTGCGCCTCTTCCATCTGCTCGCACGGACGCGTTTCACCGTTGATCTTCAGCCGCGCATCCCCGACGCGCAGCACGCGGCCGCGCGAGTTTTCGAGATCGATGCCGGAGACCATCAGGTTCGCGCGGCGCGCGCCTGGCGAGAGGTCGGCCCCGAGCGCGTCCATCAGCTCCGCCCATCGCGCCTGGCTGATGATCGTCACCTGCCGCGTCCCGCCGCGATTCGCGTTGCCACGAAGCCCCCGCTCAACGTCCAGCAGCGCGGCGTCCACCGCATCCATAGGCCCGCCTTTTCCGCGTTTGAGCCAGATGCGTTCGAGGGTCCCCAGCCGGCGATCCCGAAAAGCGCGCTGATCGTCCCTGCCAGGCGCGGCCTTGTCCCTTTCGGTTGAAACATCCGATGATGGCCGCTCAGACTCGCCAGCATGATGCGCCATATGCTTTCTGTATATCCGGTGCTCGTCGCCAGGTCCAGCCTTTCTGAGAAGCCCGGCTTCGCGGTTCTCCGAAATCAGCCGGATTTTCGGACATTATTTACACGCCGGTGATTTGGAGCGTGCGCGAGCGCCGCTTGTTGACGTAGAATAGCCGTTCACGCTTAGAGTCGGGGCGTGGCTCAGCCTGGTAGAGCACTCGGTTCGGGA
>JBBQEJ010000073.1:0-24583 GCA_038320555.1 Vicinamibacterales bacterium | reverse complement strand
GTGCTGATCGTGGGACCCGGGCTCGACCTCGCTCCGCGCACCTCGCTTCTGGAGGCCGGACCGCCGGAAAGCTATCAGCCGTGGGCGGTGATTGACGCGCTCGTGTCGCTCGGGCTCTCGCGGCTCACCGATCTCACCGTTGTCGGAGCGGACATCAATCCGCGCGTCGTCGATCACTTGCGTCGATCGCGGAGCGTTCCGCCGTCGCTGACGCTCGTGAGCGGGATCGCGGAAACCGCAACGGTTCAGTTCTCGCCGGACTACAGGGATTACTTTGCCCGGCTCGGGCGATCGATCGGAGATACGCGGCCCGTGGCAAGCGCGCTGCCCGGGCATCTCTCGAAGACGGTGCGCGTCCGGGCGGAGGCGGCGCGGACGCTTGACGCAGAGCCGCTCGATATCGTGACGGCACGGCTCAACACGCGGCCGTTCGATCTCATCATCGCCACGAATATCCTTCCATATTTCGACGATACCCAGTTGATGTTCGCGATGAGCAACATCGCCGCAATGCTCGCGCCGGGCGGCGTATTCATGCACAATGAGCCGCGACCGGTGCTCGGCGACATCACAGTGGCCGTCGGGATGCCGTTCGAGCAGTCGCGGTCCGTGACGATAGCGTCGGTCGACGGCTCGCCAGCTCCACTCGCCGACAGCGTGTGGCTGCATCGGAAGCGATAACGGAGTTCAATTCAGCGAACGACGTTCCCCAATCCACGGGCGCGGCAGTCAGCGCAATGGGTCAGGTCGTAAACGATTGCCAGGTTTCGGGCGTATGGACCGTGCGACGGGCACTTCGTAGACAGTTGGGGTTCAGTGATCGTCCCAATCCGCCTTGCGCCTTTCAGCCTTCGCCCTATACGGACCGCAACAGCCCCTGAATCACTCAGCTAACCCGAGGAGAACATCATGTCTTGCACGAGACGGGATTTCGGAAAGCTTGCGATCGCGGGTCTGCCGGCGGCAGCGGTGCTCGGGAGCAGCGGGTCGATCTTCGGCGCCTTCGCGCAGGCCGCGAAACCGAACTCGGTGATCAACGGCGTGCAGATCGGCACCATCACGTACAGCTACCGCAGCATGACCGATCAAAGCGCGGAAGCGACGCTCAAGTACATCGTCGACTCCGGCATCAGCGGGATCGAGCTGATGGGCGGGCCGGTCGAGAGTTTTGCCGGCGCGCCCGCCGGTCCGGGACGTGGCGGTGGGCCCGGCGGCAGGGGCCCGGGACCGGGAGGTGGCGGCGGCCGGCGCGGCGATGGCGCCGGACCGGACCCCGCGACGTTGACGGCGTCATGGAACGGCACGGCGTGCGCGCCGGCAGCCGTGGGCGGCGGCAGAGCCGACGTGGGTCCTGGCCGTGGCGCGCGCGGGGGAGGCCGCGCCGAGATGACGCCCGAGGAGCAGGCGGCGCAGCAGGAGCAGGCCAACAAGTTGAAAGAGTGGCGCACGACGGTCTCGATGGAGCCGTTCAGGAAACTCCGCAAGATGTACAACGACGCCGGCGTGACGATCTACGCCTGGAAGCAACTCAATCCGAACATGTCGGATGCGGAGTTCGAGTACATCTTCAACGTCGCCGAGGCCCTCGGGTGCAGTCACACCACGCTCGAATTGCCAACCGATGACGCGCAGCTGAAGCGAATCGGCGACTTCGCGATGAAGAAGAAGATTTACGCGGCGTATCACACGCACCTTCAGGGCAGCATGACGGCGTTCGATAAGGCGTTTGCGTTGTCGAAAGGGAACAAGGCCAATATCGATTTCGGCCACTACGTGGCGGCCGGCAACGTCGGCGGAACCCCGATGCAGTTCCTCGAGAAGTACCACGATCGGATCGGGAGCTTCCACCTGAAGGATCGCACGACGCCTGAGCACTGCGCGCTCAATCTGGCATGGGGCACCGGCGAGACACCGATCAAGGAGATCCTCCAGCTGGTGAGCAAGAACAAGTGGAAGATTCCCGGGTCGATCGAGCTCGAATACGACATCCCCGAAGGATCGGATGCCGTCAAGGAAGTTCGCAAATGCGTCGAGTACTGCAGGGCCGTGCTCAGCAGCCCTTCAACGACTGCGACCCGGTGACGGCGGGTACTCGAGTCCTCAGTAGTCGCCGGCGGAAGCTTCCTAATTCAGAACGAACAAGTAAAGTCCGCCGGCGCCGGTGAAGAGCATGTGCTGTTTGCCATCGAGCATGAACGTCTCCGGCGGACTGGACAGTCCCCCGATCTGCGAATACCACAGGCCCTTGCCCGTGGCCGCCTCCCACGCCTCGACGTTCTGGCCGTTGCTCAGGAAGAGCAGGCCGCCCGCGGTCGAGAGCAGCCCGGAACTACCGCCGTTGATTTCCTTGCGCCAACTGATCTTGCCGGTCTTGTAATCGATCGCCACGATATTCGTTCCCCACGACAGATTTGCTCCACCGCTCGTGCCGCCGAGCCCCATCGAACCGCGCGGATCAGGCTCCATCAGGTAGCTGATGCGCATCGAGTTCTGTTCGTGGACGTAGAAGAGCCCGGTCAATGGTGAGAACGTTGGCGGCGGATAGTTGGTCACATCGCTGTTGACGAGGGATCCGGCGATGGTCGCGTCCTTATTGGGATTTCGTTTCGGCTGCCCCTTCTCGTCGAGTCCCGAGGCCCAGTTGTTGACGAGGCCAAACTTGGTCGTCACGAGATGCTCACCGTTCGTCCGGTCGAGCACGAAGAAGTAGCCATTGCGGGTTGCCGTGATGACCAGCTTGCGCATCCGTCCATTGAACGGGATGTCGACCAGCACCGGCGTCTGGGTCGAATCCCAATCATGCGTGTCGTGCGGCGAAGTCTGGTAATACCACGCCATTTTGCCGGTATCGACGTTGACCGCGATGAGCGACGAGGTGAACAGATTGTCGCCATCGCCTCTGCCTTGCGTGTATGCCGGCGTCGGGTTTCCGGTGCCGTATAAGTACAAATGCGTTTCCGGATCGTACGAGCCGGGAATCCAGGTGGCTCCGTTGCCGTGGCGGGCCGCATCCAGGCTGGGCCAGGTCTCGAGGCCGGGATCGCCCGGATTCTGAGGCGTCGAATAGAGGATCCACTGCAGGGTGCCCGTGCGCGGATCGAGGGATTTCAGGAACGCGGGTGCATCCAGGTCGTTGCCGGTGCCGACGAGCACATGATCCCCGATCACCATCGGAGCGTTCGACGAGAAGTACTGTTGATCGAACGGGGCGATTTCGTGCTTCCAGACTTCCTTGCCGGTTTTGGCGTCGAGGCAGACAACCCAGTCGTCGTGCAGCTCGAAATAGATGTAGTTACGCCACATGCCCAGACCGCGCGTCTGCAGGCTCGTGCCGCCGCGCGTCTTCCAGTAGTACTGCCACAAGAGCGTCCCGTCTCGCGCATCGATCGCGTAGACGTTGTCTGGCGACGACGCGTAGATGACGCCGTCGACGAACAGAATCCCGCCACCCAGGCGCGCCGCGTTGCAATTGTTCGCCTCGCCCGTGCCCAGGCCCCCGATGATGATGGGGGCCGCCGGGCCGCCACCCCCGCCTCGGCCTCCGCCGCCCCCGCGCCCGCCGAAACCCCCTGGGCCGCCCGCCGCGCCTGCGGGCGGCGTGCCGGTCGGCCCGCACGCCGTGGCCAGGCTGGAGACCCACTTGAGACTGAGATTCCTGACGGTGCCGGTGTTGACGAGCTTCAGCGAACTGAATCGTTTGCCACTGAGGTCGCCGGAGTAACTGGTCCACTGATCCGCGAGAGGCTTGGTCATGTCGGCGGGATCGAGCCCGCCGGTCGGCCCCTGACCATAGAGAAGCGTGGACCCGACGAGCAGCGATATGACACGCAGCAGTTCCTTCGTTTTCTTCATTGATCTCGCGCCTCTATTTGATCGTCCACAGGTAAGCGGTCACGTCGTGCATCTTCTTGTTTTCCGGATCGTCAAGCTGCAGCACCATCTTCTTGTGCGCCTCCCTCGGATCCTTGACCTCTACCTTCGGAATGCCGTTGTTGCGAGCCATCGACTTGCGCGTTCCATCCGGCAGCATGAGGACGACGAGAAAGTCATCCTTCCGCACCAGCGTGCCTTCCAATTTCGAACCGTCCGCCATCATGACAGTCGCGGGATTGCCGGCGCCGCCCCCCGCTCCGCGTCCGCCTCCGGCGAACGGAGCGGTGGAGCCTGCCACCCAGCCATTCTGGAGCGCTCGCGCGTCTTCGAATTTCGACGCGATGCCTTTGAGGTTACCGGTCACGGAATGACATGACGAGCACAGTGACGCGAAAGCCGCTTCGCCCGCCTTCGCGTCACCCACAAGAACGTTCAGTTCGACGTCTGTTGGATTTCGCCCCGGCGGGCTGCCCTGGCCGCTCATGGTGGCATGGACGCCATGGATGTATTCCGCGATCGCGACCGCGTCGGCGGGGACCAGATTCACTGGCGGGTCGTGCTTGGCCACTGCCTCGCCGACAAGCTCGCCGTGCTGATCCCGGAGCGCGATTCCCGACCGGAGCAGGTTGGTGCCCTTCGGGCCGCCGCGAAGATCTGCCGCGTGGCAACTGGCGCAATTCGCTTCATAGAGACCTTTCCCGCGGATCAGCACGTCCTGCGACGCGAGCTCGCGGGTGAACTGCGTGAACCCTCCCCGGCGGCCTCCGCCACCCTGGCGACCTGGCTGGCCAGCTCCCCGTTGGCCAGGGTCCGCGCCGCGGCCGGGCGCAGGTTGGGCGGGAGCCTGTGCGGCGGGCGCCTGGGCCGGCGGCGGCGTCCCAGCACCCTGCGCGAGCACGATGCCAGTCATGGCGCCGCCCGCAAGGAGTACCGCAGCAATCACGCGAGTCTGTGCAGTCATGAGGTAACGCATCCTTCTTCGAAAGCTTCGAGAGACCCGAGAGGGGCGAGCGCCGATGCTCATCAGGAATGAGCGTGTGTTCTTCGCGCTGAATGACGCGCATTATAGTCACGTTCGGTCGATTCTGGCTCGACTCCAGACAGACGCATGCGACGAAAATTGAGCAGCCGATCATCTCGCGCTCTTTACTTGATCCTGCCAGACTCTGTTGCTACGCTTCTGTTCGCGTCGAAACTACGGCGAAGATGAGAAGACGATACTTCCAGGGTCTCGCGATTGCGGCGCTGACAGCGATCCCGGTCGCGTGGGCTTCGCTTCGGGCCCAGACGCCTGCGGCAGCGCCACAGACGACCGTGGCCCAGGTCGATTTCGTTCGCGACATCCAGCCGGTCCTCCAGGGCATCTGTTACGAATGCCACGGCCCGAAGAAGACCAAGGCGCAGCTTCGCCTTGATTCGCGCGCTGGCGTGATGAAAGGGGGGGAAAACGGCGCGATTATCACCCCTGGCAACAGCGAGCAGAGCCTGATCGTCCGCCGGCTGCTCGGCCTCGACGGCGAGGACCGGATGCCGAAGGATGGCGATCCATTGCCGGCCTCCCAGATCGCGCTGATTCGCGCCTGGATCGATCAGGGCGCGGTCTGGCCGCAGACGGGCGCCGCTGCCACCGCCTCCGCTGAAGCCGATCACCAGCCTCCACAGCACTGGGCCTATCGCCGGCCTGTGCGTCCGCCCTTGCCAGAGATCCACAACGCCGGCTGGGTGCGCACGCCGATCGATCGTTTCGTGCTGGCGCGAATCGAGAAGGAAGGGTTGACGCCTTCGCCCGAAGCGCCGCTCGAGATCCTCGTGCGCCGCGCGTCGCTCGACCTCATCGGCTTGCCGCCATCGCCCCAGGAGGTGGACGACGTTCTTGCCGACGCCGCCAAGGACGGCAGGGACGCGGCCTACGCGCGGCTCATCGATCGCCTTCTGGCGTCGCCGCATTACGGCGAGCGGTGGGCACGCCCCTGGCTCGATCTCGCGCGCTATGCCGATTCGCACGGGTTCGAGAAGGATCTGCCGCGCGTGATGTGGAAATACCGGGACTGGGTGATCGACGCGCTCAACCGCGACATGCCGTTCGATCAATTCACGATCGAGCAATTGGCCGGCGACATGCTGCCGAATCCGACGCCAGAGCAACGCATCGCGAGCGGATTCCACCGTAACGCCATGACCAACGAGGAAGGCGGGGTCGATCCAGAGGAATCGCGCTACGAGATGCTCGTCGATCGCGTCAACACAACCGCCACCGTCTGGCTCGGCTCCACGCTCGGCTGCGCGCAGTGCCACAACCACAAGTACGACCCGTTCAGCCAGAAGGACTACTACCGCATGATGGCGTTTTTCCAGAACGCCGACTACGACGCGCGGTCGTTCGGAGACGGCACACGGTATTTCGAACCGACGATCGACGTGCCGACACCGGAGCAGGAGGCGAAACGGAAGACGATCCAGGCTGAGATCGATCGGCTCAACGAGCAGCTCACAACCGAGACGCCTGCACTCACGCGAGCCCAGACGATGTGGGAGCAGGCGATGCGGCTCGAGTCGTCCATGGGATGGAAGGTTCTGACGCCGAAGGCGCTCGCCGCGACGGGGGACGCTGTCCTGACGGCGCAGCATGACGGCGCGGTCCTCGCCACGGGCGCGAATCCCGCAGAGGCGACGTACACCATCGAGGCGGTGGCCACATTGCCGCGCCTGACGGCCGTTCGGCTTGAAGCGCTCCCCGATCCAACCCTGCCAAAAGGCGGCCCGGGCCGGGATCCGTACGGCAATTTCCAGTTGAACGGGTTCGAGGTCGAGGCGCTCGGCGCCGGCCTGCCGATCAAGTCGATTCGAGCAGACGACTCCGCCGGCGGCGCCAGCTTCGACACGTTCTTCCCGAAGACGCTGTCACGCGACGTGTATGCGCCGCGAGGGTGGCGGATCGACGCGAGCCGTGAGGAAACGCGGTTGCCCCGGCAGATTGTCTTCACGCTCGATCGTCCTGTGCCGGCCGTGGCAGGCTTGCCGGTGCGGATTCGTCTCAAATATCGGGGTGCCGCCGTCGGACAGTCGCTCGGGCGGTTCCGGCTGTCGGTCACGTCAAGCGCCACACCGTTGCGGGTCGTCGAGATACCGGCCAGGCTGCGGCCGACTCTCGCGATTGCCGCACCCGATCGCACGGAGCAGCAACGCAAGGATCTTGCGGCGTTCTACCGAACCGTCGCGGCTTCCCTGAAGCCGGCGCGCGACCGAATCGCGGGTCTGCAGAAGGATCTCAAGGCGCTCGGTATTCCGACCGCGCTCGTGATGCGGGAGCGTGTGGCGTACGAGCGGCCGTCGGCGTACGTGCGCCGGCGCGGCAGCTTTATGGACAAAGGAGAGCGGGTCTACGCGGACGTGCCGGCCGCGCTCCATCCACTGGCCGAGGACCAGATGCCGAACCGCCTCGGATTCGCGTACTGGATCGTCGATAAGGAGAACCCGTTGACCGCCCGCGTCGCGGTCAACCGGGCCTGGGAGCAGCTCTTCGGCCACGGCATCGTCGAAACGAGCGAGGACTTCGGCACGCAGGGAACGCCGCCGTCGCATCCGGAACTGCTCGACTGGCTCGCGCTGGAGCTCGTGCAGCAAGGGTGGCACACGAAGGCGATTCATAAATTGATCGTCCTGTCCGCGACGTATCGGCAATCGTCGGCCGCGACAACTGCGCTCGAGGAGCGCGATCCGTATAACCGTCTGCTCGCGCGCGGCCCGCGTTTCAGGATGGAGGCGGAGATGGTGCGTGACGCGGTCTTGACGGCGAGCGGGCTGCTCAGTCACAAGATCGGCGGCCCCAGCGTATTCCCGCCGCAGCCCGATGGGATCTGGGATATCCCATACAGCAGCGAGAAGTGGGTGCCGAGCGAAGGAGAAGATCGGTACCGGCGCGGGCTGTACGTGTTCATCAGGCGATCGGCCACGTACCCGAGCTTCATGACGTTCGATGCCACGAGCCGTGAGCACACGACGGTCCGGCGCGTGCGTACCAACACGCCGCTCCAGGCGCTGACCGCCCTCAACGACGAGGCGTATTTCGAGGCGGCGAGAGCGCTCGCCGCGCGTGTGCTCCGCGATCGGGCGAACGCGAGCACGGCCGAGCGCGCCACGTATGGGTTCCGTCTCGTCGCCACCCGCAATCCGAAACCCGATGAGGTCGACCGAATCCTCGCCTCTTATGCGCGGCAGCTCGAACGGTTCCGAAACGATCCTGATGCGGCCGCGCGCACGATCAAGGGATACGCGGTCGAGGGCATCGATACCGTCGAACAGGCGGCGTGGACGCTCGTCGCGAACGCGCTCCTGAACCTCGACGAAGCGGTCACAAAGGAATAAATGGACCCCAGGACTCTTCGCGCCATTACACGCCGGCATTTCTTCAAGCAGTCCGGTTTTGGCATCGGCGGCGTTGCCCTGTCGGCGCTGCTCGATGAGAGGCTCTTCGCCCAACAGGGTGACGGCCCATTTGCGCCGCGGGCGCCGCACTTTGCACCCAAGGCGAAGAACATCATCTATCTCTTCATGGCCGGGGCGCCGACGCAGATCGATCTGTTCGACAACAAGCCGGCGCTGCAGAAGTACAACGGCCAGGAGATCCCGGTCGAGTTCGTGAAGGGCGAGCGGTTTGCGTTCATCAAGGGAACGCCGCGGCTGCTCGGATCTCCGTTCGCGTTCAAGAAGTACGGCAAGTCGGGGGCGGAGCTCTCGGAGCTGCTGCCGCATCTTGCGAGCATCGCCGACGAGATTGCGATCGTGCGCTCGCTCCACACGACGCAGTTCAATCACGCGCCCGGCCAGATTTTCATGAATACCGGCAGTCAGGTGTTCGGCCGGCCGAGCATGGGGTCGTGGCTCACGTACGGGCTTGGCAGCGACAGCCGTGATTTGCCCGGCTTTGTCGTGCTGCTCTCTGGCGAGAATGCGCCCGATGGCGGCAAGTCCTGCTGGGGAAGTGGATTCCTCCCGACGGTCTATCAGGGTGTCGAGTTCCGCTCGAAGGGCGATCCGGTGCTGTTCGTGTCGAATCCTGACGGCGTCGACGGCGGCGCGCGGCGGGAATCCATCGATCTCGTCACGGACCTGAACAGGGTGCGACGCGCCGAAACCGGCGATCCGGAGATCGACACACGCATTGCGTCGTACGAGATGGCGTACCGGATGCAGAGCAGCGTTCCCGAGCTCACCGATATTTCGAAGGAACCGGCCTCTGTCAACGAGATGTACGGCACGCAGCCGGGCAAGGTGTCGTTCGCGAACAACTGCCTGCTCGCGCGCCGTCTCGTCGAACGCGGTGTCCGCTTCGTGCAGCTCTATCACCGTGGATGGGACACGCACGGCGCGAGCGTTGGCACCGATATCGCGACGAAAGTCCCCGAGCTGTGCCTCGAAACCGATCGTGCAGCGACCGCGCTCGTCCGCGATCTCAAGCAGCGCGGCTTGCTCGATACCACACTCGTCATCTGGGGCGGAGAGTTCGGGCGCACACCGATGAACGAGGCGCGGGGCGGCTCCAAGCTGATGGGACGCGACCACCATCCGCGCGCGTTCACGGTCTGGATGGCCGGAGGCGGGATCAAGCCGGGCGTCACGCTCGGACAGACCGACGATCTGGGCTACAACGTCGTCGAGGATCCGGTCGAGGTCCACGACCTTCACGCCACCATCCTGCAGCTGATGGGGCTCGACCACACGAAGTTGACGTACAAGTTCCAGGGGCGCGAATTCCGGCTCACCGACGTCCACGGCAACGTGGTCAAGAAACTCCTGGCTTAGGCGCGTTCGACGATATGCCGACGATTCGCTGGGGCATCATCGGATGCGGCGACGTAACCGAGGTCAAGAGCGGACCCGGGTTCCAGAAGGCTGACGGGTCAGCGCTCGTGGCCGTCATGCGCCGCGACGCGGCCAAGGCGCACGAGTATGCACGCCGGCACGGCGTCCCGCACGCCTACGACCGCGTCGACGACCTCATCAATGATCCCGACGTTGACGCTGTTTACGTCGCAACGCCGCCGTCCAGTCACTGCAGCCTCGCCCTCAAAGTCGCCGCGGCCGGGAAGCCGTGCCTCGTCGAGAAGCCCATGGCGCTCAATCACGAGGAGTGCCTGCGCATGATCGATGCGTTCCATTCAGCTGAGACGCCGTTGTGGGTGGCTTATTACCGGCGCGCGCTGCCTCGGTTTCTGACCGTTCGTGACTGTCTTCGCGACAACGCGATCGGGCGCCTGACTTCCGTCCACGTCCAGCTCTCCGCCCCGCTGCTGACTGGCCAGGCGGCGGGATGGCGCGTCGATCCGGCACAGAGCGGCGGGGGATTGTTTTTCGATCTTGCCTCGCATTGCTTCGATCTGCTCGATTTTCTCGTGCGGCGGATCAAATATGTTTCGGGGTTCGCGATCAACACCGGCGGGGCGTACACGTCCGAGGACGTCACGGCGGCTGCGTTTGAATTCGACGGCAACGCCGTCGGCACGGGAATCTGGAACTTCAACGCCACCGAGAAAACGGACGTCATCACGTTGGTTGGCTCGGAAGGGGAGTTGCGGACACCGATCTTCAGCGACACCGACGTCGTCATCACGCGTGGAACCGAACGGCGCGTCTACGACATGCGCAATCCACCTCACGTGCACCAGCCGCTCATCCAGACGATTGTGGACGAGCTCAGGGGGCAAGGACGGTGTCCTTCGACCGGTGAGAGCGCCTCGCGGACGTCATGGGTGCTCGACCGGTGCGTGGAACGGTACTACGCGCCGCGGGGATAGCGGGGTGGACGGAGATAACGGAGTTCACAACACCTCCCTCATACCCGAAACAACTTCTTCGCATTCCCGTACAGCAGCTTCCGCTCGATCGCCTTGCTGCCTGCCAGGCGGCGGATCACGGCAATGGTTTGCGCACCCTGGCACTTCGGGCCTGACCCTTCGAGGTCATTGCAGTCGCTGCCGTAAACGAGCTTGTCCTGGTGACGCTTCAGGAAATCGCGCGCGAAATCCTCGTCGCGGGTCAACGCGTTGAGACCCGAGCCCGCCGAGAGGTCGCCGTACATATTGGGGTAGTCCCCAAGGTAGCGATCGGTGAGGCCCCCCGGCGTGACGGGGCCCTTAGGGTACATGACTGTCTGGTCGGCGTTGTTCCTGTCGATGTTGGCCCACCACGTCTGGGCGTGGCCGAGAAAGACCACCCTCGGGTATTTTTCGAGCATCTTATAGAACCGCTCGAATCCGTAGTTATACATCTGGAACTGCCAGTGCATCAGCACCGGTACCCTGTGCGCCTGGGCCAGTTCGTAGATTCTCTGCATCGCCGGAGCATCGCATTCCACGCCGAACTTCTGCTCGGCGATGATCACGCCTCCGCGTTTCAGGTAGCGTTCAATCTCCTCCGTGGCTCCTTCGATATCCGGCACCTCGTTGGCGCCGAAGGCGAAGGCCTTTCCGTGCGTTTTTGCAAAAACACGGCACGCCTCGTTGCCGAGGCACTGCGCCTGAAGGCCGTTTGACACGCCGTCGTGCGTGGACGGCCTGCTGACGGGCCTGCCCGCGGGCAACAAGATGGTCGTCGTTGCGCCCATCGCCAGCTGGTGGGTGAGCAGAACCTCGTCGGGGCGGCCGCTGTACCCGAGATGCTGGTGGATGTCTACGATTGACTCGACAACGTCAATCGGATCCGCCCCGAGACCCGGCGTCGCAATTCCGAGGAGGGCCAGGCTGGAGGTCGTCAGGAATTCGCGGCGTTCTATCCTCATGCCGGGATATTCTGCACCAGTAGAACCTGTGTCTGCTTCAAGATTCCACGCGGTCGTCGTTGTTCTTCTGACAGCCTTTGCTGTGACAGGCCATGGGGTTCAACGCTCCATCGCCAACCGGCCCTGGCCACCGGGGCTTCAGAAGATCCCCGAGGGTTCTCCTGCGCTTTCGCCGGAAGAAGCGCTGAAGACGTTCTTCATGCCGCCCGGCTACCGAGTGGAACTGGTGGCGAGCGAACCGCTGGTCCAGGAACCGATCGCGATTGACTGGGATACAGAGGGACGCCTGTGGGCCGTCGAAATGCCCGGTTTCATGGCGAACATCACCGGTTCGAACGAGCATGAGCCTATCGGCCGCGTCGTGGTGCTCGAGGACACCAACGGCGACGGCAGGATGGACAAGCGGACAGTCTTCGCGGATGGTCTGGTGCTGGCGCGATCCCTGAAAGTTCTCGACCGCGGCGTGCTGGTCGGGGAGCCACCGAACGTCTGGCTGATGCACGACACCAACGGCGATCTGCGGATGGACACGAAGGAGCTCGTCACCAATCAATATGGGCGATTCGACGGGGATCCCCAAAACAACGCGAACGGCTTCTACTGGGGCCTCGACAACAGGATGTATACGGCCGGGCAGTCGGAGATCCAGCTCCGCCTGAAGGACGGCGTCTTCGAAGTGCAGAAAACCCTGGAGCGAGGCGAGTGGGGCGTGAGCCAGGACGATAGCGGCCGGACTTATCGCAACACCAACGAGTCGGCGCTTCACGTTGACCTCGTGCCCACTTCGTACTACGCGCGAAATCCCAACCTGGTGCGTACGCGTGGCAGTTACGAGCGTCTTGCGGACGACAACAACGAGCTGAACACCGTCTGGCCGGTGCGCCCGAATCCGGGAACCAACCGAGCCTACCAGATTGGCATCGATCGCCAAGACGGCTCGCTGGCGAAGTTCACCTCCGTATGTGCGCCGCTTGTGTACCGTGGCGACCGCTTGCCGGCGGAGCTGTACGGCAACGTGTTCGTTGCGGAACCAGCCGCCAACCTGATCAGCCGGATCATCCTCACCGACAACGGCACGGCGCTCCGAGCCCGCAAAGCGTACGACCGCGGCGAGTTCCTCGCGTCAACCGATGAGCGTTTCCGGCCCGTTTACCTGTCCAATGCGCCCGACGGCGCGTTGTATATCGCGGACATGTATCGAGGGATCATCGAGCACCGCATCTCGATCACGATGTACCTCCGCGATCAGATCTTCGCGCGCAAGCTGGAGCAGCCGGCCGGCTTCGGACGGATCTATCGGGTCATGCACGACACAACGAGGCTCGACACGATACGGACGCTGGCGCACGCGTCGCCGGAGGAGCTCGTTGAGACACTCTCGCATCCGAACGGCTGGCGGCGCGACACGGCGCAGCGGCTGCTGGTGGAGCGCGGCGCCAAGGTGGTGGTAACTGCGCTTGCGAACCTTGCCGAGCGCGCGAAAGATCCGCGCACCCGTCTGCATGCCCTGTGGACACTCGATGGCCTTGATGCGATTCAACCCGCAACCGTGACGAAGGCGCTGGAGGACGAGTCCCGCGATGTGCGTATCTCCGCAATCCGTATCGCCGAACGGTGGATGGATGCCAATCATCCGATGCAGGCAGCCGTCTTGAAACGGATGGACGACTCGGATCCGGCCGTGCATCAACAGCTGGCTGCCTCGCTTGGTGCGCTGCCCAGCGGGCCACGGGAAACGGCAGCCGTGGCATTGCTCGAACGCTACGCGGATGACCCGGTCGTCATGGATGCAACTCTCAGCGGGCTGCGCGGCAGCGAGGGAGCGGTCCTCGAGCGGCTGATGCAGGATAAAAGTGCTCAGGCACCACAGCGCAACGCGGCGATGGTGATGGTCAGAAGACTGCCGGAGCGGGGGACAACCGCCCGGCTGCGAGGCAAAGCCCTGGAATGACGGATGACTGAACCGATACTGGAACTCTCAGACGCGACGGTCGTCAAGGACGACCGTCGCGTGCTCGATGGAGTGAACCTGACGATCCGCGAGGGAGACCACACCGCGATCATTGGACCAAACGGCGCAGGAAAGTCCATCCTCGTCAGCCTCCTGACGCTGGAGCAGCGGCCGCTCGCGGCCAGCAACGGCACACCGCCGGTCCGGATCTTCGGCCGGGATGACTGGAATCTGTTCGCGCTGCGATCCCAACTCGGGATCGTGTCTGCAGGCCTTCATCACTCTTTCGTGAACGGCAACAGCGAAGGGTCGATCACAGCCGAGTCCGCAGTGGTGTCCGCGTTCCTGAACTCCTACGGAATCCTCCGCTACGGGTCGGTGACTGGCGCCATGCGCGAACGGGCGGCAGCCGCGCTCGATGCGGCCGGCGCGGCGCATCTCGCCGGCCGGACGCTCGACGAGATGTCGAGCGGCGAAGCGCGTCGGGTCCTGCTGGCGCGAGCTCTGGCCACCTCGCCGCGGGCGCTCGTGCTCGACGAACCGACGACCGGGCTCGATCTGGTGGCGCGCCACAGCTTCATGGAGACCGTGCGCCGGCTGGCGCTCGCCGGCACGACCATCGTGCTCATCACGCATCACATCGAGGAAATCGTCCCGGACATCGCCCGGGTCGTCCTCCTGCGCGACGGCCGGATCCTTTCGGACGGTTCCAGGGCCACCAATCTCACAGCCCAGCGGCTGAGTGAGGTGTTTGCGCATCCGGTTGTCGTGGAATCCGCAGGCGGCTATTACTATGCCAGGCCGAAGAGTGCGTCATGATGAAGGGTACCGCGTTCGTATTCCGGCACTTTCGTTTACGATTTATCTAACGGTGGGGTGCGGCGAGATCGCTAGGACGTAGTCCGGTTGAGACCTATGGGTATTCGTAACATTCTGGTGCCGTTGCTCGTCGAGCGCTTCAAAGACTGCGGGCTCCGGCTCAGCGCGCCGTCCGAACCGATCGCCATCTTTCCGGCAGCCCATTCTGAGGTCGGCGACGTCCGGATCTCGGAAGGGAAGGGCGGAGGCGTCGACGTTTCGGTGGGCGACGTGGCACGTGATCACTTCTTCAACCCGTATGAGGAAGAGCGCGGCACCGGCGAGGCTGCCGAGGGGATCGCACGCAACGTCGTGCGGTTTCTTCAGGAGCTCTTTGCGGATCGCCTGCTGATGTGGCGATCCACTGACGGCCGGACCAAAGGATGGCGGGAGCGGGGCGACGCGGGCCACACGGCGCCGCTCGTCGTGGATGACCGCGCCTATGCCACCTATATCTGGTCGCGTCCGCTGGGAATCTGGCAGGCGACCCCCATGATCCTCGCGAGAGGACGGATCCTCGGCGACCGCGAATACGAAATCATGGTGCACCGGGTCAACGACGACGGACCGGATCGGCTTCAGGGAGGGGAGCGCGATCAGGCGCGGCGGCTCGTCGCAGACTACGAGCGCGAGGCCAAGGCGTCGGGTAACACGGAAGCCGATCGCTGACTCTCGTGGCGCTCCGCCGCGCTCGGTGGCGCGAGGCACCTTGTTTCTTTTCCCCCTCCCTTTTGCCTTGTCCCTTTCGCCTTGTTCCTTTCGCCCTGTCCCTCGGGTCTGCCGAACTGCCGCGCTCGAATAGGGCGGGAGTAGTCGCCCAGGTAAACGGGATTCAGTCAAATGTCGTTTTACCTTGTAGAGTAGAGACTGCTTCCGGTACCCGCATGCCCAAAACCGTGCGCTCCCCCCGCTTTTCGGCCCGCGCCGCTGGCTTTCTGCTGATCGGGCTCATCCTTGCGGGCCTGTTGGCGTGTTCTAGAGGGTCTGCGACGAACCCGCAGCAGCCGGCAACCGACGCCTCCGGAGCCGCAGGAGGCCGTGGCGCACGCAGCGGCCGGGGAGGAGCGGCTGGATCGGTTCCGGTCGTCACCGCGCATGTCGTCTCGAAACCCGTTCCGGTCACGATCCCGGCGGTCGGCACAGCCGAGCCGCTCGCCACAGTACAGATCCGGGCCCAGGTCACCGGTCAACTGAGCGCGATTCATTTCACGGAAGGCCAGGACGTCCGGAAAGGGGCGCCGCTTTTTACGCTCGACGCACGCCCGTTCGAGGCCGCCCTCCAGCAGGCGCAGGCCGTGCTCGCACGCGATACGGCACAGGCGAAGAACGCGCAGGCACAGCGCACGCGCGCCGAGGACCTGTTCAACCGAGGGCTCATTCCGCGCGACCAATATGAGACCATGACCGCCAATGCCTCCGCGCTCGAATCGACGCTGGCGGCCGACCAGGCGCAGATTGAAAATGCCCGTCTGAATCTTCAGTACACTCACATCCTCGCCCCGATATCCGGCCGGACCGGCGCCCTGAACGTCCACCAGGGGGATCTCGTGCGGGCGAACGATACGACGCCGCTTGTCGTGATCAACCAGGTCGCACCGATCTACGTGACGTTCTCCGTGCCCGGCCGCTATTTGCCCGACATCCGCCGCCACCAGTCGCAGCAGCCTCTGCGGATCGCAGCAAGCATCCAGGCGGGAGGCACGCCCGGCTCGCAGCAGGCCGCGCCCGTGTCGCCCGGCTCCTCGCCGGCGGCTGGCACCGACGGCGCGCCGGCGAGTGCGCCGGTCGACCCGCCGAGTACCGCGAGGACCGAAGCGGGAGCCGTCAGCTTCATCGACAACAGCGTCGATCCGACGACGGGCACGATCAAGATGAAAGGTACGTTCGCAAACGCGGACCACGCTCTTTGGCCTGGTCTGTTCGTCCAGGTTACGCTCGTGTTACGCACCGATCCCAGTGCCGTCGTCGTGCCGTCCGCCGCAGTGCAGGCTTCGCAGGCGGGACAGTTCGTCTTCGTCGTAAAGCCGGATCGAACGGTTGAAGTCCGAAACATCACGGTCGACCGGCAGCAGGGGGACGAGGTCGTTGTCGCGCGGGGCCTCACGCCGGGTGAAGAGGTCGTCACCGACGGACAACTCCGGCTCACGGCTGGCGCGCGCGTCACGACAGGTACGCGCGGAGAAGGGGCCGGCGGACGCGGCGACGCCGGGAGCGACTCGGGCGGGCGGCGTGGCAACGGCGGCGGAGGCCGCGGCGCGAATCGGGGGAATCAATCATGAATTTCGCTGAACCGTTTATCCGGCGGCCGGTCGCGACCACGCTGCTCGTCACAACCATCCTCATCTTCGGCGTAATGGGATATCGGCTGCTCCCGGTGAGCGATCTGCCGAGTGTCGACTATCCGACGATCCAGGTCCAGGCCAACCTTCCGGGCGCGAGCCCGGAGACGATGGCCAACTCGGTCGCGACGCCGCTCGAGAAACAGTTTTCGACGATTGCGGGCGTGACCTCCATCAGCTCGAACAACGGCCAGGGCAACACGAACATCACGCTGCAGTTCGATCTGAGCCGCGACATCGATTCCGCGGCGCAGGACGTGCAATCGATGATTGCGCGGGCCGCACGATCGCTGCCGCCCGGGATGCCGTCGCCGCCGTCGTACCAGAAGGTGAACCCGGCGGATCAACCGATCCTGTTTCTGACGCTGAGCTCCTCCACGATGCCCATGTCGCTCGTGGATCAGTACGCCGAGTCCGTGCTCGCGCAGCGGTTGTCGATGGTCAGCGGCGTGGCCGGTGTCAACGTGTTCGGCGCGCAGAAATTCTCTGTGCGGATCGACGTCGACCCGACGCAACTGGCAGCCCGCCAGATCGGCATCGACCAGGTCGCGCAGGCGATCGCGGACGCGAACGTGAACCGGCCGACAGGCACGCTCTATGGGCCGAAGCGCAATTTCGTCGTGCAGACGAGCGGCCAGCTGATGAGCGCAGAGGAATACCGGCCGATTCCGGTCGCGTACCGGAACGGCAGTCCTGTGCGGCTGAGCGAAGTCGCCAACGTGTACGACGGCGTCGAGAACCCCAGAAACGCGAGCTGGTTCAACGGGAAGCCGACGATTTATCTCGCGATTTCGCGCCAGCCTGGCACGAACACGGTCCAGGTTGTCGATGCCATCAAAGCACTGCTGCCCGAGCTGCAGACGCAGTTGCCGGCCGCGCTGGAGCTTGGCATTCGAAGCGATCGTTCCGTGTCGATCCGCGATTCGGTCAACGACGTCAGGTTCACGCTGCTCTTGACGGTGTTTCTCGTCGTGATGGTCATCTTCCTGTTCCTCAGGAACCTCTCGGCGACGATCATTCCATCGCTCGCGCTGCCGTTTTCAATCGTCGGGACGTTCGCCGTGATGTGGGCCTTTGGCTACAGCATCGACAATCTGTCACTGATGGCGCTGACCTTATCGGTCGGTTTCGTCGTGGACGACGCGATCGTGATGCTCGAGAACATCGTCCGCCACATGGAGATGGGGAAGCCGCGGCTGCAGGCCGCGCTCGATGGATCGAAGGAAATCGCCTTCACCATCGTGTCGATGACCTTGTCGCTCGCCGCCGTCTTCATTCCCATCCTGTTCATGGGCGGCATTGTCGGCCGCCTGATGCACGAGTTCGCCGTCACGATCGCGGCCGCGATTCTCGTCTCGGGCCTCGTGTCTCTGACGCTGACGCCAATGCTGTGCAGCCGGTTCCTGAAACCGCCGCACTCGATGCGCCACGGTCGGCTCTACAATCTGATCGAAAGACTGTTTGATCGCTGGCTCCGGACATACGGTTGGACGCTGAAGCAGACCATCCGATACAGAGCGGCGACGATGGTGATCTCGGCGCTCCTGCTTGTCGGCACTGTGTATCTTTTCCAGATCGTGCCGACGGGCTTCATCCCGAGCGTCGACACCGGTCAGCTCAACGGACAAATAGAGGCCATGCAGGGTATCGGGTTCGACGCGATGGTGGCACACCAAAAGGAAGTGATGGCCATTCTCGCGAGCGACCCCAATGTGTCGTCGTTCACATCGAACGTCGGCGGAGGAGGCGGCGGACGGCTGAACGTGGACCTGAAGCCGCGCAAGGAGCGCACGCTGAGCGCGGACCAGGTCATCGAGGAGCTCCGGCCGAAGTTCGCCCGCGTGCCCGGCGTGCGTGTCGTGCTGTCGAACCCGCCCTCCATCCGCATCGGCGGGATGATGTCACGGGCGCAATACCAGTTTTCACTGCAGGATCCGGACACCGAGGAGCTGTACCGCGTAGCGCCGGGATTCGAAACCGCGCTGCGCTCGGTGCCCGGGTTGCTCGACGTCAACTCCGATCTCCAGATCAAGAATCCGGAGCTGAACGTGACGCTCGATCGTGAGCAGATCTCGGCCCTCGGGCTCACGGTCGATCAGGTGGAGTCGGCGCTGTCGTCGGCGTATGGATCGCGGCAGGTATCGCAGATCTTCGCTCCAAACGACGAGTATCAGGTGATCATGCAGGTCGCGCCGCAATACCAGCAGGATCCGGCGGCGCTCTCGATGCTCTACGTGCAGGCACCCGGTGGCAAACTCGTGCCGCTGTCGGCCGTCGTCACCACCCGCCAGAGTGTGGGTCCGCAGTCGGTCAACCACATCGGGCAACTGCCATCAGTCACGCTTTCATTCAACATCGCTCCCGGTGTGGCGCTCGGGGACGCGGTCGCGCGTGTCGAACAACTCGCGCGCGAGACGCTGCCCGGCACGGTGTCCGGAAGCTTCCAGGGCACCGCGCAGGCATTCCAGGATTCGCTGCGCGGCCTGGGCTGGGTCCTGGTGCTCGCGATTTTCGTCATCTATGTGGTGCTTGGCATCCTGTACGAAAGCTTCATCCATCCGATCACGATTCTGTCCGGTCTGCCATCAGCCGGGTTCGGGGCGCTGCTCACGCTGCTCCTCTTCAAGCAGGATCTGAACATCTACGCGTTTGTCGGCGTCATCATGCTCGTCGGCCTCGTGAAGAAGAACGGCATCATGATGATCGACTTCGCGATCGAGGCGCGCCGCGAACGAAATCTGAGTGCGGCCGACGCGATCTACGAAGCCTGCATGGTCCGCTTCCGGCCGATCATGATGACGACCATGGCGGCGCTTATGGGCACGCTGCCGATCGCCCTGGGGTTCGGATCCGGCGCCGAGGCGCGGCGCCCGCTCGGCCTCGCGGTCGTTGGCGGTCTCCTCGTCTCGCAGACGCTCACGCTGTACGTCACGCCTGTGTTCTACATCTACATGGAACACCTGCAGGAGCGGCTGGCGCGCCGCAAATCGTCGAAGCAGGTCATGCGGCCTGTTCAGCCTCTCAACGCAGGGACGGGGTCCTGAGACCCCGCCCTGCCGTTCGGTTTCGCCGATGCATGACGTTGTCGTTATAGGCGCGGGACCCGTCGGGCTCGCCTGCGCCATCGAGGCACGTCGCGAGGGGCTCCAGGCGCGGATCATCGAGAAGGGATCCCTCGTCAATTCGATCGTCGGCTATCCCGCCAGGATGGAATTCTTCTCGACGCCTGAACTGATCGAAATCGGCGGCTACCCGTTTCCCATCCAGGGCTACAAGCCCACGCGGGAAGAAGCGGTCGAGTATTACCGCGGCGTCGCGGCTCAGGAGAAGCTGGACATCAGGCTGTATGAACGCGTCCTGGGCGTTCGGGGCGGCGCGGGAGATTTCACTATTGCGACCGACAAGGCCGAACACCACGCCCGGCATGTCGTCGTCTCGATCGGCTTTTTCGATGAGCCGAACTTCCTGAAGGTGCCCGGCGAAGACCTTGCGAAGGTCACGCACTACTATCGGGAGCCGTATCCATACGTTCGTCAGAAGGTCGCGGTGATTGGCGCCAGGAACTCGGCGGCCAAGGCCGCGCTCGACTGCTATCGCCACGGCGCCGACGTCACGCTGATCGTGCGTGCCGCGGCGCTGTCCGACAAAGTGAAGTACTGGATCAAGCCGGATCTTCAGAACCGGATCGCGGAAGGCAGCATCCGCGCGTATTTCAACACAACGGTCGAGGAGATTCGCCCATCATCGCTGCTGTTGCGGACGGCGGCCGGTCCTGTCGAGATCGACAACGACTGGGTGCTCGCCATGATCGGCTACCGTCCGGACTACGACTTTCTCGAATCGCTGGAGATCGATATCGCAGACGACCCGTATCGCACGCCGGTCTACAACGACACGACGTTCGAGACCAGCCGGCCTGGCATCTATCTCGCGGGCACGGTGTGTGGAGGCTTGCGCACGGGGCGATGGTTCATCGAGAACGGACGCTTCCACGCCCGCCAGATCATGAAGCACATCGCGCACGGCACTGCCGAGCCCGTGCACTTCGATTCGGTGCATTGGAAAACGGAGGAATAGCGGTCAGATCGACCCCTGCCCGAGCACGACCCTCACGGAATGCTCCGTCCCGTCATCGAGAACAGGGACGTCTCTCCCGGTACAGTCGACGCCGTCGACCTCTACGCGCTTCACACCACGGGTCACGCCATCCGGGTTCTCGACCACGATGTGGTAGGTGGTTCGCGAGGGCTTGAATGTCACCTCGTAGCGCGGCCAGCTGCGCGGAATGCACGGATCGATGTGAAGCGCGCCCTGCCGGAGGCTGACACCGAGGAGGACTTCGAGCCCGATCCGATACATCCAGCCCGCCGATCCTGTGTACCAGGTCCAGCCGCCGCGGCCCGTGTGCGGCGGCACCGAGTAAACATCGGCTGCAACGACATACGGTTCCGCGCGGTAGCGGCGGACCTCCTCAACCGTGCGCGAATGGTTCACGGGGTTGAGCAGTGAGAACAGCTCGGTTGCGCGGTCGCCGTCGCCAAGCTGTGCGAAAGCCATGACGTTCCACAGCGCGGCGTGCGTGTACTGGCCGCCGTTCTCGCGGACGCCGGGCACGTAACCCTGGATGTACCCGGGACTCGGGGTCATGTGATCGAACGGCGGCGTCAGCAGCAGGACGAGGCCGTCCTCACGACGCACGAGCCGCTGGTCGACGGCCGTCATGGCCTGCCGCGCGCGCGCGGGCTCGCCGGCACCGGAGAGCACCGCCCACGACTGCGCGATGGCGTCTATCTGGCATTCCGTGTTCTCTCTCGACCCGAGCGGCGTCCCGTCGTCGAAATACGCGCGGCGGTACCACTCGCCGTCCCAGGCGCGGTCGAGCGCCGCGGCAATGACAAGGGCGTGCTGCTCGTATTCGGTCGCCTGATCATGGTGACCGCGCCGTTTTGCGACGTCGGCGAATGGGCGCAGGATGGAAACCAGGAACCAGCCGAGCCAGACGCTCTCGCCCTTGCCACCGGCGCCGACCAGGTTCATGCCGTCGTTCCAGTCTCCTGTCCCCATCAGCGGCAAGCCGTGGGAGCCGGTGGCCAGGCTGATCGTGATTGCGCGGACGCAATGCTCATACAAGGGGGACAATTCGGCAGCGGCCGATGGGCGTTCGTAGAATTCGTGCTCGTCCGGGTTCAACGGGCGGGCGGTGATGAACGGCACGTGCTCATCGAGGACCGATTGATCTCCAGTGGCCAAAATGTATTGCAGCGTTGCGTACACAAGCCACAATCTGTCATCCGAGAAGCGCGTGCGCACGCCCTGCCCACCCGGTTCGTGCCACCAGTGCTGAACGTCGCCTTCGACGAACTGCCTTGACGCGGCGTGCAGGAGGTGCGCCCGCACGATGGCAGGCGCGGACGGCAGGAGGGCGAGCGTGTCCTGCAGCTGATCGCGGAACCCGAACGCGCCGCTCGACTGATAGAACGCGGACCGTCCCCAGATACGGCACGAGAGCGTCTGATAGAGCAGCCAGCGGTTCAGCAGGAGATCCATCGCGCGGTCGGGCGTCCGTACCGTGACCGTCCCCAGCAGATCGTTCCAGAACCGCCGGACGCGCGCGAACGCTCCGTCAACGACGCGGTGATCGCGATAGCGTTCGACCAGCGCGCGCACCTGCGCGTCATCCTCCGCGTCGCCGAGCAACCCGATCAGCTCCTGTTCGCCGAACGGCTCGATGTCCACGTAGACCTGCACCGCGCCGCACGGATCGAGTGCCGGGCCGGTCCGGTTCGACAAGGCATCACGTCCGAGCGCCGCCGGGTGGCCGAGCGAGCCATTGCGACCGATGAATTCGGTGCGATCCCCGGTAATGCTCCGCTTGTCGCCAGGGGAGAGATCGAGAAACGCCACGCGGGTTGAGAACTCCTGCCGGAACACGTTGCGCGCGGTCACGGCGCCGGTTCCGGGCTCGGTTGCCGTCACGACGTGGATCGCAGTGCGCGACTTGTTCTCGCCGAGCACCCAATCCGCATACAGGGTGACCGAACACCTCCGGCGTCGTGACGACAGGTTGCTGAGCGTCAGGTGAAACACCTTCACCGGGTCGTCCGGCGTCACGAAGAGCAGCAGCACGGATGCGAGCTCGTTCCGGGTGTGCTCGTATGCGGAGTACCCCTGCCCGTGGCGGACGACGTACGATTGGCCCGTGCCCGCCGGCAGCGGCGCCGCCGACCAGAAGGCTCCGCTCCCTTCGTCGCGAATGAATACGGCCTCACCGGGTTGGTCGCTGACCGGGTCGTTCCCCCACGGCGTGAGGCGGTTGTCGTGACTGTTTCCCGACCACGTGTATCCGCCTCCAGATTCGGTGCAGGCAAATCCGAAATTTGGCTGCGCCACGATATTCGTCCATGGCGCTGGAGGCAGAGGCGCGGTGTCGCTGTTGGTCAGGATGACGTATTCGCGTCCCCCGTCAGCGAACCCGCCGAAGCCGTTGAACAACTCGAGATCGCGCACGGGCGCGGCAGTCCCCGATGACGGTGCGGACACGGGTGGCTCGAGGTCAGAAACAGGAGTCCTGCTGGGGCCGGCGGGCAACAGCGTCTGTGGACGTGAGAGCTGATTTCGAAGACCTCCCTGCGCGCCCTCCATGACGGCTCGGGCCGCCGCGCGCAACAGAAGCTGGTCTTCAGGCGGCATTAAGTCCGCGCGCCTCAGAAACACGCCGCCCGGCTTGTCGATCCATGACTGCTCGGGACTGGCGTCCAGAAGCTGCTCCAACTCGTACTGAAGCTCCTGAAGGTAGCTTGCCGGATGCTCGTTCAATACGACGAGATCGAAGGACAGCCCCTTCCGGCGCAGGTACTCGTGGGCCTTCAACAGCTCGACCACCAGCGGGACCTCGACGCTGTCGGCCACACGGGCCAGCACGATCGGCAGATCACCAGAGACGCCGTACTTCCACAGGTCGCGCTGCCCCCGGCGGTTTTCCGCAACCGCATCCGCCGCGCGCAGGCGGGTATCGCCCGATACGAGGCGGCCGCCGAGCCGCTGAAAGAGGTTCGTGTCTTCAACGGTCAGGTTCAGATGGCGCAGTTCGATCTGGCTGTGCGTGCTGGCGAGCGCGAGCGCGCGCGCGACGGCGCGTCTATCGTGGTACTTCTCTATCAATCTGTTCGCATCTTCTTCGGTCTGGGCATACGCGGTCGTGAACGCAACCCGCGCCGTGGCCCCGGGAGGCAGCCGGATTGACTGCCGGAGACTAATGATCGGATCGAGAACAGGCCCTGTGGTGTTGGACAGTGCCGCGCCGCGGCGCAGGGCGGCCGGATGCGCCAGCGTGCGGCCACGTCCGACGAACCGGGCTCTGTCCGTTTCGTACTGGGTCGCGACGCCGACACGGCCGCGCCCGCTGAGCACGTGGATCATGTAGATGCGCTCGCCGCCCATGCGAGGACGGCGCGTGCAGATGATTGCGTCGCGTTCCGGCACACTCCGCGTTTCGACGAAGAGATTGCTGAACGCCGGATGCGCGAGATCCGCGTCGGCGGGCGCCAGGACCACTTCCGCATAACTGGTCAGGTCGAGGCTGCGCGTGCGGAGGCTGTGGTTGGTGACTGACACGCGCCTCAACTCTGCATCGTCTTCCGGCGAGACAACCACTTCGGTCCGGGTTTCGATTCCCGCGTCGATGCGGCGGAAGACCGCGCGATCGGGAGCAAAGATCACGTCGTACTCGTCTGGCGTTCGCGCTGTCGGCTGGTACGCCGCCGACCAGACGTCGCCGCTGTCGAG
>JBBQEJ010000072.1:0-24635 GCA_038320555.1 Vicinamibacterales bacterium | reverse complement strand
TCCCGGGCTCGAGCCCACCATATACTTGTCGCGAAGTGCCCTTCGGACACGCGAGCCCGAGCGTGCTCCTCGTCGAAGACGATCAGGACGGTCGCCGTATGTACGCAGAGTGGCTGACGGGGGCAGGCTTTCTGGTCGAGCGCCGGTACTTTCGAAGCCTTGCTCGCCTGAGGATCTCGAGACCGCGATTCGCACTCTGATTGAAGAGCGCTCGCGGCAATCGACAGCCGAAAAAGAATGACCGACCCCGCTCCCGACCCTCTCATCCTTGTCGTGGAAGATTTTGACGATGCCCGCGAGATGTATCGCGACTACCTCGAATTTGCGGGCTTCCGCGTCGAGACCGCGCGCGATGGCCGCGAAGGCATTGAAAAAGCGCGCGCCCTCCAGCCCGATCTGATTTTGATGGATCTCTCGCTCCCCGGCATCGACGGATGGGAGGCGACGCGCCTCCTGAAGGCGGCGCCGGAGACACGACAGATCATCATCATCGCGCTGAGCGCGCATGCTCTGGCCACGGAAGGGGACCGTGCCCGCGCCGCGGGTTGCGACGGGTTCATCGCGAAGCCGTGTCTGCCACCAGATCTGGTTCTCGAGATTACCAAGTATCTCAAGAGCCACGGCGCCGACCGCGCCAGGCGTGGCGGGCAAAGGCGGCATTGATGCAACTCACGGCCGCGACCAGGCGACGCACGGTCCCACTCATCCTCCTCGTCGAAGATCACGTCGACACGCGGCAGATGTACGCGGAGTTCCTCGGCACCGGCTTCGAGGTCCTGACGGCTGCTGACGGAGAGCAGGCGCTCGAGGCCGTGCGATTCCACCGTCCAGACCTGCTCATCACAGATCTGTCGTTGCCGGGAATCGACGGGTTCGAGCTCATCGCGCAGGTTCGTCAGGATCCGAGTTTGCGGGCAATCCCAATCATCTGTTTGAGCGGATACGGGGGGCATATCTATGAAGAGCGCGCGGAGGCCGCCGGCTGCGATCGGATCCTCTTGAAGCCGTGCATGCCGGACAAGCTGGCGGAGGTAGCTGCCGAACTCATTCAGAACGCCGCGAACCGGAGGACCAAGTCGTGAGCGCTACCGTTTTTATCATCGAGGACGACCTGGATACTCGCGAGATGCTGGGCCGCTTCCTCGAGCTGGAAGGATATCTTGTGGAAAGCGCCGAGAACGGCAAGCTCGCACTCGAGCGGCTGGGCTCGGGCGTCCATGCGTGCGTCATTCTGCTCGATCTGATGATGCCCGTGATGGACGGCTGGCAATTTCGCCGGGAGCAGGTCCGGAACGCCGCGCTTGCCGATATTCCTGTGATTGTTGTGTCTGCTGCCGGACGAGAACGCATCCAGAAGATCGACGCCAACGCCTATCTATCGAAGCCCGTCGATCTCGAGGAGCTCCTCGGGTGCGTTACCCAGTTTTGCCGTCCGTAAGACCAATCGCTGAATCACTCATCACTCATCCACGAATCCCGGAATCCACGATCACAGACTGACGATTCAGGAATTCAGCGTGAGTGATTATGGATGAGGGATGAGGGATTAGGGATTGGCCGGTCCGTCTTGTTAGCTGTCCCGGCGATCGCTTCTTCGGGCGCCGTGGCCGCGATGGCTGCGACAGCACTCGTCTTCAGGCGATCGAGGCGGTCGGCCAATTTGGTCGTCAACTGGCCGTCGATTCCATAGACATCCTTCCGGAACTGGACGACCCCGTCTGTTGTCGCGCGCGCCGTCCAGTAGCCGAGATACATGGGAATCGGCTGTTTCAACTTGACGTGGTGCTCTTCGCCTCCGTGCATCGCTTCGCTGATGCGGTCGGGCGTCCAGTCCGGTTGATCGCGCAGAACGTATTCGGCGAGCTTCCCGGGCTGCTCCAACCGCACGCATCCGTGGCTGAACGACCGGCTCGCGCGCGCGAACAGCGAATCGGCGGGAGTGTCGTGCAGGTACACGTTGAACTGGTTCGGGAACATGAACTTTACTAGTCCCAGGGCGTTCGACGTTCCCGGACGCTGCCGAAAACGGTAGCTGCCGGGGCTCTCGAGGTCGATCGATGCCGGGTCCACTTCCTTGCCTGACGCATCAACGACCGCCATGTTCATCCGATTCAGAAACCCAGGGTCACGCACGACCGAAGGCAGCGTTTCCTTCTTCGCGATGTCGGTCGGCACGTTCCAGTACGGCGCGAAGACGATGTACGTCATCGTGTCGTTGAAAATCGGCGTCTGTGTATCCGGCTTGCCGACCACGACCCGCATCGAGACCGGAACGGTGCCGTGATCCCACACATCGAGCCGCATGTCGGGGATGTTGACGAGAATGTACCGCTCGCCGAGATCCCGCGGCAGCCATCGCCACCGTTCCATGTTCAACTCGATCTGGCGGAGCCTCGCGTCGATGGGCACGTTCATTTCGGCCGCAAGCGCCGGGCCGGCGACGCCATCGTCTGCAAATCCATGACGGCGCTGAAACCGTTTCACCGCGTCCTGCAGTTCCGGGCCGTATGCCGACGGACGACCGTCGGGCGGCACAGTTCCGTAATAGTCGCCCGACGCTGCAAGCCGGCGCGCGACCGCGGGAACCTGCGGACTCGATTGTCCAGGCTTGAGTTTCAGGCCGGATGGCACCGCAGGCCATCCTCCGCCGGCTGCCTGCCGCCGATAATCTGCCAGCGCCTTCTGGAGTGCGCGATAGTCCGGATTGGTTGGAGTCAGTTCGAACAGCGACTCGGCGACTCGATTATTCCGCAGCGCCGTTTCGAGCCCGGCGAGCGGGTCGAACGACTCGGACTGAATCTTCCATTTGGGATCCGCGTGCGCCAGATCCGACACGCCGTCGGCAAGGTCGGAAGCGAACTTCATGTACAGCCATGTCAACCAGACGTCCATCGCGACGGCTTCCCTGGGATTGAAACCCTTTCTTGTGAGAAACCCTTTCGACGCGTCGGCTCTTCGGCGATCGAGCAGGCTCGCGCTGTACAACTCCGGATCGAGGCCTTCACGATCAGCGGCGTGGATGGCCCGAATGAGCGCCTGCATCTGCGGGCGCGGCTCCCTGTCTTCGATCCAGGCCGGTGCGAACTGACGGCGCGTGTAGAAAGTACGAGTGAGCTTCCAGAGCCGCGCCCCCTCGCCGTCAGGCGTGACGTATTCAGGACGGCCTTTGCCTCCCACGACCTGTTGGAGCGCGGTTTCAATTTCGCCGGGCGGGCGAGCGGTACTCCTGCCCTCGCTGGTATCGCCGCCGACGTGCATCCGTCCGCACGCGGCCGCCATCATCAGGAGGGAGATTGCCACGCCCGAGCTCAGCCGTCTCATCGAATCACCTGCCGCGGTTGCAGCAAGGGGTATGCCGGCTCAGCTCATGCGGCGACGGGTTTGCAAATACCGGATTTGTCGCCAGGGCGTGGCGTGAAAGGGGGCGTCTGAGGTGGCAGCCAAGCGGCGCGCAGTGAAAAAAGTCGCGAGAGGGGCACCTGCAGCCGCGGAAGCAATCGTACACGGCGACCTGAACATGGCGGCTGCGTCCCTGCTCTATGACATGGCGGCGCTGCAGGCGACCGAACGCAGCCAATTCGGCTATAAGCGCGCGGCAAAAGCCATCGTCGGATTGCCAGTCGCGGTCGCCGATTTCGTAATCGCGGGAACGTTGCGCGAGATACCGTTTGTCGGGCCGGCCAGCGCGCGGATCATCACCGAGGTCGTCGAGCTGGGCCGGTCTCCGTCGGTTGAAGCCGCAATCGAGCAGTCCACGCGCCCCTCTCAGCTTACCTCGCGCCGTCAGTTTCGTGGCGCCTTTCTAAGCCACTTTGCCATGCAGCGGGCACTCGGTATGCCGCTCGCAAAGGGCGTGGTGAGCCGCGCCGATTACCGCGGCGATTTCCAGATGCATTCGGCGTGGAGCGACGGCGCCGAACGGATCGCGACGATGGCGCAGGCATGCATCGATCTGGGGCACACGTGTCTGGGGATTACGGACCATTCGTATGGTCTGCCGATCGCCCGCGGGGTCAGCATGGCCGACCTCGTGCGGCAGCACAAAGAGATCGATACGCTCAACGCGAAGCTCGAAGGCCGGTTCCGGGTGTTCAAGGGTATCGAGGCGAATATCCTGGCGGATGGAAACCTCGACTTACAGCCGGACGAACGCGCGGTGTTCGAGTTCGTCGTCGCGTCTCCTCATTCGCTCCTGCGCCGGCCCGACGATCAAACCGCGCGGATGATCGGCGCGGTAGCCGGGTCGGGCGTGACAATTCTCGGCCATCCGCGCGGGCGGATCTTCAACAGCCGCCCGGGCATCACCGCAGACTGGTCCCGCGTGTTCGAGCTGGCGTCGACGCGGCGCGTGGCGATCGAGCTCGACGGCAACTGGCACCGCCAGGACATCGACTTCGAGCTGGCCAGACATGCCCTGGACGCCGGCTGCATCTTTGCGCTCGACAGCGATGCCCACGCGATCGGCGAGCTGCGGTTCAGCGAGTATGCAATTGCGCATGCGCGCCTTGCCGGCATTCCTGCGACACGGGTGATCAACTGCTGGAGCAACGAGGAGCTGGAGGAGTGGATGAAGGAGCGGCGCGGGACGGCTGGGGTCCGAGCCGCCGGAGGCCGGGTCTGAAGACCAGGCCCTACTGCTGTTGTTGCTGCTGATGGGCGGAAACCACCGCCCTGTAATACCGCGACGCTAACGGATGCCCGACGAGCGGCTCGATGAAGGCAGAGGCTTCGACGAGTGCATTCAGATCGACGCCCGTCTCGATTCCTAAGCCGTTCAGCATGTAGATCAGATCTTCGGTGGCGAGGTTTCCCGTTGCGCCCGGCGAGTACGGGCAACCGCCAAGGCCGCCGGCCGATGCGTCGAACGTCGCGATTCCCAATCCGAGCGCGGTCAGGACATTCGCGAGCGCGGTTCCGCGCGTGTCGTGAAAGTGCAGCGCGATCGCGTGCAGCGGAACCCGCTCGGCGACGACGCTCACGACGCCGCGGACACGGCCCGGATGCGCAATGCCGATCGTGTCGCTGATGGCGACTTCGAAAACGCCCATGTTCATAAGTGCTTCGGCCACCTCAGCGACACGACCCGGTGCCACTTCTCCTTCAAACGGACATCCAAAGGCCACCGAGACGTAACCGCGTACGCGAATCCGCAGTTCGGATGCCCGTGCACAGACGCCGCGGTATGTATCGAGAGATGCGTCGATGTCCTGATTGATATTCCGGCGGCTGAATGTTTCCGACGCCGCGGCAAAGATGCCGACCTCGTGCACGCCTGCGGCATGGGCGCGTTCAAGCCCGGCGAGGTTGGGTACGAGCGCCGCGTACCGCGTCCGCTCGCGGCGAGTGATACCGGCAAACACGTCCGACGCGTCCGCCATCTGGGGCACCCATGCCGGGCTCACAAAGGCCGATACTTCGATGACAGGCACACCGGTGGCCGACAGCCTGTCGACAAACGCGATCTTGTCGGCGGTTGAGATCGAGGCCGCCTCGTTCTGAAGCCCATCGCGAGGGCCGACTTCGACGATCGTTGCACGCTGCGGATATCGCATTACTCGATATCAATGAGCGCGATGCCCGGTTGAACGAGATCACCCGGCTTGCAGTGCACACTCTTGACAATGCCGTCCGACGAGGCCCGAATCGGGAGCTCCATTTTCATGGCTTCCAGGATGACCAGCGTATCACCTCGCCCGACCGCCGTGCCCGGAGAGACTTCGACCCGAACCACCGTAGCCGGCATCGGCGCCGAAAGGGAGCCATGGCCCGCGGCGGCCCGACGGCGGCGCCCCTCCGGCTGGACCTCGATTTCGAACACCTCGCCGTCGAGGAAAACCCATCGGAGTTCGCCCGACGACGCGACCCAGGCGTGCCCGGTCTCGCCCGCACGCACCTCGCCGGGCGCCGAAACCATGGCCGCTATGGTGACCCCGTCGATCGACACGCGGCCGTCCTCGCTCAGCGTGACGTGATACTCGCCGCGCGAGGCACGCAGGATCAGGATTCGCCCCACAGGATCAGCGTCCCCATCCGTGAACCGTGCCCCACGGATCGGCGGGCGCCGTTGCCGAATCGCCGGTGCTGAGGCCCTGCGGGGCAGTTGCGACCGCGGCGGCCGCGAGGGCTTCGAGCGGCGGATCCGGAGACGTGAGAAGTTCGCTGGCATGTTCCTCGATGAAGCGGGTGTGCAACCGGCCGGCGCGAATCTCCGGATGGTCCAGCAGACGAATCAGGAAGGGCACGTTGGTCCGGATGCCGAGGATCGGAAACGCGCGCAGGGCGCTGATGGCCCGCGCGATCGCGTGGTCCCGTGATTCAGCCGACACGGTGAGCTTTGCCAGCATCGGGTCGTAATGAACCGAGACGGTTCCGCCCTCGACGACGCCGGAATCAACGCGTATGCCCGGGCCCGAGGGCTCGCGATAGAGGAGGAGCTGGCCTGCCTGCGGAAGAAATCCGTCCGCCGGATCTTCGGCGTACACGCGGCACTCGATCGCGTGCCCGCGCATGGTCAGCGCCTCCTGCGTCCAGGGCAGGTGGCCGCCGGCCGCGACGATGAACTGCGCCCGCACGAGATCGACGCCGGCCACTGCTTCGGTAACCGGATGCTCTACCTGAAGGCGTGCGTTCACTTCGAGAAAGTAAAAACGCGCCGTGCCGCCCGTGCCCTCGAGCAGGAATTCGACCGTGCCGGCGTTGACGTAACCGGCCGCGCGTGCGGCCGCCACGGCGGCTGCTTCCAGTGCGCCACGGGTCGCGGGCGTCAGCGCCGGCGACGGACTTTCCTCCATCACCTTTTGATGGCGCCGCTGGATCGAGCACTCGCGCTCGAACAGGTGCACGACGTTGCCGTGCGTATCTCCGAACACCTGCACCTCGAGGTGCCGGGGCCGCTCGATCAGCCGTTCGACGTACAGTGTGCCGTCGCCGAACGCCGCGATCGCCTCGCGCCTGGCCGCCGGAATCAGCGTCCGGGCCGAGGCGGGGTCGCGGACGACGCGCATGCCTTTGCCGCCGCCGCCGCCGGACGCCTTGACGAGCACGGGAAATCCCACACGCTCGGCGGCGGCCAGGACGCCCTCGTCGGACTGATCCTCGGCGGTCACGCCGGGAACAACCGGGACCCCGGCGGCAATCATCAGCGCGCGCGCCGCGATTTTCGATCCCATGCGTTCGATGACCGCGGGCGGCGGGCCCACGAAGACGAGTCCCGCCTGCTCGCATGTCCGCGCGAAGCTGGCGTTCTCGGACAGGAACCCGTAGCCCGGATGGACCGCGTCGCACGCGGTCGATCGTGCCGCGTCGAGGATGGCGGGTATGGACAGATAGCTTTGCGACGACGGGGCGGGACCTATCAGGACGGCGCGGTCGGCGGCGCGAACGTGCGGAGATTTCTCGTCCGCTTCCGAATAGACGGCGACGCTTTCGATTCCGCTCTCGCGGCAGGCACGTGCAATGCGGATCGCGATTTCGCCGCGGTTGGCGATGAGGACACGCTGGAACGTCATGCGATCCAGCCCGGCTTGCGCTTCTCGAGAAACGCGCGCAACCCCTCCTGTCCCTCCTCGGACACGCGTTGGGCGGCGATGGTGTTGGTCGTGAGGCCGATGACGTCCGTTGGATGCGCGCCCGCGATCTCGCGGATGAGAGCCTTGGCCCTCGCGACCGCCCGTGGACCGGCGCTCAGTACTTCGCGTACGCGGCTCGCGACCGCGGCGTCGAGCTCCGCGGCGGGAACGACCTCGTGCACGAGCCCGATTTCTTTCGCGCGCGCCGCGCCGAAGCGGCTGCCGGTGAAGAACAACTCACGTGCCGCCGAGACGCCGGTTTTCCTGAGCACATAAGGCGCGATCACCGCGGGGAGGATGCCAAGCTTCACCTCGCTCAAGGCGAACACCGCATCCTCGGCCGCGATGGCGATGTCGCAGACGGCAGCGAGGCCGACACCGCCCCCCAGCGCCGCCCCCTGGATGCGCGCGATCACCGGTACCGGCAGCGTGTCGAGACGCTCGAGCATGCGGGCCAGATCCTCGGCATCGCTCAGGTTCTCCCGGTGGCTGTACGCAATGGCTTTCGACATCCACGCGACATCAGCCCCGGCGCAAAACGCCTTGCCGGCGCCGGCGAGGACGACCGCGCGAAGACTCTGATCCTGCGCCGCGTCCGAAACGACGGCCGTCAGCGAGGCGATCACCTCCTCGTCGAACGCGTTGCGGACCTCGGGACGGTTCAGCGTGATCCGCAGGATCGGCCCATCGCGTTCGGTGAGGATGGAAGGCATTGTCAGATCTCTCTCGAGAGCGCTCGCCGCGGTCGCTACATCCGGAAGACACCGAACTTGGCGTCGGGAATGGGCGCGTTGAACGCGGCGGACAGGCCAAGGGCCAGCGCCGTGCGCGTGTCGGCCGGATCGAGAATGCCATCGTCCCACAGACGCGCCGTGGAGTAGTAGGGGGAACCTTCGCGCTCGTATTTGTCGAGAATCGGCGCCCGGATCGCCTGCTCGTCCTCGGGCGACAGGCTGCGTCCTTCGCGCGCGAGCTGATCGCGCTTCACGGTCGTCAGCACGCCGGCCGCCTGTTCGGCGCCCATGACGGCAATGCGCGCATTCGGCCACATCCAGAGCAGGCGGGGATCGAACGCACGGCCGCACATGCCGTAGTTGCCGGCGCCGAAGGACCCGCCGATGACGACCGTGAATTTCGGGACCACGGAGTTGGCCACCGCGTGCACCATCTTCGCGCCGTCCTTGGCGATGCCGCGGCGCTCGTAGTCGCGTCCCACCATGAACCCCGTGATGTTCTGCAGGAAGATGAGCGGCACGCCGCGCAGGTTGCACAACTCCATGAAATGCGTGGCCTTGAGCGCCGACTCGGAGAACAGCACGCCGTTATTGGCCACGATGCCCACGAGAAATCCGTGCAGCCTCGCGAACCCCGTGACGATCGTCGTGCCGTAGCGTTCCTTGAACTCGTCGAATCTCGACCCGTCGACGAGCCGCGCGACGATCTCGCGGACCTCGTACGATTTGCGCGTATCCGTGTTCACGATGCCGTACATCTCGCGCGCGTCGTACAGCGGTTCTTCCGGCGTCGTGAGATCGGGCGGCAGCCGCTTCGCCGTGTTGAGCGTGCTGACGATCGTTCGCGCGATCTGCAGCGCATGCGCATCGTCTTCGGCGAGGTAGTCAGCGACGCCCGACAGGCGCGTATGCACGTCGGCGCCGCCCAGGTCTTCAGCCGTGACTTCCTCTCCGGTGGCGGCCTTCACGAGAGGAGGCCCGCCAAGGAAGATCGTGCCCGTGCCCTTTACGATGATCGTTTCATCCGACATCGCGGGCACGTAGGCGCCGCCCGCCGTGCACGAACCCATGACGGCGGAGATCTGTGGAACGCGCTCCGCCGACATGCGCGCCTGATTGAAGAAAATGCGGCCGAAGTGGTCGCGATCGGGAAAGACCTCCGCCTGGAGAGGAAGGAACGCGCCGCCCGAATCAACCAGATACACGCAGGGCAAGCGGTTCTGCAGCGCGATTTCCTGCGCGCGCACATGCTTCTTCACCGTGATCGGGTAGTACGTGCCGCCCTTGACCGTTGCATCGTTGGCAATGATCAACACTTCGCGTCCCGAGACGCGCCCGATGCCGGTGACGAGCCCGGCCGCCGGCGCCTCATTCTCGTACAAATCCCAGGCGGCAAGCGGCGAAAGCTCGAGAAACGCGGACCCCTCGTCGAGCAGCTTGTCGATGCGCTCGCGTGCCGGCAATTTGCCCTGCGCGCGATGCCGTTCAAGATACTTCGCGCCGCCCCCCTGCTTCACAAGCGCCATGCGCTCGCCGAGCTCCGCCACGAGCGCCGTCATCCGATCGCGATTCGCCAGGAATTCCTCCGAGGCGGCGTCGACGTGAGTATCGAGGATGTCCATCAGGTTCGCGGTTCGCGGTTCGCGGTTCGCGATCTGAATCTCGCGCTTCGCGCGGCGCGGGAGGCTTGTCACGATCCGGCATTGCCGAGATTATAGGGCTTCCCGGCAAGTACCTGGCGCGGAAGTTTGGTTCGGCGTACTGTCTAGAAGCGATGGACGACCGGGAGCGGCGTGTCGAAATGGTCGAGCGGCAGATTGTCGCGCGCGGCGTGCGCGATCCACGCGTCCTCGATGCCATGCGGGAGGTGCCGCGCCACCTCTTTGTGCCCCACGAACTACGGTCCCGCGCATATGAAGATGGCGCACTGCCGATCGCGGACGCGCAAACCATCTCGCAACCCTACATCGTCGCGATCATGACCGAGCTGCTGAGGCCAGAGGCGCCGCATCGCGTTCTCGAAATCGGCACGGGCTCCGGCTACCAGACCGCGATTCTCTCGCGGCTCTCAGGCGTCGTCTTCTCGATCGAGCGACATCAGGGACTCGCTGACGCAGCACGCCGACTACTCGCGACGCTCGGGTTCACCAACGTCGACGTCCACGTCGGTGATGGGACAGAAGGCTTGCCGGCAGAGGCTCCTTTCGATCGGATCCTGGTGACGGCCGGAGCACCCTCGATTCCTGACGCTCTGAGAGAACAGCTGGGTGACGGCGGCCGACTCGTTATTCCGGTCGGCCCGTCGGGGTTTCAACACCTCACCATCGTTGACCGAACCGGAACGGGCTACGCCGAGCAGCAGCACGATGCCTGCGTATTCGTGCCTCTGATCGGTCGCCATGGCTGGAAGCCCTGACCACACCTCGCTCTTCAAGCGCGGCAGAGCGTGTATCTAATTCCAACAACTGTCGATAGATGGACGAAATGCCTTAAATGTGTATACTTATCACGGATATTTGGCGCTCCTGTGTATGAATGGGCGCCACTACTGGCGCCGAGCTCTTAACCCAGCCGGTCGAACGGAAGACGGTCAGCATTTTCCTGCGGCGTACGACGGGGCGCATTTATGACGATGAAGAAACGCAACCGCGTGCTCGCCATCGACGATGAACCGTCAATGATCGAGTGGCTCAAGATCCTCCTCGAACATGAGGGCTACGAAGTCCGGACCGCGATGATCGGAACGCGCGGGGAGGAGATCTTCAAGACGTGGAAGCCTGACGTTGTCGTCACCGATATGTTGCTGCCCGACGCGGATGGCCTCGAGCTGCTCCGGAAATTCAAGCAGATTCACGCCGACACCGAGGTCATCGTCGTCACCGGACATGGGAGTGTCGTCAAAGCGGTCGAAGCCATGAAAGCCGGGGCGCACAGTTTCGTCGAGAAGCCGATCGAGCCCGACACGCTGCTGCAGATGCTCGAGCGCGCGATCGAGCGGCGCGACCTTGTCGGGGAGAACCTCCTGCTCAAACAGAAGCTCGACGGACAGTTCCGTTTCGGCAACATCATCGGCAAGAGCAAGAAGATGCACGAAGTGCTCGAACTGGTCGAAAGTGTTGCAGGCAGCGACGCGAATATTCTCATTCAGGGGGAGAACGGGACGGGCAAGGAGCTCATCGCGAACGCGCTTCATTACAACAGCAAGCGCGCCAAGGGACCCTTCATCAAGATCAACTGCGCCGCCATTCCAAAGGACCTGATCGAGTCGGAGCTCTTCGGGTACAAGAAAGGGGCGTTCACCGGCGCCTCGACCGACAAAGAAGGTCTGTTCGAGATGTCCGAAGGGGGCTCGCTGCTGCTCGACGAGATTGGCGAGATGCCTCCGTACCTCCAGACCAAGCTGCTTCGTGTCCTGCAGGAGCGCGAATACCGGCCCATCGGAAGCGACCGCATCGTGCGCGTGGACTTCCGGCTGATCTGTGCCACCAATATCGATCTCGATGCGGCGCTTCGGGACGGCAAGCTGCGCGAAGATCTCTATTTCCGCATCAATACGATTACGCTCCGCGTGCCGCCGCTCCGCGAGCGGACCGAAGACATTCCTCTCCTGTGCGAGCATTTCCTGGAGAAGTACCGGCAGCGTCACCAGCGGAACGTCAAGACGATCGCCCCGGCCGCCTACCACGTGCTGATTCGGCACCGGTGGCCCGGGAATGTCCGCGAGCTCGAAAACGTCATTGAACGAGGCGTGCTCGTGGCCAAGGGGAGCGAGATCGCGGTGAACGATCTGCCGGAATCGCTGCGCACCGAGAACGCCACGACTACGGAGTTCGTGATTCCACCGCATCGCACGCTGGCGGAAATCGAGAAGATGGCGATTCTGCAGACTCTGCAGCGCACGAACTGGAACAAGCAGGAGGCGGCGCAGATCCTGGGGCTGTACCGGCCGACGCTGTACAGTAAGATGAAGAAACACGAGATCCAGGACGCCGGGAAAGGAGCCGCTCGCCGTGCCGCTCCGGTGTCGTAGCGGCATTCGACGGCTGAGCCGGATTCCAGCCGGACCTTGGGTTTCACAAACCAGGCGCGAGCCTTGCAGAGCTTAACCGGTTGAATGCTCGATCGCGCTGGTCACGCCGTTACGTCGCTTCTTGCCCAGATTGGTGAAGCATCGCTGTTCGCCATGAAGGCTGCGCGCGAGGTCTTCCTCCCACCGTTCGAGTTTCGGGAAACCCTGCGCCAGGTTTACGAGCTCGGACTGCGGTCCGCGCCGCTCATCGCGGTGTCCGGCATGGCGGTTGGGGTCGTGCTCTCGATGCACACGCGGGCGTCGCTCGAACGCTTCGGTGCCGAGTCAATGATCCCTGCCGGCCTCGCCATCGCGCTAGTGCGCGAGACGGGGCCGCTCACCGCGGGCCTGCTGCTGTCTGGTCGAATCGGCGCCGGAATAGGAGCCGAACTCGGCGCGATGCGCGTGACCGAGCAAATCGACGCCCTCGAAGCGTCCGCGGTTGATGCCTTTCGTTACCTCGTCGTCACGCGCGTAGTCGCTTGCGTGATTGCTCTCCCCATCCTCACGACGCTCATGAACTTCGCGGGCATGGTTGGCGGATTCATTGCCGAGACCTCCGCCAACGGGATGTCGATGGGCCTGTATTTCACGCGGGCGTTCTCGTTGATCGAGTTCGCCGATTACGTGCCGGCCACCATCAAGACGATGGTGTTTGGGTTCATCATCGCGACCACGTCGTCCTATCTCGGATTCAACACGAGTTCTGGAACGGAGGGCGTGGGCAGGGCGTCGACACGCGCCGTGGTCATGTCGTCTATCCTAATCATCGTGTCGAACGTGCTGCTCGTGCGGCTGATTTTCTTCGTGTTTCCAAAGGCAGGCGGTTGATGGCGCACGTTGCGACCGCTGTCCGCGAACCAGCGGCGCCCGCTCGTGCCGGGACACTCGCGGTCCGTCTCGAACATGTGTCGAAGTCGTTCGGCTCGCGGCGTGTGCTGAACGACGTGACGTTCGACGTCGCAGCAGGGTCCGGCTTCGTGATTCTCGGGCGGAGTGGAACAGGAAAAAGCGTCACGCTGAAACACATCATGGGCCTCGTCCGGCCGGACGGCGGAAAAGTCCTCGTCGACGGAGACGACATCAGTGCGCTCGATGGGCCCGAACTCTCCCGCGTTCGAAAGAAGCTCGGTTTCCTCTTTCAGAATGCCGCCTTGTTCGACTCGATCTCGGTCGGTGAGAACGTCGCGTTCCCGATGCGGCGTCATACCGACCTGAGCGATTCGGACATCCGCGCCCGCGCGACGGAGAAGCTGACGGCGGTTGGCCTCGAAAAGGAATACGAGAAGATGCCTGCGACGCTTTCCGGCGGGATGCGCAAGCGGGCCGGGCTTGCGCGCGCCCTGGCGCTCGATCCCAAAATCCTGCTGATCGACGAGCCGAGCGCGGGGCTCGACCCGATCACCGCCGACGAGATCGACGATCTGCTCGTGGGTCTCAAGCGCAGCGGCGGGACCACCCTGATCATCGTCACGCACAACATCCCCAGCGCGCGGAAGATGGGGGACACCCTTGCCATGCTGCACGAGGGACAGATCGTGGCGCAGGGTACGGCCGAGGAAATGGACCGCAGCGACAACGAGATGGTCCGGGCGTTTATGACGTCGCAGCACGCAGGGTGAAGCAGGAGCGTATGGCCCGAAATCGTTTCGTTGCCGTCGGCGCGTTCGTCGTGTTCGGGCTGCTTCTCTTTGCGCTCGGCCTCTTTTTCATCGGCAGCCGGCGGATGCTCTTCAATGACTCCTTCGACGCGTATGCCGAGTTCTCCAACATCTCCGGGCTTCAGAACGGCGCGATCGTACGCGTGGCCGGAATGGACGCGGGCGAGGTCAAGGAAATCCGCGTGCCCCCAAGCCCCTCGGCGAAGTTCCGCGTGATGCTGCGAATTCGGGAAGACCTCCACCCGCTGATCCGCGTCGATTCCGTTGCGACAATTCAGACCGACGGGCTCGTTGGCAATAAGTACATCCAGGTGGATGCCGGCACGGACCAGGCGCAGGTCGTGCCGCCGAAAGGAATGATGCGGAGCCGGGAGCCGTTCGACCTCGCGGAAATGATGCAACGCATGAGCGCGACGGTTGACCTAGTCACCAAGACCATTACGGAGGTGAAGGCTGGTGTCGAAGAGGCGCTCAGCGCCTTGTCCGAGACCGCCAGGGACGCGCAGTCGCTGATGTCCGACGTCGGCAAGGACGCACGCGCCATCATGGTTTCGACGCAGAAGGTGACGGAAGACCTGGCTGTCATCGTCGCCGGCGTGCGCGACGGAAAGGGAAGCGTCGGGAAATTGCTGACTGACGATGCGCTGTATAAGAGCGCGAAGGGGATCGCGGCTGACGCCGAAAAGACGGTAGCCAGCCTGCGTGAAGCGAGCGAGCAGGCCAAAGGCGCCATCGCCGATTTACGCGGGGACAACGGACCGATGAAGGGCATTGCCGGCAGCCTCCAGCAGACGCTGGCGTCTGCAAAGGACGCGATGGCGGATCTCGCGGAGAATACCGAAGCCCTCAAGCGGAACTTCTTGTTTCGCGGCTTCTTCAACAAACGCGGCTACTTCGATCTGAACGAGATTAGCGTGAAGCAATATCGCCAGGGCGCGCTGGAGACGAAGGATCGCCGCGCGTTGCGCATCTGGGTGGCTGCGACGGTCCTGTTCGAGAAAGACGCCAAAGGACAGGAACGCCTGAGCGACGGCGGGCGGGCACGTCTCGATTCTGCCATGGCTGAATTTGTGCAGTATCCGAAGATCAGCCCGTTTGTGGTCGAAGGCTACGCACACGAAGTCACCAACGACCAGCGTTTCCTCCTCAGCCGTCGCCGGGCCCAGCTCGTGCGTGACTATGTCGTGGGGAGGTTCGGACTCGACTCGAATTACGTGTCCGTGATGCCGATGGGCGAAGAAGCGCTAGACAGCCCGGCTGGCAAGCGGTGGGACGGGGTGGCGCTGGCGCTGTTCGTCGCCACGTCAGCCATGTAGAAGTTCTTGTCTTTTCCACGACATGCTCGGCTAAAGACTTCGGGTTTACGACAAATCGGATGGCATGTCATTTGATAGATCAACAGTCAGCGGATTGCCCGGAAGGCAATTCGATGTCTGAAAGAAGGAGGGGAATGTGGACGAGCGATCGCGAGTCCTGCTGGCCACCTGTCTGGGGGCCGTGGCGGGCGCTGTCTGGGGTTGGCTGTACATGACCGACAACGGCCGCCGGGTGCGCGACCAGATCGAACCGAAGCTCGACGACCTGCTGCATGAATTTACCCGCGTGCGAGGCACGGTCGAGAAGGCGCGCAACGTGGCGAGCGAAGGGTTGCGGTCGCTCAACGATGTCACGGGCGCCGCACAAGGCCGCTGGTCGGCGTAGAAGCACGGAGGCGGGTAGGAGGAATTGATGGCGAATCTCGATACGACGAACATGCTCCTCGGCATCATGGCCGCAGTCAGCGTGCTCGAGGCTCTGCTCCTCATCGGACTCGGCGTCGGCGGATTCATGGTGTATCGCCGGGTGATGCAGCTCGTGAACGACCTGGAAACGCGGCAGATTGCTCCGCTGCGCGACAAGTTGGACTCGATTCTTCTCGACGTGAAAACGGTCACCGCACGCGTGAGCGAGCAGACCGAGCGCGTCGATCACGCGATCTCCGGGACGATTCATCGCGTTGATGAAACCGCCGATCGCGTCAAGGGATCGGTGCGCGACAAGGTGAACCAGGCCGTCGGGGTGGCGCGCGGGATCCGCGCCGTCATTGCGTCACTCATGGGCACCGAGTCGGGCCAGTCGGCCGCTCCGGCCGCTGGATCAATCTAACGACGTCAGAAACTACCGGCCTGAGCCGGCGAAATCGAAACTACGAAACAGGAGGGTACATGGCTTACGAATATGATCGGTTAGAGCGGGAAGACGGCGGCGGTTCGTTCCTCATGGGGTTGCTTGCGGGGACCGTGTTGGGGGCGGGCCTCGGCATGCTGTTCGCGCCGAAGGCCGGGTCCGAGCTTCGCAACCAACTGGGGGAGCAGGCCGGCCGGCTGAAAAATCAGGCGACCGACGGCTACCAGCAGGCGACGGAGAAAGTCAGTCAGATCGTTGATCGGGGACGCGAAGCCTACGATCGCGCACGCTCGAACACCGGCGGCACCACAGGCAGCACCGGCTCCTCGACGATGCCGTCCAACAGCCCGACGGGTTCGATGTCGGGCGCAGGCGCAGGCACAGGCAGCTTCTCGACCAACCGCGGCTGATTCCGCGCGGCGGGACAGGCGGTGCGACGTTGATACGTCGCACCGTCAGTCGCCTTGAGCCGCGAGTGCATAATCCATGACCCAATCTTCCGCGGAGAAAGTTGCGACCGTCGTGATCGGCGTCGCGGTGGCAGGGGCTGCATACTACGTACTCAAGACGCCAGGACTACGGCGCGCCGCCTGGCGGCTGAGCCTCGCGGCACTCACGGGGACGATCCCCGCGTGGGTCAGCCAGGAAATCAGGAAAAGCTGGGAAGTGAGCGGGCAGCCACGAGCCGCCACGAAGGCCTAGCGCGGGCCGTTATTCAGGGCTGACCTGAGTTTTCGCCACGTGCGTGCAGCCGCGGACTTCCGTCTCTCGGGCGCGATATGATGACCCCGTGAGTGCGCAAGCCACGCGGGAGACCGAGCTCCCGCCCCGGCTTTCGTTCGTGCGACGCTTCTGGACGCGGGCACGCGCCGAAATCCGCCTGATTGCCCACGCCGTGTGGCGCGGCGTCACGGGTATCTACAACAGCAACGACCTGACGTTCGCTTCATCCATCGCGTATTATTCCCTGCTCTCGCTCTTTCCCTTTTTCCTCCTCGCGCTCGCGATCCTGGCCAGTGTCACCGGCAACGATGCCGATCGGGAGCGGGTCATCGGATTCGTCCTGCGGTATTTCCCCCGGCAATTCGAGTTTGTGAATACCCAGCTCCAGGCCATGCAGTCGGCCGGGCTGAAACTGGGCCTGTTTGGCAGCATCCTGATGGTCTGGGCGGCGATGGGCGTCTTCAGCACGATCACGTCGGCCGTGAATCACGCATGGGGGGTCGAAAAGCAGCCGAGCTACCTCAAGCACAAGATGATGGCGTTCATCATGCTGGTGACGGCCAGCCTGCTGCTGCTCGTCGGGCTGCTCCTCGTCAGTGCGATCAACGTCGCGGAGGCGCGATGGTTTGCGGTCATCGTGACGCGCGCGCCTGGACTTCTGGTGCTCCAGGGGTGGGCGATCAAGTCCGCCAGCACCGTCATCTTCATCGTCCTTGTCGGACTCATCTTCTATTTCGTGCCGAATGCCTCTGTGCGGTTCAGGGATGTGTGGGTGGGGGCTGTGCTCACAGGGTTGCTGTGGCGCGTGGCGCTCGCCGGGTTCTCACGCTATGTGCGCGATCTGAACCGGTTCAGCGTGCACGGGTCGATTGCCGCGGTCGTGGTGTTCCTCGTGTGGGTGTATATCTCGGCTGTCATCCTGCTGTATGGGGTCGAAGTGACTGCGGCGTACGCACGGCTGAGGCGACGGCGGCCCGACGAGATTCCAGCCGCGCCGGCGCCGCGCACGACGCTGTAGGAGTCAGTTTCCAGTTTCCAGTGACCAGCGTATCTCCTATCTCCGTCACGCGTTAGTGAACTGGAAACCGGCAACTGGGAACTGGAAACTTTTGTTATGACATGGCGGGGCAGGGAGTGTCTTTCGACTCTCCCTGCAGCCAGGCAGGCAAAATGTTGGTAAGGCGGATGCTCCAGCGGAACACTAGAGCGGCGAGCCGGGCCGCTAGAGCCGCCCGACGCAGGCATATAAAGCAACCGCTGTGCCAGCCGATTCCGCCGAGGCCCAGCAGTTTTTCAGCTGTTTTATTAGGGAATACGAGCGAGTGTGCTGTTGAGGTCGACTGCCGAACCTCTACTACTGTCAATAAGGCCAAACCGTGTGTATTGAAGCACACACTTTAGCCCCGGTACCTGCTATGTGGCCGGTACGCCGGGCGGCAAACAGCAGACCTGACAGACTGACGTTACGGCGCGACGTTGGCGGGCGGATCGGGACGCCGCGCCGGAGGGGTCCAGCGGAGATTGCTGCGCGGCTGCTCCCGACGGGAGATCAGAAAATAATTGAGCAGGGAAGCTGCGCCAAGAACCGCAAAGCCTCCTCCCACCCCAATCCCGGCGTTCGAGTCGCCTGCCGAGAACATGATCAGCATCATCAGCGCGAGACCGACCCCGATCATGAGGACACCGGCCGTGCGATAGCGCACGCCCGCGGGAGGCTCCGCGATGGACTTGAAGCCAGCCGCCGATTCGAAACCGCCCGGGTCGCTTTCAGGCGACGGCATCAGGCCGCGCTCGATCATCGCCAGCCGTTCCCGGTGTTCCATTTCGCGCAATCCCCGCCTGTTGTACATCGCGGCAATCATCAGCGAGACGCCCGCCAGGATGATCATCGTGAAGACAACCAGGGTTGCGACTACTTCTCCGGTCACAGGTAACCTCCTCCAAGCCGACTTAGGTTCATTAGACTAGGCCGCTCCGGCAATTGTTTCAGCCGCGCCGCTGAAACAAACCCTTATGATTGCCGTTCTAATACAGCTGGCGGATGGCCGACTTCGACGAACGAGCGCTCATCGAGCGGTGTCGGACTGGCGACGACATCGCATTTGGCGAACTCGTCGATCGGTACAAGAATCTCGTGTACGGAATGGTCTGGCGCATGGTGACCGATCGGTCGGAGACCGACGACCTCGCGCAGGAAGTGTTTCTCAAGGTATACCGGGGGCTGCCGTACTTCCGCGGCGACGCGCGGCTTTCCACGTGGATCTTCCGCATCGTGGCAAACGTTTGTACGCAGGCGCGCGGCCGGCGTACGGCGGAAGTGCCCGGCCTGACGCCCGTGCGCGAGCCGGGCTCGCACGATGCCGCCTTTGCTGATTTCGAACTGCGCGAGCGGCTCGACAAGGCGATCGCGCAATTGCCGGAGAACTACCGCTTGCTGATCGCGGCGCACTATCTGGGGGGCGTGCAGTATGAAGCGCTCGCCGAGGCGCTGAACATTCCGATCGGCACCGTGAAGACGCACTTGTATCGCGCCAAACGGCGGCTGCGGGAGCTGCTGCAATGACCTGCAAGGATGTGATCGAGTTGGTCGACGCGATCGCCGCGGGTGATCTCGAGCCGACCGCGCAACTGCGCGCGCACGTCGAGACCTGCCCGCGCTGCGCATCAGTGCTCGCCTCCGCACGGCGGCTGGAAGCCGCTCTTTCGGCGCGGGAGGCACCCCCCGCCCCGGCGCGCTTTGTGCCCGTGGTGCTGCAGCGCGTTCGCCGCGAACGGTGGCACGCGGAACAACAGGTCGATCGCTTGTTCAACCTCGCGATGGTGGCAGCGCTCGTCATCGTGGCCGGTGGAGTCTTCGCGTTGATGAACGTGAGCGGGGTCATCGCTGCGGCTGCCGAAACCCTCGGGATCATCGCCAGCGTGCGGGGCGAGGTGGCGCGCCAGGCAGCGCCATCGGTGAATACTTACATCGCCGCCGGCGGCCTTCTCGCGTCCGCCCTGGGGATGTGGTGGTGGGCGGAACGGCGACTGTCGCTTTAACAGCCTCAGGGCTCAGGGCCTGGGACGTTTCGGTACTGGCCACCCGTCCTGTCATTCTCACCGAATCATGGCGAGATTCTCGCGACGTCTGGCGAAAATCTTCCGCGCGGGATGGAAGAGGATGCGGCCGATCGTGTACGCGATGGCGCACCACACGACCAACAGGACCGGGAGGAGCGATGGCCGCCCGAGCCATTTGGATACGACCAGCATGATGAGCACGCTCGGAGCGGCCGACGCGACGAACGCGATCAGTCCAAGAAGCCCGGCCAGCCCGTGAGCGTTGCTGCCTCGTCCGATGCTGTTGAGGTCCACGACCCGGGGGAAAAGCGCGGAGAACACCGCGGCCGCGGGCGCGACGAGGAAATAGGTTGCCAGCAGTGCCAGCGGAATGGCCCCCCACAGTGCCGGCGACCCGCCCGGCGAGAGCACGAACGAAACCAGCACGCACAGCAACGCCGGGACCGCCGCGATGAGGCCGTTGCCGACGGCCTTTCCGGCCAGATACTCACCGTCGGTCAGCGGTGACAACAAGGCGAGCGTCAGGCCCGCTTTGTCCACGGCGAACTGATTCATGGCGATCGGCAGGATCGAGAGGAGGCTGACGAACGATCCAAACGCGGCGAGCGATACGCCGCTGTTGAGCGCGAGCGGCCCGAAGTCCATGCCGCCAATCTGGCGACGCATGACGACGGCGAAGACGCCGATCATCATGACCGGTGACAGCAGAATCGCGCGGCCGCGAGGTGTGCGCAACGCCAGGCGGATCTGGGCCAGCGCCACTGCGGACGCACCCGGAGAGAGCCCGGGCACCGTGCGTCCCCATGCCGCGCGCATCGGAACGGCGCGGCGCGCGCCGGTCGATCCGGGCGATGCGAGCACGCGCGCGAACACGAACATGCCGAACGCGTGCAGACACAGGCCGGTGGCGGCGAGCGCCGCAAGGCGCGCGCCCGCGGCGGGGACGTCGAGTCGAGCGGCTGCGCGCGTGGACGCGACATAGAGTTCTGTCGGGTACGCCGCAATCGCCCAGTCGCCAGTTGTTGCCACCCAGGAAGGAATGTGCACCGGTTCGCGGGCCTCGGCGCGTCCCTCGATTCGCGCTCGCTGGCGGCTCCCATGGAGCAGCCCCGGCAGCATGCTGGCGGCCGGAATGATCACGATGAACAGCAGCGCGAGCAGTTCGCCGCGCCGTCGATCCCGCACCGCGAGATGCAGCAGGCTGGTCGCGATCGACGAGATGCCGATCACCACGACCACGAGCAGCACGCTCGCGATGAGCGCGACCACCGCCGCGGCGAATGCGCCCCCCGCGATCAGACCGATCGGCACGAAAAGCACGAACGGCAGCATGACGAGCACCCAGAGATCGCCAAACGCGGCCGATGTCTGTGCGACGTACAACGTGCTTCGGGGAATCGGCAGCAGAAGCAGGCGTACCGGATTGGTGCGATCGGCAGCCGGCATGAACAGCGGGCCGACGATGCCGAAGATCGGCACGGCAAAAAGCAGATACCGCGCCGCTTCGAACAAGAGCGGCTGTTGATCGCCTCGGGCGAGGGCATACCCGCTCGCCGCTCCGCCGGCAGCCAGCATCAGCCCGGAGGGGACCATCAGCACCGCAGCCATGATCGGACCGATCTTTTCGATCGCCAGCGAAAACCGCTCGAGAGTGTCCCGCCCGCCGGCCTTCTCGAGCGAGTTGAGCAGCATGCGCCACCGCAACCAGGCGAAGGCGCGCAGGATTTTCAGCATTCACTCACCGTCGAGATCTCGCTCTCGGTCCATCTCAGATCCAATCGAGCCCGGCGTACGATTTGGCGTCGCCGCCGACCAACCCGATGAAGAGCTCTTCGAGGCTCTTCCCACCGCCGCCCCCCGCCCGCAGCTCCTCGATCCGTCCCTGAGCCACCATCTTGCCGTTCGCGATCACGCCGATGTGGGTCGAGAGACGCTCCACGATCTCCAGAATGTGTGACGTGAGGAAGATCGTGCCGCCTCGCGCGACAAATGACAGCAGCAGATCTTTGATCTGGCGGGATGCCACCGCATCGATGCCTTCGAACGGCTCGTCGAGAAACAGGAGCTTCGGCGCCGGGAGGAGCGCCGCGGCGAGCGACAGCTTTTTGCGCATGCCGTGCGAGAAGTCGGTCACGAGCGTCGTACCCGCGGCCTTGAGTTCCATGACGTCGAGCAGATCCGCCGAACGGTGCCTGGCCGTCGCGGCGTCGATGCCATGGACCTGCGCCACGAAGGACAGCGTCTCCTGCGCCGTCAGCCGCTCGAACAACGCAAGATCCTCGGGGACCACGCCGATCCGGCGTTTGACGGATACAGGATCGATCAGCGGGTCGGTGCCGAGAATCGCGATCGACCCGGCCGTCGGGCGGATCAGGCCCGTCAGGCATTTGATCGTGGTCGACTTGCCGGCGCCGTTCGGTCCGAGGAACCCGTAGAGGCTCCCGGCCGGAACGATGAGATCGATGCCATCCACCGCGCGAAAGCTGCCGAAGTCGCGGGTCAGCCCCGTGGTCTGGACGGCGAGGTCGGCGTGCATGGCGCGATTGTAACGTCGCGCGGGCCTTGAGCGCGAACGCGCCGTGGTACGATGAACGCGCGTGAAGACGTGGGATCGCCCGATGATGCATTCCTCGAGCGTGATGCGATGAATCGCCTGGCACGCGAGCGCAGCCCGTACCTGCTGCAACATGCCGGCAATCCGGTGGACTGGTACGCCTGGGGCGAGGAGGCGTTCGAGCGCGCGCGCCGCGAGGACAAGCCGATCTTTCTCTCGATTGGATACTCGACGTGCCACTGGTGCCACGTCATGGAACACGAGTCGTTCGAGAGTCCCGCGCTCGCGGAGCTGCTCAATCGCGATTTCGTCTCAATCAAGGTCGACCGCGAAGAACGCCCCGACGTCGATCGCGTCTACATGTCCTTCGTGCAGGCCACGACAGGTTCCGGCGGATGGCCGATGACGGTGTTCCTGACCCCTGAACTGAAGCCGTTCTTCGGCGGGACATACTTTCCCCCCGCATCGCGCTGGGGTCGTCCTGGATTCGCGGATCTGTTGGGCGAGCTGGCGCGGGCGTGGAAGGACGATCGCACGCGGGTGGAACAGGCTGCCGCCGAATTGCTCCAGCGGCTTCGAATGGTCACCCGGACCGGCGGGGCCGCCCAGGCCGAGTCCGAGATTGCGCGAGCGGACGCGCTCGACACGGCGATCGAGCAGTTCCAGCGATCCTTCGATCGGGGGCGGGGTGGTTTCGGCGATGCGCCCAAGTTCCCGCGTCCGTCCGAACTGCTCTTCCTTCTCCGCGAACATGCGCGGCGGGCGGCAGCCGGCACTCCGTCTCAGGCGCCGTTGCTGATGGCGACCGAAACGCTTCGCGCGATGGCCCTGGGCGGCATGCGCGATCACGTCGGCGGCGGGTTCCATCGATATTCGGTAGACGGCGAATGGCGCGTCCCGCATTTCGAGAAGATGCTGTACGACCAGGCGCAGCTCGTCCTCGCGTACCTGGAAGCGGCCCAGGCGACGGGCGATGACTTCTACGCGGCGGTTGCCGAGGACACGCTTGCGTACGTCCGCCGCGACATGACCGACCCGCAGGGTGGCTTTTACTCGGCGGAGGACGCCGACAGCATGCCGCCAGATCAGGCCGGAAGCCCCGGCGCGCACAAGTCGGAAGGCGCGTTCTACATCTGGTCGGACGACGAGATCGGCACGCTGCTCGGTCCCGATGCGGACATCGCCCGCCGCAGGTTCGGTATCGAGCCATCGGGCAACGCCCCTCAGGATCCCCAGGGAGAGTTCACAGGCAGGAATCTCCTGTACACGGCAGAGTCGATCGACGAGATTGCCACGCGCACTCGACGGAGTGTCCACGATGTGCTGGCGACGCTCGGCCGCATCCGCGATCGGCTCTTGACCGCCAGGGCCGGCCGCCCGCGTCCCCATCTCGACGACAAGATTCTGACGGCCTGGAACGGTCTGATGATTGCGGCGTTCGCGCGCGCGGCGCGCGTGCTCGTCAGCCAGCCGTCCTCGCGCGAGTACCTCGACGCCGCGACACGTGCCGCGTCGTTCATCAGGCGGACGTTATGGTCGGAGGCCGGGCTGCTTCGCCGGTATCGGGACGGCGAGGCGGCGATCGACGCGTATGCCGAGGACTACGCGTATTTGATCTGGGGACTGCTCGAGCTCTTCCAGGCGAGCGGCAAGGCCGAGTGGCTCGAGTGGGCGCTGGCGCTCCAGGCGCGGCAGGACGAGAAGTTCTGGGACGAGAAGGAAGGCGGCTGGTTCAGTACGACGGGCGAAGATCCGACGGTCCTGCTCCGCCTGAAGGAAGACTACGACGGCGCCGAACCGGCGGCGAGCTCGGTTGCGGCGCTGAACACGCTGACGATCGCGCATCTGTCCGGGGATGACGTCATGCGGCAGAGAGCCGAACGCACCCTCGGGCGGTACGGTCCACGCATCGGCGCAGCCGGCCGTACGATTCCGATGATGATGTGCGCGCTCTCAGCCTGGCATGCGGGCCTATGGCAGATCGTCATTGCCGGCGACGCCCAGGCGGCGCAAACGCTGAAGGTGGAGGTCGCGCGGCACTACCTTCCCTTCGGCATCGTCATTCCCATCGCTGGTGGTGCGGGCGCGTTGTCCAGGCTG
>JBBQEJ010000071.1:0-25222 GCA_038320555.1 Vicinamibacterales bacterium | reverse complement strand
AGCCGGCCGGCTGATCAAGGACGTGCTGCATGTCTTCGACGGCGCCACCCGCGAACCCGCGTCTGATCTCCATGGAGCTGCCGATTCCTGGAGAGCAGACTCCGAGGGCGTTTCGAACCGCATTCTCATCAGGCGGGACGGGTCAGAAGTCGCTGTCGAATACTCAACCGCTTCTATTCATGATCTTCAAGGCGTCGTGACCGGCGCGACGGTTGTGCTCCGCGACGTCAGCGCGGTGCGCACGACGACGCTGCGATTGTCCCACCTCGCGAGCCATGACCCACTGACCGATCTGCCGAACCGTCTGTTGCTCGGCGACCGCCTGGCCCGCGCGCTTGCACTGGCCCAGCGTCACAACGGACGGCTGGCGGTCCTGTTTCTCGACATCGATCACTTCAAACGCATAAACGACTCCTTCGGACACTCGGTTGGCGACGAGCTCCTCCGATCGATTGGACGGGAAGTGACGATGTGCGTGCGGAGCTCTGACACCGTCAGCCGGCACGGAGGGGACGAGTTCGTCGTGGTACTGTCGGAGCTGCAGCACGCAGAGGATGCAGCGGAGGGCGCACAGAAAATCATCGCAGCCCTCTCCCGGCCACACAAGCTCGCCGGCCACGAGCTTCACATCAACGTGAGCATCGGTATCAGCATCTACCCCGATGACGGGGGGGATGCGGAGACGCTGCTCAAATGCGCCGATACGGCTTTGTACCATGTGAAGGACCAGGGTCGGGACGGTTACCGGTTCTTCGAGTCTGACCTGAATGCGCGCGCTGTCGAACGTCAGTCCATCGAAACAGGGCTGCATAGCGCGATCGACAAGCGGGAATTCGAGCTGCTCTATCAGCCGAAGATGAACCTGAGGACCGGGGCCGTTTCCGGCGTCGAGGCGCTCATCCGGTGGCACCGTCCCGATCGCGGATTGGTCGAGCCTGCCCAGTTCGTGGCGATCGCGGAACATTGCGGTCTGATCAGTCCCATCGGCCGCTGGGTCCTACACGAAGCCTGCCGGCAGGCGCGGGAGTGGCAGGATGCAGGTCTACGGCCGATTCCCGTGTCAGTCAACGTGTCAAGCGTCGAGTTTCGGACCAGGACCTTCCCCGAAACGATCCTCGATATCTTGAAAGAGACGGATCTGGACCCGCGTTATCTCGAAGTCGAGCTCACGGAGAGTGCGTTGATGGCGGATGTCGATCTGGCGAAATCCGTGCTCCATGCGCTCAAGACTCTGGGAGTGCGGTTGTCGATCGACGACTTTGGAAGTGAGTGGTCCAGCTTGAGTCATTTGAGGCATTTTCCGGTCGACACCTTGAAAATCGACAAGACGTTCGTCCAGGCGATCACCTCATATTCAAATGACGCTCCCATCGTCAGCGCGGTGATCCGCATGGGCAAGAGGCTCAAGCTTCGGGTGGTTGCAGAGGGCGTGGAGACACGGCGCCAGCTCGCATTCCTTCAGGCAGAGGACTGTGGCGAAGGCCAGGGGTACTATTTCAGCCGGCCGGTCACAGCGGAACAGTTCGCCCTGGGGGCCTGGACCGGGGAGTGCAAAACCGAACAGACGGATTCGACGAGCCATCTTACACTCACAGGTCGGGACAAACGCTTGGCGCTCCGCCAGCTTTCCGAAAGGAGTGACTGATGTCCGGCTCGACCAGAACGGCCGCAGGGGTCGTGGCCTTGTTCAACGCCAGCGATGACACGATTGACATGGTACAGAAGCTTCTGACGAGGTCAGGCCGTGAACAGGTCCTGATCGGGTGTCACTTCGCGGACCTGAAGAAGGGGATCGTTGACTTCGGCAAATACATGGACAAGCACAACCCGGAGGTCGTGATCTTCGATCTCTCGCCGCCGTACGACGAGAATTGGCGCTTTTTCAAAACCATGCGCGACGCCAGAACGATGCAGGGCCGCGGCGTGGTCCTGACGACCACCAACAAGAATCGGCTCGATGAGGTTCTGGGTGAGGATTCGTTTGCGTTGGAAGTAGTGGGGAGGGCCAAAGACCTTCACGAGATCGATGCCGCGATCGAGGCGGAGACGATCAAGGCTGACGCCATGAGGTTGGCCATCACGCAATGACTCGCGGCTGGCGCCTGGCGACTCGCGGCTAGCGGCTGGCGGAATCGCCAGTGACCCGCCGCCTAATGAAGTGTGTGATCCTCGAGCAGGGTCGCCACCGCGTCGATGAGTCGTCCCGCATCAACGGGCTTCGGCAGGTGAAGCTGAAAGCCGGCGGCATACGCCTCGTCGGCATCCTCGCGGCGCGCGAATGCCGTCAGCGCGATCGCCGGCATGGCCGCACCGGCGCTCCGCAAGGAGCGGATGAGCGAATAGCCGTCTTCGTCGGGCATACGGATATCCGAGATGAGCATGTCCGGAGGATCCGCTGACATCTCCCGGCGCGCGTCGTTCGCATTTGCAACGGCCTCAACGACTGCCCCGGCGTTCTCCAGGGTCGTCCTCACCATCTCCCTCGTATCGTCATCGTCTTCAACGAGCAGGACGCGTACCGCGTGAAGCCGATCTTTAATCGGTCTGGACGACTCCGCAGGCCGCGGGGGCGCCAGGACAGGTGCGGCAGGCTCGTGGGCCGGCAACGTCACGATGAATGTCGCGCCCTGCCCTTCGCCGCGGCTTTCAGCGTGTACGCTCCCGCCGTGCAGCTGCACGAGGTGACGGACGATACCGAGCCCCAGTCCAAGACCGGACTGGCTGCGCGACCGCGGGTCGGCCTGCCGGAACCACTCGAAGACATGGGGAAGGAACGCGGAAGAGATACCGACACCCGTATCCGCGACGGTCAGAATCAGCTGCTTGCCGGCGCGCGCCAGCTGCACGCGGACGCGGCCTGAAGGCTGCGTGAACTTGACGGCGTTCCACGCCAGATTCCAGACGACCTGCTCGAGCCGCCGCGGATCCCCCAGAACGATTGCGGACTCGGACAGGAGCGTCTGAATCTCCACGCCCTTCGCCGCCGCCTGCGGCCGGACCGCGTCAAGCGCTGCGTCAATGACGCCGGCAAGAGGAACCGGTTCGCGGGCGATTCGGAGGCGGTTGGAGACAATGCGTGAGACGTCGAGCAGGTCATCGATCAGCTGACGCTGCGCGCGCGCGCTCCGCTCGATGACCTCGATCCCATGCCGTACCCGTTCAGGAGGAAGCCGCTCGGTTCGCAGCATCTGTGCCCAGCCAAGGATTGCCGTCAACGGCGTGCGCAACTCGTGCGAGACCGTCGCGAGGAAATCGTCCTTCGAGCGATTCGCTTCCTCGGCCTCGCGGCGCGCGGCCTGCTCCTTGGCGACGAGTTCGGCCAGTCCGTTTCCCATCGCGTTGAATGCCCGCCCAAGCGCTCGAACTTCCGATGGTCCTCCAAGCGGCATCGGACGGTCGAACCGCCCGATCTGCAGCGTGCGGGCGGACAAGGCGAGCCGCCGAACGGGAGCTGAGATCCATTGGGCGGCAACGAGCGACAGGATCGCGCCAATCACGATGAAGGATGCACCTCGGCCGGCCAGGTCCGCGCGAAGGCGCTCGGCGGGGGCCAGTGCTTCACGGTAACCGACGCGCGCCACGACACATGCCCTGCCCAACGCGCTGACTGGGCGAAAGCTCTGGATGGACATCACGCGCCGGTAGTCGGGCGCGACGAACGCGTCAGTGCCGGACCGGCAGTATTTCAGGAATTCGGCGGCCCGATCGGCCGGCACGGTTGCCGGATTGTGCCGTGCCCGCGTCAGAAACTGTCCATCGAAATCGACGAGAAATACTTCACCGTTGCCGCCGAGACCGGATTGGTCTTCGAACGGCGCCGCAACTTCCTCGTAATCGAACTGCAGCGCGAGCGCGGTCTCCCTCAATGTGGCCTTCATCACGTAATCGAGGCCACCGTCAGGCCGACGGATCACTTTCGCCAGCGTGCCGGGATCCGGCCCTTCGATCGATACCGGACGGCCCGACCGGCTCAGACGGCGAGTCCGGTACGTCAGCCGCGCTCCCAGCGCGCGTTCGCTGATTCGGAAGTCGTCCACCATTGTCCGCAGGCAATCGTCCACCCACGCGAGGCGCCCGTTATCGAGCGGTTCCGCGCACAGTGACTCGATGCTGACAAGAAACCCCTCAGCTCTGTGCTGGCGCAGCTGAAAGAGTTGGGTCAGCGTCTGCTCCCGAGTTCGCGTGGCGAGGCCAACATTGCGGCGGGCTTCAGCCTCGAGGTTGTCGCGCGAAGAGGTATACGCAGCCGTCGTCAGCACGGCGGTAATGCCGACCAGGAGGCCGACGAAGGTCAACAGCAGTTGTACCGAGAGCGGCACAGCCGGACGCATGCTTTGTTACCTGTACGCTGGAAATGGGAGGGCTGCTGGGAGGAGCCTCATTATACCGCGGCGACAGCCCGAATGCGAAGGCGATCCACCGGCGGCGACGCGATACAGGCCGCCAGGCCTTTCCGACCAGGAATAAGAGGATAGAGAGATGTGGGAAAAAGGGGGGAGCTTGCGCTCCCCCCGGCCTTGCTAGAACAGGTATTTGATGCTGAACTGACCCTGCGTTCCGGCCTGCCAGAGATCCGCCTTACCGTAGCGGGGATCGAAGGCGTTCCTCCCGGACGGCGACGCGAGAATCAACGCGTTGTAATCGTAGCCGCGGGCGAGATCGACACCAGAGAGATCGATCGCCGAATCGGCTCTGGCCAGGCCGGCACCCTTGTTGAGCGAATTGAAGATGTGGGTGGCCGTCTTCTGGTTGAACAGGTTGATCACGTTCAGCTCGAACCTGACCCGCCGGCCCATTCGACCGATCTCCTGCGCGACGAGCAGATCGGTGCGCGTCAGCGCCGGTGTGCGGCCCATGTCGCCGCGTCCGTTCACCAGCACAGGAATGGTATTAGTCGTGTTCACCACCGTGCTCATCGGCGTCCCGCTGCCGGCGTAGACGAACCCGCCAATCTGGGTGCCGAACGGCAGCCTGTACGAGCCATAGAACTTGGCGACGACAGGGCGATCGGTGGCAAGACGCCCGCGCACGTCGAGGTTTCCCCTCGAATCCCACTCGAGCTCGTCCAGATCCCATGCACGTCCGGCGGCCGTGCCGGGACGCGCGATGCTGCCGGCCTGCTGCTGCGCGGTGGCCGAAGAGACCCCCGTCGTCGGGGTCTGGATTTCGTCCGAGTTCGCCAGGCCTGCGTAGTTGCCGTACAGACGGCTGATCGTCACATTCGCGCTGCCGAACCAGTTGTGTGAAAACCGCCGGCTGATCGTGAGATCCAACGCGTCGTACTGTCTCAGGGGCTTGGGTGTAGCGAAGGGCTGGGTCAGGCCGGTGACGAACATCGTGGTGGCGATGCCCTCCCCTGGATTTGCCGCGAAGTACACCTCATTACCTGTGGCGTCCAACGATCCGACATCTTCGATCGCGCGGGTGAGCTTGTTATGCACGTAGTTCACACCAATCGCGGTGGTCGTGTTCAACTGATATTCGAGCCCGACGTTCGTGGCATCCTGGAACATCGGCTTCAGGTCTGGATCGATCGTGCTGAAGTTGGGGACACGCCGATCGCGCGCGCCGCCCCAGAGGTCGCGCCCCGGCATGTTGGCCAGGCTCAAGCTGTTGACGTCCAGTGTGTCAAGCGAGCGATAGTTCACGAGCCATGTGTCTCCGCCAAACGATCCGCGAGCGAGCTCGTACTTGACCCAGTCGAAGTAACGGCCCCAGCTTCCGAACGCCTTCAGCCGGCCGTTGCCCAGCACGTCGAAGGTCGCGCCCAGACGCGGCGCAATCTTCTTGCTGAACCCGAATTCGAACGCGGTCTCCTTGACGTCGGTCCGGAAGGAAGGAATTGTTTCCTGCTCTGTCCTCACGCCGAGATTCAGGGTCAGGCGATTGCCCACGGTCCACGTATCCTGGACATACAGCGAAGGCATGTTCGCATTCACGGCGCCCCTGGTGCCACGGTCGTTCACTTCGTAGTAACCGTACGTTCCGGTTCCCGTCTGCCCTGTGTTGTTGACGAAGGACGTCCCCCAATTGAGGAGGACGTACCCGCCGGGATAGGTCGAGTTCACGTCGTTGGTCGTGTGACGGAGACCGACGCCGCCTTTCAGCAGGTGAGAACCGACCGTATTGAATGCGTGGTTGTAATCGACCTGCATGAAGCTGGTCTTGGTCTGGTCCTTGCCGGTGATGAGCACTCGCGGCGTGTTCTGCGCGCCCTTCGGCAGCTGCAGGTTGGCCGGAACCCCCTCCACGCCGATGGACGGCGTATTCCAGATGACCGCGGTCGTCGCCGAGACGCCGGTATCCGCGTAGTTGTCGGAGAACAGCCCGCCGCGGACGCTGAGTGACGCGGATCCGCTCAGGATGAAGTCGACGTTCCCGCTTATGTTCGTCTGATCCTGCGTGAATCCGCGAGGAATCTGGGCGGCATTCCCGGCAAGCGAGCTGCTGATGAACTGTGGCCCGGTGCCGTCGTAGGCTGACAGCGTGCCCTCCGTTCGCACGGGCGTCCACAGGACGCTGGCGTTTGCCAGCACATGACGCGACGAATGGGTGACTTTGCCGAACGTCTGGCTCACAGTCTGTGACTGGGAGATGGACCCGGGCTCGGTGCCATTCGAGAAGAGATAGTTATTGGTCCGGCGGACGAATCGCGGAGAGACCGAACCGAAGAAGAATAAGTGGTCCTTCACGATAGGACCGCCGATGGAGCCGCCCACTTCGTTGCGATTGTTCTTCTGCGTCTCGTCCTGAACGTTCAGCACGGTCGTGTCGTCGAGCGGGCTGAGCTGGAGGCGTGGAACCGGGCTCGCTGACATGCCGCTGCCTGAATAGTAGTAGTGGCCTTCTCCCGTGAACCTGTTTCCACCGGACTTCGTGACCGCGCTGATGACGCCGCCGAGCGCGCCGCCATACTCGGCTGCAATGCCTCCGGTCTTGACCTGGACTTCCTGCAGATACTCGAACTGCGTGTCCTGACGCGAGCTGCCGTACAGCAGGCTGTTCGTATTCACACCATCGACCGTAAAGCTGTTCTCCGCGCCGCTCGCGCCGTTGACCTGGAAACCACCTTCGATATCACCCTGATTGACGCCCGGGGACGTCAAGGCGATGCCCTGGAAGCTGCGCGTCTTCGGCATGCGGTCGAATTCTTCTGCCGTGACGTTGTGTGCGACCGTTGTGCTCCGCAGATCGACCTGTGTCTTCGTGTCACTCGACACGGTGATCACTTCGCTGACACCGCCGACCTTCAGCGTTGCGGGAAAATCGGCCGTGCGTCCGAGCAGCACCAGCACGTCGTCCGCCTGGACCTTCTGAAAACCCTGAAGCTCCACGGTCACCGTGTAGCGCCCGGGCTCGAGGTCAGGAATGCGATACGCGCCATCCGTGCCGCTCACGACGACGCGAGTGGCTCCGGTCTGCTTGTTGGTTGCCGTGATCGTCACTCCCGGGACGGGAGCCTGGCTCGCATCCATCACGACCCCGGCGAGGCCGCCGAACCGTTCCTGTGCCGTGGCCGCACTCGTGGCAATGACTGCCAGCAGGGCCACCAGAATGCTGACAGTAGTACGAAATCGCATGTCGTCAACTCCTTGAAAAACAGCACGCGTTATCAGTCCATCCTACGGATGGACGCGGTTTCTCAATGCGTTATGTGACGGTCATGCACGGTTCTGTGACGAGATGCCGCTGGAGTGACGCGAGCGATGGGACGAGATGCAGATGTTTTTTGGCGCCGGGGTTGTTCGAAACGGCATTAATCCGACGGCCGGACCGCGTTTGCACTAGAATGGCCAGCCATCATGGGCGCGACCGTAGCGGATCCAGCTCCGAACGTGGCACTCGGCCCGGCGCTCCACACCGCGCCGGCGACGCGGGTGACATCCATCGATGCCTTTCGCGGCTTCGTGATGGTCCTGATGCTCGCCGAGGCCATGCGGCTGTGGACGTTGCACAGGGCGTTCCCCGCGAGCCGCGTCTGGGCCTTCGTGGCTTTCAACACGACGCACGTCCCGTGGCAAGGATGCTCGCTCCACGATTTGATCCAGCCGGCGTTCTCGTTTCTCGTCGGGGCCGCGCTGCCGTTCTCGATCGCCAGCCGCCGCGCCCGGGGTGAGAGCTTCGGGCGCATGCTGGGGCACGCCATCTGGCGCAGCGGGGCGCTGATCCTGCTCGGCATCTTTCTCCGCTCGCTCGAGAGCCCGCACACCTACTGGACATTCGAGGACACGCTCACGCAGATCGGCCTCGGCTACACGTTTCTGTTTCTGCTGGGGTTCGCGTCGTTGCGTGTGCAGGCAGCCGTATTCACGTTGATCCTCGTCGCGTTCTGGGGGGCGTTCGCGTTATTTCCGCTGCCCGGTCCCGACTTCGACTACACCAGGGTCGGCGTACCGGCGAACTGGCCACACCTCTACACGGGCTTCCTCGCGCACTTCAACAAGAATTCGAACCTGTCGTGGGCGTTCGATGTGTGGTTCCTGAACCTGTTCCCACGCGAGGCGCCGTTCCAGTTCAACGAGGGCGGATGGTCGACGCTGAGCTTCATCCCCACGCTCGCGACCATGCAGCTCGGCATGTGGGCCGGCCAGTGGTTGCAGACGCCCCGCTCGACGGTCGACAAGCTGAAAGGCCTCATCGCCGGCGGCGTAATCCTGACGATGGCTGGCCTTCTGTTGCAGTGGCTGCATCTCTGCCCCATCGTGAAGCGCATCTGGACCTCGTCTTACACCCTTTACAGCGGTGGCCTGGTCGTCCTGATGCTCGCCGCGTTCTACGCGATCATCGAGTGGAAGGGCTGGAGGCGCTGGTCGTTCCCCCTCCTCGTCATCGGCGCAAACTCGATCGCAATCTACGTTATGAGCTGGACGATCGAGCATTTCATTACGTCGGCTCTCCTCCGGCACGTCGGACCCGCGCCGTTCGCAATCCTGGGCGCGCCGTTCGAGCCGGTGCTGCGTGGCATCGGCGTCCTGATGGTGTTTTGGGCGATCCTGTTCTGGATGTACCGTAGAAGAATTTTTGTGCGGATCTGACAGGCATAACGAGCGAGATCGATCGCATCCGCGCGTGTGCTGTCTCAGGTTTCGCGGGCCAGCGCAATGTTGCTGGTAACCTGCGATTGAGTCTGCTGCCTGGACCGACGAAGAACCAGGCAATGACCCTCGTTCCTGAGCTCGAGTCCTACCGGCTGAGCGCATAGCCCAAGATGTCAGAAAGCCTCCAGAATTTGGTCGCCTCGCATGGCTACTGGGTCCTGGCGACCGTCGTCGCGCTCGAGAGCATGGGGATCCCCATGCCTGGTGAAACCATGCTCGTCACGGCAGCGATTTACGCCGGAACCACACACCGCCTGAATATCGGCTTGGTCATCGCCGCCGCGGCCGTTGGCGCGATCGTCGGAGACAACGTTGGATACTGGCTTGGGCGGGAGTTCGGCTATCGCTTGCTTCTGCGCTACGGGCCGCTTCTGCGAATCAACACGCCACGGATCAAGCTGGGGCAATACCTGTTCTACCGCCACGGCGGAAAGGTCGTGTTCTTCGGACGGTTCATCGCCATCCTGCGCGCCATTGCCGCGCTTCTCGCCGGGACCAACCGCATGCCCTGGTGGCGCTTCCTCTTCTTCAATGCGACCGGTGGGATCGTGTGGGCCGCCGGATTCGGGATGGCGGCATACGGGGCCGGCGAATATGTCGTCCGGCTGAAGGGGCAAATCGCTGTCGCCGGACTCGTGCTGGCCGTCGCAGGCGCTGTCGTGGCCTTCGGGTTTGTTCGACGACACGAAGACGCGCTGCTGCGAAAAGCGGAGGAGGCTTTACCCGGGCCCCTCAATCAGAGGCGGTGACGAGGAGTCCTCTGGCGTCCGCCCAAGGAGACGACTCACAACGATCAAGTCAGCTGAACGACGTGCTCACCGACCAGTCGTGGCAGCGGGCGGACGGAGTGGTGATTGCCGGTGACTTCAACAATGCGCGCGGGTTTGGATCGCCCATGTTCGACCGGTTCGGGACAGCCGGTTTCGTGGACGCGCTTGGCAGCACACCGCGCCAGACTGCCGTCAATCTTGGCCGTCCGATCGATTGGGTGTTTGCGAAAGGCGCTAGGCAGGCGAGCGGTCACGTCGAGCGCGTTGAAAACGCGTCGGATCACTATCGGCTCATCGCGACGATCTCGTGGTGATGGCCTCGATCAGGGCTCAGGTTGGCAGGTCCAACTCAGCTGTTTCCGCGCATTCTTCAGCGTCAGCCTTCGGCCACATCGAGGAGACGTGTTCGATCAGGCTGCGCGCATTTATCGCGAGGTGCTGGAATCGATGCCGGACGAGGGTGGCCTGCTCATGAACCTCGGCATGGCCCTCGCCATGGGAGGTCACGAGGCGGACGCCGTCGCACCGCTCGAGCGGGCCATCGCCCTCAAGCCCGGACTGATCCCTGCGCAGATGTTTCTGGGATCGAGCTATCTGGCGCTCGGCCGGCCCGCCGATGCCATTGCGCCGTTGAAGCGCGCGGTGGCCGCGAAAGCGTCAGACGTGGAGAGCCGGCGGATGCTGGCGCGTGCCTACGCCGAGACCGGCCGCCCGATGGAGGCAGTGACGCAGTTGCGCGCCGTGACGGATCTGGCCCCGAAACTGTCCGCGGGCTGGTACGCACTTGGGCATGCCTACAATTCGATGACGCAGGACGCAATGCAGGGCTTCGACGATCAGCCGGAGGACTCGCCGTGGCGGCAATTGCTCGTGGCTGACGCGCTGCTCGCAGATGGACGGTTGACTGACGCCTTTGCGCTTCAGCGGGCGACCCTGGAGCGTCTGCCGTCGATGGTCAGCATCCACGATTCGATCGCGCGTATTTACGAGCTGTCCGGTCACGCGGACTGGGCCACGACCGAAAGAGCCCGGGGCGTGCTCGTGCTGGCTCTCGGAGCGGTCAGCGTCGCCCGTGTCGTCGCGGGCCGGAAATACAACCGGCACTGGACGACTCACAACGCGTCGTTCCCGGTTCCCTTTCCGTTGAGCGGGGCTGAGCTCGAGGCGCTCCGCGCCGAACGAGTGACCGCCGGGGCGCCGGCGGGCGATCCACTGGCGGGCGTCGACCTGAACGCGGCGGCGCTGGCGTGCGCGATCTCTCGCGGAGAGCACCTGGTCAAAACCCGGGTGGGCTGTAATGGCTGTCACGGGGCCGATCTCGGCGGGCGCGTGCTGATCGACCAGGCCGTGGTTGGCTATTTGTCGTCGCGTTCGGCGCGAACTCCCTCCCCGCGTTCGGGATCGATCACCAGAAGGCGCACCCGGTGGAACCACCCGTCGAGGCCGCCAGCGTCGAGATGGGCGAAGGGTGGACGGAGGCGGACTTCTTCCGGGCGCTACGCGAGGGCAAGCGGAAGGACGGCACCGACATCCTGCCGCAGATGCCGTGGAAGGCGTACGGCCAGATGAACGACGTCGAGCTCAAAGCGCTGTGGACGTACCTTCAGGCTGTCCCGTCTGTGGGGAAAGGCAATCACTAGAGTGACAGGCCGGTCGGTGACCTGTCACGACCAGGTTCGCGCAGAGAGCGCCAAGCCCGCGGAGAAGACGAGTAAAGAGGCGGCTGCGGGCGCCGTTCCGGCGACTCGCGTTTCGCGCGGGCAGGAGGGCCACAAGATCCCGAAATCAAACAGCTGGAGCTCAAGCGCTGCTTGTTTTCGGGATCTTGCGACCCTCCTGGCGCCGGCCGACGGCCGGCGTCGCCGGGACGGTTCTCGGCAGCCTTCTCAGCGTTTCTCTGCTTCCTCCGCGTGAGATCGTCTTCTCCGCGCACGATGAAGCGACCCACGTAAAAAGTCCGTCCCAGAGCAGCAGGTTGATCTGACAGAGTCGCACCAGTTATTGTTCTTTCACCTCGATCACCTGATCGGCTTTCACGTGTTCGAGCACCTGGCGCGTGCCCGATGGCCACTGCACCTCAATGCGCGGCGCCGTGGTGGCGCTGCCCAGTCCGAAGTGCACGCCGGCGTCCGTAGACGACGCGTACCCGACCGCGGTTGTCATCGTCCGCACCTGATCTCCCACAATAATCCGTGCGCCGATTCCGTCGCGATTGGTTCGCGTGCCTATCGGCCGGATGATGAGCCAGTGGTTGTCCGACGCACTCTGGTTCTGCCACAACTCGGCCGGTTCGCCGAGGACCAGGACGACGATGTCCAGCCGGCCGTCGCCGTTGAAGTCGGCCACGCCGCAGCCGCGATGGGCCGCGACGGCGGAGGCCAAGCCTGATTCCGGCGTGCCGTCGCGAAATCGGCCGTTCCCGTCGTTCACGAAGACACTGTTCGCCTGCTTCCATCCGGCCGCTTCGAATTCGCCAATGCGATCGTTGGCCTGGGAGTTTGCCGTGAAGATGTCCTTCCGGCCGTCGTTGTCGAGGTCCGCCATCACGGCGCACCATCCCGATAGTTTCATGGTGAGCCTGGCCAGCCCGCTCGACGGGGTTGTTTCCCTGAACCCTCCGCGCCTGTCGTTCTGAAACAGCGGAAACCTCTCGCCCGAGAGCGCCGTCAGCACCAGGTCCTCCCAGCCGTCGTTGTCGTAGTCCTGGAAGTCCGTTCCCATGCCGGACACAGCGCGCCCTGATTCGGGGACCGAGACGCCGGCGAGCAGCGCCGATTCCGTGAAGGTGCCGTCCCCGTTGTTCCGGAACAGGAAGTTTGGGACGGTATCGTTGGTCACGAACGCATCGATGTGGCCGTCGTGGTCGTAATCGGCAAAACGCCACAATCATCCCTTTTCCGACGTGCGACAGCAGGCCCGCGCGAGCCGACACGTCTTCGAATGTGCCGTCGCCACGGTTGTGGTAGAGGCGGCTGGGGAGTCCCTGGAAAAATCTCGGATGGCAGTAAATTCTGATGCCGCGCGCCTGGTCGCCGCAGTAGCGGTTCGTCTCGGGTGACCACTGCACGTAATTGACGACCATCAGGTCGAGGCGGCCGTCATTGTCGTAGTCGAACCAGCCGCCGGCCGCAGCCCATTCGCCACTCGCAATGCCGGCCTTGTCCGTCACATCATCGAAGCGGCCGTCGCCACGGTTGCGCAGCAGCTGGTTCCGCCGCACCCCGGCGACGAACAGGTCGACGTGACCGTCGTTGTCGTAGTCGGCAGCGGCGGCGCCCATCGAGTAACCTGTGCCGCGTACTCCCGCCGCTTCAGTCACGTCCGTGAACTTCATCCCTCCGTCCTTGCGATACAGTCGATTCGCGTACTTCGCGGCAGTCTTGTCAAGCGACGGGTCAGGGCGCCGTTTGTAAAGAAGATGTCCGGGCGGCCGTCGCCGTTGTAGTCGAACACGACCAGGCGACCGGGTGCGCTCTCGACGTAGTACTTTTCCGGCGTCGGTGACGCCTGGTGCACGAATCGCAGTGCCGCGGCGTCAGCCACGTTTCGGAACTGAACTGCAGCGGCACGGGCGACTCCGCCCTGTTCGAAACGAACGGCAGACAACGTCAGCAGCACGAGCCCCAAGGCCGGGAGGTATTCGGGAAGCTTCACGGACTCGATGATCTCATCATTTTCGGAATTCCGGACCAGCGCGGAGCGCGCGCTCGAGGCTCCGATCCGTTCCAGCGGACGCACCTGAACGCACCGCGTTGAGAACGCGTCGGATCACTATTCGCTCTTCGCGACAATCGCATGGTGGAGCCGGCCAGATTCGCCTCAGCCAATCCTCTGACGGTCAATAACTTACGTAAAAAACGCGGCCAATCGATTCATCCGATCCCGCCAAAACGCTGTGTCCATGTCGCTCATCCAACCAGGCGCGCTGCGAAGGCCGGCACACGAGCCGCCGCCGGCCCCCTGAATCTTCACAAAACCCTCATGCATCCAAGCTCCTTCGCGAGGACAATGTTGTCCATCATGCGCCAAGGGCTGCCTCATTCGCTTGCCCGCCGTTCCTGGTGGTGGATATTTGGCCTGTTGATCGCGATGCCCGCATTGGCGCTGTCGCTGCTCGGCTTGGGATCGTTCCGGGCTGACGAGATCGAGCGGCAGCAGCGCCTGCGCGACCAACAGGCGCAAGTCCGCAGGCTGGCCGACGTTGCGCTCGCGACCGCTTTGGATCGAGAGGTAACCGATGCTCGCGGCCGCTCACGCTGGTCGCCGGCGCGCGGCCCGGACGGGCTCGTCAACTTGAGCGCGTTACACTTCGAGATCGACACCCGCAATGTGGTGTCGTTTCCCTCAGAGCGGGTGTACGTCGCGGGCATTGGTGCTGAGTCCCCTGCGAAGGCCTCGCTGGAATTGTCAAACGCGACCCTCGCGCTGGTGGCAGCCGCGCAGGCGGCCGACGCGCAAGGCCGAACGCCAGATGCGGTGCGACTCTACGGACGGCTGCGCGCAATCCCAGAACTCCGCGTCTGGGCTGATCTGCAGTTGCTGGTCCTCCGCTCGCACGCCGGACTGGCAGCAGTGCTCAGTTCAATTGCAAAACGTGGGCTGGCGAGCTCCGATGCGCTTTCACCCTCTGGTATTCCGATCGCAATCGTTGCGAGCAGCCTCAGCGAGGACGTCCCGCTTCCGGCACGCCAACACTTCTCGTCCCTGCTCGAGCAGGCCTTGCAAGAACTGCGGCGAGGCCGGTGGTGGCTGAACCTGCCGCAGCGGAGCGTCTATGACGCGGAATTGCGGCGCTGGCTGATGGAGGGCGGATCGGGAGGGATAAACCTCGGGCCGGACGAGCGGCTGAGTGCGATCGGTGATACGGCAGCGCTGATTGCCAGATCATTCGACGAGAGCCAACGAGTTCCTCCTCGTGCACAAGTTGTTCGCACCGGCCGGGAGCGAACGCTGCTCGTCTGGACGCGTCCGACTCAGGCCTCGATGCCGTGGAGCGGTGTCGCAATCCGACCGGAAAGGGCGGAAACCCTGTTCGCCGCTGCGATCGCCCCGCTCCTGAAGGATCAACCATTCCGCGCCGCGCTCCGCGACCAGTACTCGGTGCTGTGGGGCAACGTGTCGCTGAATGCCAACCCCGATAATCTTCACCCGCTCCAATCCATCCCTGGATGGACGCTGGCATTCGCGGACATCCAGCGCCCCTTCGCCACGAGCTCGCATCAGCTGCTCAACTATGCGAGGGTAGTGTTTCCAGTAGTCGTACTCGCCTGCGGCCTCGTGATGACCGCGTGGATCAGGCGCCGGGAGCTGGCGCTCACCGAATTACAGTCGACCTTCGTGGCGGCTGTGACGCACGAGTTCAAGAGTCCCATTACGAGCATTCGATTGTTGATGGAGCGGATCACGAGCGGCCGAATCGCCGCCGGAGACTCTCAAGCGCGCTACTACGGCGCCATCGGCGCCGAGACGGATCGACTCGAGGGCCTCGTGAACCGATTGCTCGAAGCGCAGAAACTCCAGTGCGGCCAGAAGACATACGCGTTTCGGCCGACGGTAATCGAGGCTGTGCTTCGCGACGCGCTCGATCGTATGCGCCCTCAGGCTGAGGCCAGACGGATCGAGCTGGACCTGCGAATCGCCCCTGGGATACCGACACTGGCGCTCGATAGCGACTCGGTGGCGGATGCGGTGCGCAATCTTCTCGATAACGCGATCAAGTACTCACCGGACTCCACGTGCGTTGACGTGGCGCTCGATCTGAGCGAAGGCCATGTCGAGCTGACCGTCAGCGACCAGGGAATTGGCGTCGATCCGGCAGACGCTCAGCGCATCTTCGAGCCGTTCTACCGCAGCCGCCGCGGCGATGGCGCGAACGTGCATGGCACGGGACTCGGTCTATCCCTCGTCAAGGCGACAGCGGTGGCGCACGCAGGGTCGGTGACCGTATCGAGCGACGGCCAACGCGGAAGCCGGTTTACGATGGCGTTCCCGCTCCGTCATAATGCTCTTGGAACGAAAAGCGCCGCGGTGGACCTTGTCTTGCCAGATGACGCAACAGACCAGCATTACATCGGCATGACCCGGAGATGAGGATGGCTCGAGTGCTGATTGCCGACGATGAATCGGCCATTGTGATGGCCATTCGGGACGAGCTGCAATTCGAGGGATTCGAGGTCGAGGCAGCCAGTAGCGGCCCTGAGGCGCTCGCGCTTGCACGCACATTAAAGCCCGACGTGCTCTTGCTGGACCTGATGCTGCCTGGACAGAACGGCTTCGAGGTGTGCCGTGCGATCAGGCCCGAGCGGCCGGACCTCTGGATCATCCTGCTTACTGTCCGTGGGCATGAGGCTGATAGGGTCACGGGCTTCGAATCTGGCGCCGATGACTACGTGACCAAGCCGTTCTCGCTTCGGGAGCTTGTTGGTCGAATCAAAGTCGGCCTGCGGCGCTGCAGCCGCGGATCCCTGAACCGTCGGATTGCCTTCGGCGACGTAGACGTGGATCTCGCAGCACGGCGTGTGGTTCGCAAGGGACGGGTCGTGGACCTCACGCCGAAAGAGTTCGAGCTCCTCGCGCTGCTCATCCAACGACCGGGCGAAGCTATCTCGCGCGACGAGTTTCTTGACCAAGTGTGGGGGACCGACGTCCACGTCACGCACCGGACGGTGGATACACATCTGTCGGCGCTCCGCCGAAAGATCGAGCTCGATCCCGACGCGCCCGTGCATATCGTGGGCGTTCGTGGAATTGGTTACCGGTTCGACGGAAGCTCTGCGAAACCTTGACACGGTCTTCACCCACTTCACGGAGCGGGCCATCAGAATCGTCCTCAACCGCCGAATCATGCGGCTGGAGGGAGAGGTGGAAATGACGCAGAGATCAATGTATCGGTGGGTCGGCATCCTGATGCCGGCTCTCATCGCGTTCCTGGCAGCAACCATTGGTGCGCAGGAGAGCCCGCGAGAACTGTTCGAGCGCGCGCGGTTGCTCGAGGAAAACGGACGCAATCTGAACCGCGCCGTCCAGGTGTACGAGCAGGTGGTGGCGCAATCGAAGACGGATCGCGCCCTGAGAGCGGCGGCGCATCTCCGGATTGCGCTGGCAAAGGAGCGTCAAGGTAAAGCAGAAGCGCGCGCCGTGTTCGCGACCGTGGCGCGTGAGTATCCAGACCAGCCGCAAGTGGTGAGCACCGCGCGGGAGAGGCTCGCCGCTTCGATCGCGGCGCGCGGCGGTCGATCGGACATCGTGCCACGTCGCGTACTCGACGGCGGATGGGCATACATCATGGACGTCAGCGCTGATGGTCGCATCGCCGTGGGGTCAGAACGTACCGGATACAGCGCGAATCGCATAGTGGCCCGCGACGTTCAGTCCGGGACCGAGACGGTTGCCGTGGCCGACACTCCATCGGGCGCGCCCGGTGTGGCCCGGATTTCCCGCGATGGCCGCCGCATCGCATATACCTGGAACGAGGTGGATGACAGCAAGCGCCCAGGCCGCTCCTTACGAATCATTGGCACCGAACCAGGTTCGAAGCCAGAGGTCCTGATGGCGCAGGCTACCGCGCGCCCCCGACCCAGCGGGTGGTCTCCGGATAGCAAGCGAATCCTCGTCAATGTCCAGCGATACCCAAATACGACGAGCTCTGACGCGACGTCGACCGAACTCGCCTGGGTGTCGGTTGAAGACAAGTCCTTCCGCATACTCAAGACATTCGAGCCGTGGCAGAACCACTACCCCGAACGTCTTTCCTCGGATGGGAGATTCATCGCTTACGCGGCGGAGCCTAGACCGGGGTCGAGCGATCGGTATATCTACGTGCTCGACGCGGAAACGCAAAAGGAGACGGCCGTGGTAACGGCAGCGGGTTTCCGTGAGGCGCCGGTGTGGTCACCGGACGGCACTCATTTGCTGTTCATGGAGCACTCGGTCCTCAAGTGTGTAAGTGTGCGTGATGGCCGGGCGGTGGGTGAACCGCGGGTCGTGCATAGCGGAATGGAGGGCACGCTGGTCGGCTTTACCGCAACGGGCACCATCTATTTCATTCAGTCGGTCGGTGGCGGCAATTACCATTACATCGTTCCGCGGAGTCCTTCGTCGGGCGACCGTCTCCTGACATTTTCGGGCCTCAGCAGTGCGTGGTCGCCCGATGGCCGATCGATGGCGTTCGTCAGAGGCAATAGCCTGAGCGAACTTGAGCTCATCGTCCGAGACATCGAAAGCGGCGAGGAACGCTCCTATCGGCATGAAGGGATCGACGTTGTATCGCCTCGCTGGATGCCGGACGGGTCAGGCGTGCTCGTGCTTGTCAATGAACAGATGGATGCCCAGCCGCGGGCCAGCTTCCAGCTCGTCGACCTGCGCACGGGCAAATTCCGGCGTTTGTTCGACCGGGACGCAAACGGACGGTCGAGAACAAACGTCAGCACGTTGTCTCCAGATGGCAGGACGCTGTTTGTCGGTGTCAAAGCCAGCGAGAGCAGCCCTGTGATGGGTATCGTGGGCGTTGATCTGGCGACCGGCAAGGAGCGCGAGGTTGCGACGTTCTCTTCCGCGGCCGGTGAATCGGGGCAGTTCGGCATTGCGGTGAGCCCAGACGGTGCCACCTTAGCGGTGGCGGCATGGGCGAAGCCGTACGCTGCGGCGCGCTTGTTTACCGTTGGCGTCGACGGTTCCAACTACCGCCAGATCCTTGGTCCATTCGATACCGGCTGGATTGCAGACACCACGCGATGGACGCCGGACGGCCGGATGCTGATTTTCGTCGCGTTCGACGCCAGGAAAAACTGGCGCATCATGCGTGTGCCCATCGAGGGTGGTCAGGCGCAATCGGATGGCCTCGATTTTGACACGTTGACGCCCCTTCTCGGAGACATCCGGATGTGGCCAGGCAACTTCAACAACATCGACTTGAGCCCCGACGGTTCCCGGATTGTAGCGAGCTCGTTGACGTTCAGCAAGCACGAGCTCTGGACCCTTGACGGCGTGTTGTCCTTCATCAATTCACATTGAGGCTCGCCGCGTCGGCGCCCGCTCGATCGAGCCAACGCACTTCGGCCTGGCCGGGGTGCGTTGGCTGGACTTCTCCGTACGAGAGGGGATCTCAAGGCGCTAGCTGAGAGAAGAAATTCGGCTGACGCAAATCTTCATGACGACCGCGACCCGACAACGATGACCTGCCCCCATGGACGTTGCTAACCAGCGGCTGTGTTCCACCGCCACTCGCGGATCGCCGGCATATCTTCACCATGCTGGCGGATGTACATGCGGTGCTCGTTCAGTTGGTCGGTGAGGTGCTGTCGCAGATGGGCGGCCCGGGTGCCGAGTTGTGGCAGCCGTTCGATGGCATCACCCGCGAGGTGAAAGCGATCGAGGTCGTTCAGGACGGCCATGTCGAAGGGCGTCGTGATCGTGCCTTCCTCCTTGTACCCGCGCACGTGGATGTTTCCATGGTTCGTCCGGCGGTAGGTGAGGCGGTGGATCAGCCACGGATAGCCGTGATACGCGAAGATGATCGGCTTGTCCGTCGTGAACAGCATGTCGAACTCGACGTCAGACAGGCCATGCGGATGCTCGCTGGCCGGCTGAAGTTTCATCAGATCGACGACGTTGATCATCCGTATCTTGAGCGACGGTAGGTGCGTCCTCAGGATCGAGACGGCGGCCAGCGTCTCGAGTGTCGGCACGTCCCCGGCGGCAGCCATGACGAGATCGGGTTCCGATGTTTCGTCATTGCCCGCCCAATCCCAGATTCCGATCCCCGCTGCGCAGTGCCGGACCGCGGCGTCCATGTCGAGCCACTGCGGCGCCGCGTGCTTGCCCGCGACGACGATGTTGACGTAGTGGCGGCTGCGGAGGCAGTGGTCCATCACGCTCAAGAGGCAGTTCGCGTCGGGCGGCAGATACACGCGGACGATTTCCGCTTTCTTGTTGCACGCGTGATCGATGAAGCCCGGATCCTGGTGCGTGAACCCGTTGTGGTCCTGCCGCCAAACATGGCTCGCGAGCAGATAATTGAGCGACGCAATCGGCCGCCGCCAGGGCAGCTCCCGCGTCACTTTCAGCCACTTCGCGTGCTGATTGAACATCGAATCGACGATATGGGTGAACGCCTCGTAGGTATTGAACAGGCCGTGGCGCCCGGTCAGCAGATACCCTTCCAGCCAGCCCTGGCACTGGTGTTCGCTCAGCATTTCCACGACACGTCCCTGCGGCGCCAGCCACTGGTCGTCCGCCTGGACGTCGGCGACCCACTGCCGGCTCGTGACGCTGAAGACCGCATCCAAGCGGTTCGACGCGGTTTCGTCGGGCCCGAAGATCCGGAAGTTTTTCGTCGCCTCGTTGCGCGAGATGACATCGCGCAGGAAGCCTCCGAGCACGCGCGTGTCTTCCGCCTCGATCGCGCCCGGTGCCTTGACCGCGACGCCGTAGTCGCGAAAGTCTGGCAACTGCAGGCCGCAGAGGAGGGCCCCTCCGTTGGCGTGAGGATTTGATCCCATTCGGCGTGCGCCGCTCGGCGCCAGCTCGCTCAACTCCGGCCGCAGCGCTCCGCGCCCGTCGAAGAGTTCATCGGGGCGGTAGCTCTTCAGCCACGCCTCGAGGAGTTCGCGGTGCGCGGAGTTCTTTCGTGGATCGCTGAGCGGAACCTGATGCGAACGGAAGGTGCCCTCGATGCGCTGTCCGTCCACAGACTTCGGCCCGGTCCATCCCTTGGGCGTGGCGAGCACGATCATGGGCCATCGCGGCCTTGCCGGTGTGCCGTCTCTCCTGGCGGTTGACTGGATGCGACGGATGTCCTCGATCACCCGGTCGAGCGTCGACGCCATTGCGGCGTGCATCGTCTTCGGGTCATCTCCCTCCACCACATAAGGAGTCCAGCCGTATCCTCGCATCAGCTGGTCCAGCTCCTCACGCGTGATGCGTGCCAGCACCGCCGGGTTCGCGATCTTGTATCCGTTCAAGTGCAGGATCGGCAGCACCGCGCCGTCGGTGATCGGATTCACGAACTTGTTCGAATGCCACGCCGTCGCCAGCGGCCCCGTCTCCGCTTCACCGTCGCCGACGACGCAGGCGGCGATGAGATCGGGGTTGTCCAGGACGGCACCGAAGGCGTGGCTGAGCGAATACCCGAGCTCGCCCCCTTCGTGGATGCTCCCGGGCGTTTCCGGTGCAACGTGGCTGGGGATACCCCCGGGGAACGAGAACTGTCTGAACAGGGTTCTGAGGCCCGCCTCGTCACGGGTGACCGCGGGATACACCTCTGTATATGTCCCTTCCAAGTACGTGTTGGCGACGACTGCGGGTCCTCCGTGGCCAGGGCCCGAGATGTAGATCATGTCAAGATCGAGCTCTTTGATGACGCGATTCAAGTGCGCATAAATGAAATTCTGGCCCGGCGTCGTGCCCCAGTGCCCCAGCAGCCGGGGCTTGATGTGCTGTGCCTGCAGGGGCTCGCGCAACAGCGGATTGTCGAGCAGGTAAATCTGACCCACGGAGAGGTAGTTGCCGGCCCGCCAGTAGGCGTCGATCCGTGTGAGGAGTTCGTTGGAAAACGTCATGATGTGTCAGCTCAGAACTTCGTAGACGGCCTGCGCAATCATCAGCTCTTCATCGGTGGGGATGACCCGCACAACGACCGGTGCGTCAGATGGGGAGATGACGTCGCTGCTGGTCGCGTTGCGCTGGGGATCAATACGGACGCCGAGGCACTCCAGACCCTGACAGATGCGGCGCCGGACCTCCGGAGCGTGCTCGCCGATGCCACCAGAGAAAACGAGGGTCTCGATCCCGCCGAGCGCGGCCGCGAAGGCACCGATCCATTTCTTGATCTGGTATGCATACATGTCAACCGCCAGGCGGCACGCCTCGTCGGCCCGCTCGCGCTCGAGAAGTTCGCGCATGTCTCCGGTCGATCCCGAGATGGCGAGCAGACCCGCCTTGTGACTCAGCAAATCTTCGATCTGATCGGGCGCCAGGCCGCCGCTTCGCGCAATGTACGTCACGAGGCCCGGATCGAGATCGCCCGAGCGTGTGCTCATGATCACGCCACCGAGGGGCGTGAAGCCCATACTAGTGTCCACACCGCGCCCCGCCCGTACCGCGGCGAGACTCGAGCCGTTCCCCAGGTGCGCCAGCACGACCGCACCGTTGGCAGCCTCCTGCCCGGCCCGGCGGCGCAGCTCCTGTAGCAGGTAGGCGTACGACAAGCCATGGAACCCATACCTGCGGACACCTTCCTTGTCGTAAGAAAGCGGGATGGGTAATCGCCTGGCCACCTCCGGCAGGTCATGATGAAACGCGGTGTCGAAGCAGGCGACCTGGGGAAGGTCGGGTCGCGCCTGTTGCAACTCCTTGATGAGTGCGATTGCGGCCGGAAGATGATTGGGCGCGAAAGGGACGAGGCGCTCGAGTTGGTCGAGAAAACCGTCCGTGATTCGCTGAGGCTCGTAGTGATCTGGACCACCGTGGACGATTCGGTGTCCGATCGCCGTCAGCCGAGTGTCCGCTGGCCGGTTCGCGACCGTGAGCAAATCCTGCACTTGTGACGGGGCGTCGTGTTCGACCGCCGCGCGTTGAAGCGGCCGTGGATTGGCCTCGAACGTAAAGAGCGCGGACTTGACGCTTGCAGAGCCGGCATTAATCGCGAGCACGGTCGGTTGCGCCACCACAGCGTGCATCATAGCGCACGCCCACTGCCCCCTTGCCGTGCGCTGTCCGTAATTGTTGAAGTCACGCCGGCCGTCCAGATCGATTTGAGTGCTGATGTATTGTGAGACGCCGGCCGGCCGTCCAGCCAGGTGCGAGGCGTGGTCGAGGCTGGCTCGTCGAGTGCGCGACTCATGGCTCAGTTCACATTGTTAACCGTCGTCCGGATTGTCGTGCCTCATCCGGTGAAGGGCCTGGTCGATCGTTCGGCCCACGGTCAGCACGAGCAACGCCAGGACAACCGCCAATATCGCCGACCGCCAAAGCCCGGCGGCAGCCGCGACACCGGTTGCCGACACCACCCATATCGAGGCTGCGGTTGTAAGTCCGCGCACAATTCGAATGTCGGCCTGATGCAGGATAACGCCGCCGCCGATGAATCCGACTCCGGCGACGATGCCCTGGATGATGCGACTGGGTGCTGAGGGATCGCCTTGGCCGAACCGGGTGAGCTGAAGTCCCACGCACATCGCGACAGCGGCGCCGAGCGCCACGAGGGCATGCGTGCGCAGGCCCGCGGGCTTGAGCGAGATTTCGCGATTGAGTCCGATCGCCGCCCCGAGCAGTGTCGCCAGCGCGAGGCGCGCCGCCAAGTGGAGGATGTCGGCGGGCAGGCTGATCGAGTCCATGGAGTAACGCTCCATTCAAGCACGCCCGGCCCCGCGGACTCAAACCGCCCTTCGATCAGCCGGTTCGTGCGCCCAGTTGGCGTCGTGAGATTTACTGCCGAAGATACGGGGAATCAATCCGGCATTAATCGCGAGCACGGTCGGTTGCGCCAGCACTGCGTGCATCAGAGCGCCACCCACTACGTTGGGTGTCGCTTACGACTACGTCGGCGGTCGCTTCGTACTCATTGCGGTTCACCGCTTCAGCCCTATGCTGTCTCCTGTCTGATGTTCTGCAATCTGATAGCGGAGAAAATCATGGAGCCCATGCAGCGCACGGGAGTCGGCGGATCGGATGTGCACAATGCCTCCATGAGGCAACTCTTCATACGGATATGAGATCAGTCTCGTGTACTTCCGCATAGCGCGGACTCCGGGCGGGACTTCCGCATGCGTCTCTGGTTCCTCTCTCGATCGGATGCGGAGTGCTCTGCGTGCTCTTTGCCAATAGTTGCGGGTCGGGTCCCTCCGAGCCGTCCTCCAAGGACGCAACGATCACAATTGGAGCTGCCGGAGTCACACCTGCCGAAGTACGGATCAAGGCCTGGAATCGCGTGACGTTCATTAATAACGATAATTCGCCCCACACGATGGTCTCGGATCCCGCAGACGTCCACACTCAGTGTCCGCCGATTACTCAGGTTGGCGTTCTCAATCCAGCGGAGAGCCGGAGCACCGGAACACTCAACCTTCCGGGTGTGTGCGGATTTCACGACCACGCTAATAAGCTGGAGACCACGCTGAAGGGCCGGATCATTGTGGAGTGACGTTCGTGTTCGGTTGTTCTGTCAGGGGAACGGCCGGGTCGAGCGTGAATCCCGCGGCGGCCAGTTCCCCCAGCAGTTGTGTTTCGTCACGTTCGGTGATGATCGGGACGAATGGCTCGACCTCCGATCGGCTACCGTTTCACCTCGGTCTGCCGCTGCGCGACCTTCGCCATCGCGACCGCGAGCGCAAGCCCGCCCAGCGTCTTGATGAGCGCGGGCTGCTCCGCATAGAACTTGCTGATGCGATCCACGATCGACGGATCTTTCTTTTCGGCTTCCTTTGCCATCGCCTCAATCGACGTGGTCGGTATTTGCTCAGCGACGTCCGGTGAGACGGGGGTGCCCTGTTGGACCTCCTGTGCAGCGCGGTTCGCGCCGTGCCTCGTCAGGAGTTGAGAAACCAGCGTGGGGCCCAGGGTCGCGACGAGCGTATTGATGACGTTTGACTTCTGATTCGCTGGCGAACGTCCGAACAACTGCGACAACATACTCGCAAACGGAGGCGTCGCATCCGAACGGAACGCTTCGGCAAGGCCTTCGGAAAGGGTCGATGCCGGGGCGTGCTGGCTGAGACGGTCGAAATCTGTTTCGACCGAGTCTGGAACGTTCGCACTGTTGCCGGAACCGTATTTGTCCACGATGTCCGTAACCTGCTTCAACCAATCCATGGATCCTCCTGTTGGAACAAAATCTGTAATCAGGCGGCGCATTCGGTCGAGCCTGAGTGCGCCCTGACATCGGGGTACGCTGCAACCACGTTGCCATCACACCTCGTGCGGAGGAAAAAGAACGGACGAGCTGAGCGCGCGATTCTACGCGATCTCGATATCTACCACTCACGCGAGGTTGGCCAGAATCGTGTTGTAGACGATGCGCACGGCTTCGTGTCTCGAGACCTCAATCGAGTACAGCCCTTTGTCACCAAGGCTTTTGGTAAACCTGATCGCCTGGCCGATGTCCCAGAAGGGACTCGACTTGATGTGCATGTTGCCGGATGAGGAGGGCAACCAGGCCTTGATGCAGTCGTGCAACTCCTGCTGGTTCATGGCACCGACGTTCCCGATATCCACGTTCGACGCGGCGCCCGCATCGTCATCTTGCTCTCGTCGAGGCTCGCCTTGAGCTCCTTGATGAAAGCCGGATCGGCTTCGGACTGCACGATCGTCTCGTGCTGATACTCGATATTGTGAACGCCGTAGGTCTCGACGTACATC
>JBBQEJ010000070.1:0-25227 GCA_038320555.1 Vicinamibacterales bacterium | reverse complement strand
GCGACGCGCTGATGTTGCGCGATGAAGCGAACTACGCGGCGCCGATGATGCCACAGTGGAGCGCGGCGGCGTACCGGCAGTCGCAGGAGCGCATCCTCGCGTTCGAAGGGCTCATCGTGCCGGGACACGACGAGCCCTTCGCCAACCTACCCGATCAGAACACGATGTCGAAGCCGCTTGGGACATGACGGCGAATCGCGATTCGCGATTCGGGATTTGATTCGTGATTCATGAATAGACAGTCTTGATATAGACTGTCTTTATATGGAGCCTCTCTACGGCGTTCTCGACATGCTGGTGCTTCGAACGCTGCTGTTCGGGCCGCTGCACGGCTATGCGATTGCCCGCGCCATCCATGACACCTCTCGCGAGACGTTGCACATCGAATTCGGTTCGCTGTACCCCGCCTTGAAACGCCTGGAGCTGAAGGGCTGGATCGCCGCGAAGTGGGAGATGTCCGAACATAAGCGGCGCGCAAAGGTCTATCGGCTCACCCCGGCCGGGCGCACGCGACTGCGTCAGGAGAAGTCCGAGTGGGCGGAATTCGTCAGCGCCGTCGCGAGGATTATGAAGCCGGCCGCACGGGAGATCGACTCATGATGGTCTGGAAGCGACTCGCGTACCTCCTGCCGTGGCGGCGGCGCTCGGCGGAGCGCGACATGCAGGAAGAACTGCGCTCGATCGCTGCGATGGCCGAACCCCGCGAGCTTGGGAATCTGACGCTGGCCGCCGAGGACGCGCGCGCCGAATGGGGGTGGACGCGGCTGGAGGAGGTGGCCCAGGACATCCGGTATGCGGTTCGCGGCCTCGTGAAGCAGCCCGGATTCACTGTGACGGCGGTTGTGTCGCTCGCGCTCGGCATCGGCGCGAATACGGCGCTCTTCACGCTGATCAACACTGTCACCTGGAAAATGCTGCCGGTGCGAGACCCGGAGCACCTGCTCGTGCTCGGTCAGCAGGACCCGACGTCGGTGTCCAACGGCTTCACGTATCAGCAGTATCAGGCGATCCGCGATCACACTCACTCGATGGATGTCGCGGCGTACTCCCGCGTGCCGTTGAACGTGAGCATCGAGGGGAGTACGGAACCCACCGCGGAAGGCCAGCTCGTGTCGGGCAACTATTTTTCGCTGCTTGGCGTGCGCCCGGCCCGGGGCCGGTTGCTCGGCCCCGACGATGACCGGGTGCCGTCGGGGCATCCGGTGGCGGTCATCAGTGACGGCTACTGGAAGGGTCAATTCGCGCGCGATCCTGAGATTGTCGGCAGACAGCTGTCCCTGAGCGGCGTCCCCTTCACGATCGTCGGCGTCACGCCTCCTGAATTCTTCGGCGTGGAAGTCGGCACGGGGCCGAAGATCTTCGTGCCGGTGATGGTGCAGCCGATCGTGATGCCGGTGTCGGAGAACCTGCTGGATCATCCCGGGTTGTACTCGACCTGGCTCCGGACGTTTGGCCGCGTCGAGCCGGGCGTGTCACTCGCGAAGGCGAGCGCGCAGCTCAATGCGCTGGCGAAGGACGCCGACTGGAGGCCGCGCAACAAGTTCACGGGCGCGAGGGAGGACGTCAAGCTCGTCTTGAGGTCCGCGGCGACAGGTCTCTCTGACCTTCGCCACCAGTTCTCGCTGCCCCTCTTCATCCTCACCGGCGTCGTCGGCATCGTCCTGCTGATTGCGTGCGCGAACACGGGGAATCTCGTCCTGGCGCGGTCGGCCGCGCGCCGGCCGGAGTTCGCGCTGCGGCTGGCGCTTGGTGCGGGACGGTCGCGGCTGATTCGACAAGTTCTGATTGAGGCCCTGGTGCTGGCGGGCGTCGCCGGCGCCTGCGGCGTCGGCCTGGCGTACTGGGCGACGCAGGGACTGGTCGCGTACGCGTCCGCGGGCCGGAGTGCGATCGTGCTCGACGTGACTCCCGACCTGCGCGTCCTGGCATTCACAGCCGCGCTGTCGACGCTGGCTGGTCTGCTGTTCGGGAGCGTGCCGGCTATTCGGGCGTCGCGTCTCGACATAGCGCTGGGCGGCCAGCGGGACCTCGCAAGGACCCGGCACGCCCTCGGTGGACCCGGTCCCGGCAAAGCGCTCGTCGTCTCGCAGGTGGCCCTGTCGCTGGTGCTGCTCGTTGGCGCAGGGCTGTTCGTCCGCAGCCTGCAGAATCTGAATCGCCAGGAGACGGGCAGCGACCAGACCCGCGTCCTCGTCGTGCGCGTCGAGCCGCGCGGCAGCGATCAGCGCAATGCCGCCGGTGCAACGGACAGACTCGATCGGATCTATCGCGAGCTGATCGAGCGAGTCGAGCGCATACCTGGCGTGCAGTCGGCGAGTCTTGCGCGCACGTCTTCATTGACGCCGATCTCGTTCTCCTCCAGGCTCACGCGTCCCTCCGGCGCCGATGCGAGTGTGCAGACGCTCATGCTGTATCCACGATATTTCGCGACCATGGGGATCCCACCCGTCAAAGGCCGCGACTTCGGCGACAACGATCTGCGGTCCGACTCGCCGCTGGCCGTGATCGTCAACGAGGCGTTCGTGCGCGAGACCCTCAACAGGCAGGATCCGCTCGGCGTTCAGCACCGGGTGACGATGGTGACTGGGCTCTCCCCGCAGGGAGTGCCCCACAGACAGCCCGTGAACATCATCGGCGTCGTCAGAGACTCGCGGTACCCGGCGCTTCGGGACGCGACGCCGCCGATCATGTATCAGACGTTTCTGCAGATGCGCACCGGTCGGGGCCAGATGGTCTTGCACGTGAGAGTGGCGGGCAATCCCGCCGAGATCGTCCGGCAGGTGCGATCGGCCGTGCAGGCGATCGACAAGGCCGTTCCGATGTTCGAGGTGCATACACTGGCCGACGAAGTGGACGCGGCGCTGGTGCGTGAGCGATTGATCGCGACGTTGTCGAGCGCCTTCGGTATCGTCGCGCTCGTGCTGGTGTGCATCGGACTGTACGGGCTGATAGCGTTTACCGTGTCCAGACGCGCGGCGGAAATCGGGATTCGCATCGCGCTCGGCGCGACGCGCTCGGATGTGGGCGGGTTGATCGCGCGTCAGGCGCTGAGGCTGGTCCTCGCGGGCATTGCGGCCGGCCTCCCGGCAGCCTGGATAGTGGGCCGTCTCGCCTCGCGTCAGCTTTCCGGAGTGCTGTTCGAGCTCACGCCTGCGGATCCCATCACCATGATGGCCGCGACCATCCTGCTCGTGCTCGTCGCGATGTGTGCCGGCGCGCTGCCCGCGCGACGGGCGGCGCGGATCGATCCGATCGTGGCGCTGCGGAACGAGTAATCCCCACATTACCTGGGCAGCCCTGAAGGGCTGCGCTGCACCCGGCGCGCAGATAAACTGCCGTCCGCGATGCGTGTCACGCTCCTGTAGCGCAGTCTTTCAAGGCTGCCCTTCTGCGACACCGCACCGGTAGTAGGATGCACCATGGCGCGCGATGACGATCCGGAAGGACTGGTCGATGTTGCGACATCTCAGTGAGCGCAACGAATGGAAGTTCTTCGGTGTTTTGCCGAAGGCGGCACCTGTGCTCGCTCTCGCCTGGTGGGTCCTTGTTGTCCTGCGCGGCGTCCTTCCGGCCGTGTTCGCAATCGCCATGGGTGTGCTCGTCGGCGCCGTGCATGACGGGAAGAGTCTCGCCGGCCCCCTCACTCTCGTCGGGTCCGTGTTCATTCTGCTCCAGGTGCTCACCCCCATTCACCAGGCCGTCAGCTCGAACCTTTGCGACCGGACCGCGGCGTGGCTGTACGACCGGTTGACCGAGGCCTGCGTGCGCCCGCCGGGCATGGGTCATCTGGAGGATCCGAAGCTCACGACCGATCTGACCGTCGCGCGCGATTTCGACCTCGGGATGACCGGTCCGCCGCTGAACATCTCGATGGACTTCATCGCGAGCGGTCTGGTCGAGATGATCGCGGGTTTCGCATGTGCCGTGGTGCTCTTCGCGTACGCGTGGTGGGCGCCGATCGTCCTCGGTGGCGCATGGCTGGCCACGCACTGGCTGCTGCGCGAGAGCGCGGTCTGGCGCGACCGGAACACCGACGACGTGCGCGCCGCGCAGCGCGATGCCGACTATGCCTTCCGGCTCGCGGTTGATCCGGCCCCCGCGAAGGAGCTGCGCCTCTTCGGCCTCGCCGCCTGGACGATCGATCGTTTCGCCGTGCGCCGCACGCACCTGCACGCGCTGCAGTACGAAGCGACCCGGCTTCGCGAAAAGCCGGTGATGTGGAGTCTGCTCCTCGTTCTTGGCGCCAACGTCGGAGTGTTCTGGTCGCTCGCGCATGCGGCGGGTACTGGCAGCCTGAACCTCGCACAGGTGGTCATATTCGCCCAGAGTGCGTTAGGCGCGTCGATGATCGCATTCGGGGGGCTCAACTGGGCGCTCGACGGCGGTGCGGCTCCGGTCAGTGCCGTCCTGCGACTCGAGCCGGCCATGGCCCCCGCCGGCGCACTGGCTTCGGGCGTTCGGCCGGCTATCGGACTGCCGGCGCGCGAAGTCCGCTTCCGTGATCTCACGTTTGGGTATCCCAGCAGCCCCTCGACTTCGCTCGGGGCAGGCACTCCTGTGCTCAACCATTTTGATCTCACCATCCCGGCGGGATCGTCGCTTGCCATCGTCGGGCAGAACGGCGCCGGCAAGACGACACTCGCAAAGCTCCTGTGCCGTTTGTACGATCCACAGTCGGGCGCAATCGAAATCGATGGCATCAACCTCCGCGACCTCTCCCTGGAATCCTGGCGAGATCGTGTGACCGCCGTCTTCCAGGATTTCACGCGCTTCGAGCTGCCGCTCCGCGACAACGTCGCGCCCGCAGGCGCTCCCGAGGATGTCGTGCGCGGCGCGCTCGTGTCGGCGGGGGCAGCGAACCTCGCCCCTCTGGACACCGTGCTTGCGCGCGGCTACGACGGTGGCACCGACCTCTCGGGTGGCCAATGGCAACGGGTCGCGCTGGCTCGCGCGTTGTGCGCCGTGCAGCTCGGGGCCGGCGTTGTGCTGCTCGACGAGCCGACGGCACAGCTCGACGTACGGGGTGAAGCGGAGATTTTCGACCGGATGCTCGCCGCCACGCGTCACTGCACGACGATTCTCATCTCTCACCGCTTTTCCACCGTACGGCACGCGGACCGTATCTGTGTGCTCGAGCACGGCAGAGTCATCGAGGTCGGGACGCATGACGAGCTGATGGCGAAGGGCGGCCGCTACAGCACGATGTTCGATCTGCAGGCGCAACGTTTCAACGCAACTGAAGGCGAGGAGGGAACTTCCTGTGATCTCCTCGCCTGACGGCGTTCACGAAACCGCCGCCGTCAAGGTCACCGACGCGCTGCCGCCCGCCTTGTCGTCAATGTGGAGGCTGTGCAAGCTCGGTTACCGCCACGAGCCGCGTCTGATGCTCGCCGCATTTGTGTTGTCGCAGCTCTCGGCGCTGCCGGATGCACTGCTCGCGCTGTGGCTCATGCTGCTCGGCCAGGGCGTGCTCGAGAACAGACCCGGTCTGGTGCGTACGGCGGCGGTCGCGCTTGGCGTGTCGGCCACGGGGACGTGGTTTCTTCGCACGGTCAGCACGCGAGTGCAACGGCGCTTCCGTGACAAAGTCACCATCGCGCTCGAATCGCACGTCGCCAGGCTCCAGGCCTCGGTGGCAACCATCACGCACCACGAACGCCCGGAATACCTCGATCGCCTTGCCATGCTGCGGGATCAGGTCTTTGTGCTCGATCACATGTACATGTCGTTGTTTTCCACGTGCGGATGGATCCTGCGTCTCGGAGTGACCGTGGCGCTGCTTGCGTCAATCCATCCTGCGCTCGTGCTGCTCGGCGTATTTGCGCTGCCCACCGTGCTCACATCGACGTGGCGTCCCGCCGTCGAACGTGCCGCCCATGAGCGTGCCGCGCAGGCCAAGCGTCTGGCCCGACACCTGTTCACAATCGCGACGACCGCGCCACCTGGGAAGGAAGTACGGGTCACCGGCATCGGCAGCCGCCTGGTGGCCCAACGCCGCGAGGCCTGGGAACGCGGCTATGCCCCCGTGTCTGCCGCCCGGTGGGGCTCGGCGATCTGGCACACGCTCGCGTGGACGATCTTTGGTGCCGCCTACGTCGGCGCGGTTGTGTTCGTCTCCTCAGGCCTCAACGCGCCGGCCGGCAACGTCCTGCTGGTGCTCGCGGCGGGCTCGCGACTGTCGGCGTACCTGGGCGCGACGGTCGGCGAGATTGGATTCCTGCGCGGTTTCTGGATGGATGGATCGAGGCGTCTCGCGTGGCTCGAAGACTACGCGGCAGCCCTCAGCGCATCGGCGGACCTGCCCGTGCCTGCGGTGCTGCGACGCGGCATTCGCCTCGACCATCTATCGTTCGCGTACCCGGGCACCACGCGCCTGGTTCTCAACGACGTGTCGGTGTGGTTGCCGGCAGGTTCGGTGGTCGCGATTGTCGGTGAGAACGGCGCCGGCAAGACCACGCTCGTCAAGCTGCTCACGAAGATGTACGAGCCGACATCGGGTGCCATCGTTGTGGACGACACGCCGCTCGCCCGAATGCCCGCCGACGAGTGGCGATCGCGCGTCGCCGGGGCGTTCCAGGACTTCTTCCGTTTTGAATTCCGCGCACGCCATACCGTCGGCGTCGGCGATGTCCCGCGCCTCGACAACGAGCCGGCCGTGGTCGCAGCGGTCGCGCGCGCCGGCGCCGCCGACGTCGTCGCTCGTCTGCCGTCGGGCCTCGAGACCCAATTGGGTCCGACGTGGCCCGGCGGGGTCGAGGTGTCGTTCGGGCAATGGCAGAAGCTCGCGCTGGCACGCGGCTTCATGCGCGACCACCCGCTGCTTCTGGTGCTCGATGAGCCCACGGCCGCGCTCGACGCGGAGACGGAACATGCGCTGTTCGAGCGCTACGCCGCTGCTGCTCAAGACGATAATTCTGGCGGCCGAATCACCATCCTCGTCTCGCACCGGTTCTCTACAGTCCGCATGGCCGATCTCATCGTCGTCATGGACGGCGCACGCCTCGTCGAGGTCGGCACGCACGACGAGCTCGTGACCAAAGGCGGGCAGTACGCGGAGCTTTACGGCATTCAGGCCGCTGCTTACCGTTGAGACCTCTGCCCATGCCAGCAAAGAAGATCAGCTTCAATACGGTTCGGGCTGCCTGAAGCATCAAGCGCGGCGATGTCTTTTGTGGCGACGCCGCCGGGGCACCGCGAGCGGTGTCCGGCCGGCACCTGGTAGTCGTCGTACCGCCCGCGCGCCTTTCCGGGCGCACGCAACGCCGGATCCTCGCCTGTCCAGCCTCTGAATGCCGGCCGATTTCCACCCGGACCAGGAGTCTCACAGTGCGCGGTCGGATCGAAGGCAGGTCAGGCAGGAGCGAACGCGAGCTTGTGACGAGTGCGTTCCCACTGTTATCATCCGCCATTCAGGACACCACGCCTCTCGGCGCGGGCTGCCGCAGGCGCGCCTCCACATGCAGAGCATCGGCCGGTATCAGATCGTCGAAAAACTCGGCCAGGGTGGCATGGGGGTCGTGTATTGTGCCCGCGACACGCTGCTCGACCGGATCGTCGCCGTCAAGGTGATTTCGGCGCCGATCGATCAGAACTCCGATCTGCGCGAACGGTTCTTCCGCGAGGCGCGAGCCGCGGGCAAGCTGTCGCACAGGAACATCATTACCATTCACGATCTGGGCGAGCACGAAGGGCAGCCGTATCTCGCCATGGAGTACCTGGAAGGACAGGATCTCCTCGCGCGGATGGCGGCTCCGCAGCGGATAAGCCTGCGGCGCAAGGTCGAGATCGCGACGGAGATCTGCGAGGGGCTCGATTTCGCCCACCAGCACGGCGTCGTCCATCGCGACATCAAGCCGGCAAACATTTACATCACCGACGGCGGCACGGTCAAAATCCTCGACTTCGGCCTGGCCCGTCTCGTCACGTCGGAGCTCACGCGCAGCAACATGATGATGGGCACCATCAACTACATGGCGCCCGAACAAATCCGCGGGGAGCGGGTCGATCAGCGCGCCGACGTCTTTTCGACGGCCGTGGTTCTGTATGAGTTGCTCAGCGGCCGCCGTGCGTTCGAGGCGGAGTCCTTCGCGGCAACGCTCTACAAGATCCTCGAGGAAGTCCCGGAGCCGCTGCAGCACATCGACGCATCACTCCCGCCCGAGTTGATTCGCATCGTCGAGCGCGGCCTGTCCAAGGCGCGCGATGAACGCTATCAGCACATGAGCGAGATGGTTCTCGATCTGGCAGTTTACCGCCAGGCGATGAATGCGCTGGATTCCCCAGGCAGCGGTCACCCGGCACCCATCGAAGTGCGGACGCCGTCCGATCATCCCTCTGAGGCCCCCACCGGCTCGATGGCTCCTGTCACGACGCCGATCGGAAGTTCCCCTCCGCCGCATTCCGGCCCGCCCCCGAGCGGCGCGCCCGCGAGCGGCATGACCGGTGGGCCCCTTCGCACGGCCGCCTTTTTCGCGGTTGCGCTCCTCGCATTGAGCATCGCGGGCCTGGCGATGTGGAAGGTGACCCGATCGCAAGCGGTACCGGAAGAAGCGGCCGTCGCAACGCCTGTTCCCGCCGCCCCGACCGTGAGCGACATGATGAAGGCCGCGCTCAACGCGTTCGAAGCTGAGGACTATGCGACCGCCGTGCGGTATGCGGACGCAGTGTTAGCGCGCGATGCGGGGCACGAGCGAGCCCGGCAGCTCCGCGATCGGGCACGCACGTCGGCCGCAACCGTGGACAGTGGTATCAGGAACGCGCGTGCGCTCTTTGACAAGGGGCGCTTCGAGGAAGCCTCGCGGGCGGCAGGCGAAGTACTGGGCGTCGCGCCGGGAAACCAGGAAGCGAAGCGCATCATGGCAGAGGGGGCCGCACGGTCCCGCGGCAAGGGTGCCGAGGAGGCGCGAACCCAGGTCGCGCGCGCGAGAGCGGCAGCGCGATCCGCGGGAGCCCAACGTCTCGCGCCGGCGCCTTACGCCGCCGCGACCGCCGCCGATCGCGACGCAGAACGTCTTTACGCGGGCGGACGTCCGGAAGATGCAACGGTCAAGTTCTACGAGGCCAGCGGCCTCTTTCGCAGCGCCGAAGTCGCCGCCCAGAACGAGTCGGCGGCTCGTGAAGCGCGTGCCCGCCCCGAGCCGCCCGCCTCTCAAAGAGCGGGCGAACCTGACTCTGGTCGCCCAACCCCACCGGTGTCTCTCCCGCAGGGGGTTCCCGTCGCCCCGCCAGAGAAATCGGCACCGACACAGGTCCCCGCGCCAGTACCGCCGGCGCCGACCGTGACGCCACCCGCGCCGTCGCCGCCACCCGCCTCCGCACCTGCGGCCGAGAATTCGGCGGCGGCGCGCGACGCCGCGATTGCCGATCTGCTGACCCGGTACAAGTCGGCGCTCGAGTCGCGCAACCTCGATGCGCTGTCGCGCCTGTGGCCCGGGTTGAGCGGCGTACCTCAGGAACGGGTGCGCACGCAGTTCCAGCAGGCGAGCCGCATCAGCGTAGAAATTGTCGATCCGCACATCTCGAGTTCGGGCGACAACGCGACGGTCAGTTTTACCAGGCGATATGACGTCGTGACCGTCGAGGGGGACCGGCAGCACAATGAGTCGCACGCAACGATGGATGTCCGGCGGGCCGGAGGCTCATGGGTTATCGAAAGTATCCGCTTCGTGACTATCCGGTAAGTTTCAAAATCGGTACCGCTGCCTTCCGCCTTCGCGCGAAGCGCGTGGGCGAGGCTCGCTGTAGCCTTGGCGGAGGCGGTCAGGATTGCCCGTCGGCAGGGCCGAAGCCTTGCGCTTCAGGGGTTTGAAAACAGTTTCGAAAGGACTGAAAGATGCGAAGACTTGCGATCGCCGTCTGGGCCTGCTGTTTCTTCTCCACCGCTCAAGCGGCCGCGCAAACTCAGCCTGCCTCGCTCGCCACGTTGTTTTCGGACATCTACGGGCCCAACGGTCTGGTCCTGAGCAGCGACGACGTGCAGCTCGACGGCACCAATCACTCCGCCCATTTCAACAGCGCGTTCCAGTCGGATTTCCGGCTGGTGAACATCGCCCTGACCAGCCAGCTTACGTCGGTCCCGCTGCCATCTCCCGCATCGGGGTTCACGTACCAGTTCGATCCGGCTACGGGAACGTTCGTGCGATCCACGCGAAGCTTCGGCCCAATCCTTTCCGATCGCGCTGAAACGATCGGCAAGGGCCGGTTCGCGTTCGGCTTCTCTCATCAGTTCTTCTCGTTCGATCACCTCGATGGCGTGTCCCTTGCGGCGGTCCCTGCCGTCTTCAGGCACGACTCGTTTGAAATCGGCGGGGGCCGCGCCGACGTCGTGTCGACGCTGAACACCATCGAGGCGACCGTCAGCCAGTTCACCGGCGCAGTGACGTACGGGCTGACCAGCCGGATCGATCTGTCGCTCGCTGTGCCGATCGTGCGCACGCATCTGTCGATGCTCTCGAATGCAAAGATCATACGTCTCGGCACGGGAACGAACCTGCAGGTCCACTACTTTCACGATCCCGTGGCGCTCGGCGGCTACGGCTCGACCGCTCAATTCTTTGCGGAGGGTTCGGCCGGAGGCGTAGGCGATCTCCTGGTGCGAATGAAGACGACGGTCATCCGAGAAGGGACACGCGCGCTTGCGGCGGGAGTGGACCTGCGGCTGCCGACCGGGGACGAACAGAACCTGCTCGGAGCAGGGGCAGCCGGCCTGCGGCCGTTTGCGGCCTTCTCGTCGTCCTATGGGCCCTTTGCGCCGCATGCAAATGTCGCCTATCAGTGGAACGGTCAGAGCGTCCTGGCCGGGGACGTCCGCGCCGACCGGAAGGCGAACCTGCCGGATCAGTTTCTCTACGCCGCCGGCAGCGATCTCGGCGTGACCAGCCGGTTCAGCATCGTGTTCGATGTGCTCGGCCAGCGCGTCCTGAACTCCCCCGTTCTCTCCAAATACACGCTCGCCGCTCGGGGCGTCGCGGGAAGCGCCGATCTTCCCGATATCCGTTTCGGGAACGGATCCTACTGGGCGACCAATGGCGCGCTCGGCTTCAAAGTGAACGTGGCACCGAAAGTGCTCGTGAATTTCAACATGCGCTTCCATATGGCCGGGCGTGGGCTGTCCGATCGGATCGCGCCGCTCCTCGGCATCGAGTGGGCTTTCTAAACGCCGCGATTGAAAGTTGCGTGATAGCGCTACTTCACCGGGGCAGATGAGAGTTCCTTGACGACATCAGCAGTAATGTCAAGAGAGGGTTGCCCCCAGACGAGTACGCCCGTGTCTGCGTCGAGCACGAGCTGAAGCCCTTTGACCGTCGCGACCTGCTCCACCGCGGGTCTCAGCTTCGCCAGAAAGGCCCCTTCGAGCTCACGGCGGGCGCCGGTCAGTTCCGCCTGCGCGACTTCGATGAAACGTTCCACGTCGATCTGAAACTTCTGCAGCTCTTTCTGGCGCTGACTGCGCGCCGCGTCGGTCATGATCGTGGCGGCTGTGTCGTACGCCGCCTGCTGTGCGCGAAGCGCCTCGTTCTTCTGATCGATGGACCGGGACTTCTCGGCCTGCAGCTTTTCGAACTCTGCCCTCGCCGCCTTTCCGACCGCAGAATCCGCGAACGCCTTTTCGGGACTCACGTAAGCGATAACGGTCGAGCTAGGGCCGAGGTTATTCGAGACCGCCCCGGCCCGAGTTCCCGCGCCCACCTCCTGACCGTTAACGGGGGGGACAGCCAGCGTAGAAACAGCCAGTGCCGCCAAGAGAACCATCCGCATCGTATGCCTCCTTCTCACCGGCGTGCATGCCGGTCCGCATTAGGACGAGCCGGAGGGGCTCACGGTCTGGGCGATAATTCCGCAAGTACCGGGTACGAATGGACATATGTTCGTCCCTTCCCCGCTGTTTGGCGTGCGCCGATTGAGCTTCGCTTTTTCCCCGGTCGCGTGCAGAATAACGCCGAACAGAGTGCGACGTGCTCCGCATCAGGCTTTTCACACATGTCCACGCCCTAGTCATTGGCGTGATCGTGCTCGCCGGCTCGTCGCCCGCACAGGGCGCCGACCCGCCGGGCACCGTCACCGAAGTGTCTCTGCCGGGCGGTGTTCGCGCGGCGCTTGCGGCTATCCGCGACCCGATCGGTCCCGACCGTGCGCAATTCCTGTTCGAATTCATCCGGCGGACGTACGATACGCCGTTCGGTCCGCGGAACGATCCGCGCGAGGTCGTCCTGCGTTCGCTGCTCGCCGAACTGAAAAGTCACGAAGGCGCGACCGGCACACCTGAGACCCTTCCCCTCCCGCTGTCTTCCAGCATCTGGATCGATGTCGTGTTCCATGGCCGCGCGACTCCGCAGACTCTTGTCAGCGAGATCCTGCAGTCTCGCGACGCGGCGCTGCTCTATTGCGGACTGCTGTCGCTCGACGACGGCACGCGGGCATGGCTCGCCGGCCAACCCGATCTGCTCGCGGAGCTGGCGGCGCGGCACCCGGCTGCATTTCTGGCCGCCGCGCCTGCCCTGCGGGTGACGCCTGCCGGTGTGCGTGTGCCCGGCGGGGCGCCCGCGGAGCCGGCCTGGCAGGCGCTCGTCGGCCGGCGGACGGATGACCCAGCCGGGTTCGTGCGCGCGCTCGTCGCCTTCGAGGAAGGCCATCTCGCGTATTTCCTCGGCGCGATCGGACAGCTGACGCCCGCGCAGATCCGGTTCGCGTTGAACCTGGAGTCGCCCGTCTCGGCTCGGGTCGAGTCCGCGCGCCGGTTGTATGCGCTCGTGCAGCGCGGAAGCGGCACCAAATCGATCGAACAGCGAGCGTTCTCGCGGGCCGCCTTCGACCCGGGGCTGCTCGCCGCCGATCTCAGCATGGACAACGAGGGTCAACCACGGCTCCCCGGCTCGCGCGCTTTCTGGAACGCGGTGTTCAGCGAAAGCAACGACAGCCGCTCGGCATCCACACGCGAAGACGTTCGTGCGTTGGTAGCCGACGAGCCTGCCGAGTTTTCCTGGTTGTGCGAGCAGGTCTTCAAGGGCGATCAGGTCGCTCAGCGTCGCCGCTACATGATGGTGCTGTTTGCATCGCGCCGGCTGGGACGGATCACTCCCGGCACCGCGCGCGACGGTCTGGAGGCGGTTCGAGCAGCCGGCGCGTACCCGGCGTTGATTGCAGCGCTCGAGCGAGTGGGAGTCGTCGATGCTGCGGCGTTTGCAAGCGCCGCGCGGCGAGCGACCGAGCTCTCGAAGATTGAAGACGAAACCCGGGCGTTCCGTGCACAGGCGCAGTTTCAGGGTGCGTTGGCGCTCATCACACGCGCGGCATCACGCGGCAGCCTGACCGCGGACTCGGTGACAGAGCGCGTCTCCTCGCTCGCGGCAATCCCGGTCAGCGAACACGGCGAGTACGAAGGCCGGCTCGCGTCATGGTTGGGGGCCTGGATGCACGGAGACGCCCGTGCGGCTGAGAACCCGCCGTCAGATGCGTCGGCGATATCGGCCGAGTCGATCGAGGACGTCATCGAGGGCGCCGCCGGCCCGATGGAACGTGAGGCGCTCCGTCTGCTGGCCGGACCCGCGCCGCGCGAACCGCGAGTTATCGAGTGGGAAGGTACACGGTACCGCCTCGACCTGGCACGAGCCGAAGCGATCCGCCTCACCAAAGCGCTCGGTGATTCCCCGGGGCCTTACCTGTCTGCGGCGGCCGAGATCGTCGTCATGGCCGACGCGCTGGGCGACGCGGCGCTGACGCGCGAGGGCTTGCAGCGGCAAGCGGACGCGCTCGCGCATGTGGCGCAAACCGAGGGCGCGAACGGTACGAGCGGCTCGATGGGCGACGTACTCGACCACCATCGCGACGTCGCGGCGGCCGTGCTGCGTGCGGCAGGCGCCGGGGATGTCCGCGGCGCGCCGCGGCTCGTGCCGGCGCTGCGCCTGCTCGCCGACGACCTGCTCGCACGCGGCCTGATGGAGCTGGCTTACGCAGCGGCGCTGGGCCAGCGCGACGGTGTGTCGATTTCCGCCGCTGACGCCGCGCGGCGTCACGACTTCGGACTGCGCGGGAACCTCGGCCGGACGGCGCCGTGGCGGTCTCCTCTGCCGGGCGCCGACATCACGCAGCGCTGGCGGGTCAGCGGCTCCCTGCTCGGACTGGACGTGGGGCTTGCCGATTTTTTGCTCGTGCGGCTCTCGTCCAGGCCGCCGTTGAGACGGCCCTCGCTGAACGAGTTCGACCGCCGCGCGTTCATCGAGGCCGTCGCGATGGTCGAGCCCGCCGCCCTCATCGATGCGGATCGCGACACGATCGCGGCGGCGATTCAGCGGGGGCGTGCGAGGCTGGAGGCCGCAGGCGCGCCGGAGGAGGCCCTCGCGATCGCCGAGGCCGTTGGTCTCAGCGCGTCGCGGCGGACCCTGTTGGCCTGGGTGGTCGCGCACCAGCCGGACCGGGTGCCTGCCTTCCTGTCGCCGAGCGAGCTCCTCTGGCTCGGGCTCGGCAACACGCGCGTTGACGCGCTTCGCGCCTGGGGCACGCCAGGCAGCTCGCGCATGGGATGCCTCTGCCTCCAAGTCGTCGACCGGCGGCCGTGGGAGATCGTCGCGGGCCGCCTGAATACCGGGATGATGGCCAGCGTGTTTCCCGATCTGAACTTCCGCCTCGCGGAGCACTTGACGGACCTGCGGATGCCCGCGGCTCTTCTTGGTCCGGTGCTTGCCTCGGCCACGCTCGATTTCGTCAACACGGTGACGAGCCGGGACTCGGACGATCGTCGGGGCCTCGTCGAGTTCGTCCAGATGCTCCGGCGCGAACGTGTCGAACAATATCTCGCGTTGCTCACAACCGACGGACCGCTCGTGCCGATCGGAGAAGCGCCGGCGCCGAAGGGCCCGCGATGAAATCCGCGTGGCGCAACCTGATTCCGTCAGCTGTCGCGTGGACGCTGGCGGTGAGCGCCGGGCAGGCGCCCGCGATCCGGATCACATCGCCAACGCGCGAGGCGGTGCTGAGCGGTGCGACTCGCCTCGAAGTCGTCATCGAGCCCAAGGACGTCGTGCCCACGGTGGAAACCGTCACCTTCACGATCGACGGCAAGCTGGCGTGTACGATCGAGCGGCCACCATTTGCCTGCTCGTGGGATCCGGGCGACGTCGTTCGTGCGCATCACGTGCGCGTCGTGGCCTCGCTGGCGGACGGTCGCCGTCTCACGGACAACCTGCACACGAAGGACCTCGGATACACGGAGAGTGTCCGGACCGACGCGGTTCTGGTGCCGGTCATCGTGACCCACGGCGGACAATTCGTGCGTGGCTTGACGAAGCAGGATTTCGAGATCGTGGAGGACGGGACCAGACAGTCCATCGCGAGCATGGCGAGCGAGGAATCGCCGCTCGATCTCGTGCTCGCCATCGACGTCAGCGGCAGCATGGAGCACTCGCTCGACCAGGTGAAGGCCGCCGTCAAGGAGCTGCTGTCGAAGCTTCGCCCCGGTGATGCCGCGACGCTCGTGGGCTTCAACGACACCATGTTCCTCGCTGCCGAGCGCGAGAAGGATCCACAGACGCGCGAACGCGCGGTCGATCTCCTGACGGCGTGGGGAGGCACGGCGCTCTACGACGCGACCGTCCGCGCGATCGACCTCGTGAGCCGCGAGTGGGGGCGCAAAGGCATCGTCATATTCTCCGACGGAGACGATCGCAACAGCCTCACACCCCGCGAAACTGCGACCGCGCGCGTGCAGGCGAGCGATGCGATGCTCTACACGATCGGGTTCGGCGGAGGCGCGACCGTGCCGGGCCTGCGCAGCCGGCTGGAGAGTTACGCCAAGGCAACGGGCGGCCGCGCGTTTTTTCCCCAGCGCCCGCAGGAGCTCGACGACGTCTTCGACCAGATTGTGGGGGAGCTGGCGAATCAATACGTGCTGTCGTATTCATCGACGAATCTCACGCAGGATAGCGGCTGGCGAAATATCAAGGTGCGCGTACGCAGCGGCAAGTACGAGGTCAGAGCGAGACAAGGGTATCGGGCACATGGACCACAGCGGGCGGGGAGGTAATCATGCACACCGGGAGCGGCGGCATTTCAGCGATGGCGGCGACGGCGGCCCTTCTGTTCGCAGGCGGCGGCCCCCCGCTGTCGGCACAACAGAGCGGCCCCGATCAGACGGCTGCATTCCGCAGCGGCACCGAGGTCGTCACCGTGGACGTCGGCGTCGTCGACAAACAGGGTCAGCCTCTGCGCGGACTCCTGCCCGCCGATTTCGTCGTGACCGTGGGTGGACAACCAAGGCACGTCGTCACCGCGGAGTTCGTCGATCGGTCGGCCGCCCGAGGGATAGCCCCGTCCGCCGACGTCGCGTCGATCAGCACGAATGAGGGCGGCGGCACCGGCCGTTTGTTCGCGTTCATCGTCGATCAGAACTCGCTCGACCTGGGCGCCGCACGGCGCGTGGCCGCGGCTGCCGGCCCCTTCTTCTCGCGGCTCACGTTTGCCGACCGATCCGCGCTGATGCTCATGCCGCTCGGGCCGAACGTCACGTTCACGTGGGCGCACGATCGCGTGCGAGAAGGGCTGCAGCGCGTCACCGGAATGGGCCGATCGATGACAGGCTGGGAGTTCGGCAGCCTTGCCGACGCGCGCGATATCTCGAACCGCAATCTGCTCGCCCTGCGCAGCCTCGGAGAGCGGGAGTGCGGCTCCAGCTCCGCGGGCATCGGCTCCGTGTCGGGTGGTTCCGCGTCGGGAGGCGGGTCGCCGCCTGCGACGGGGTCGCCCGCTCCGCCCTCTGGCGGAGGCGGAGGCGGAGGGGGAGGCGGCGGTGGTGCGCCGGCAGGAGGAGAGAGCGGGGGGGGCGGGGCACCAGCTCCGTCGGGTGGCGCGCCAACAGGTGGAGGAGGCTCTGGAACTTCGCGTGGCGGCAATGTCTCGGGCGCATTCGGTATGAGCGCGTGCACGCGGGACATCCAGATGCAGGCCGAAGCCACCTGGCGCACTGCCCAGATGAACTCGCTGGCCAGCCTGTCAGTGCTGCGGCAGTATCTCACCGCGCTGGGACGCGTTCACGGGGACAAGACCGTCATTTTGATTTCCGGAGGGTGGCCTCTCGATGAGCGCGACGAGGTGTCGCTCATGCTCCAGGTTGCGGCTGATGCGGCGGCTGCGCGCACGACGCTTTTCTCGGTCTATATCCCGACGTCCTCTTTCTCAGCCGACAAGCGCCTGATGACGTCGACGCCCCTGGCGGACAGCTACCTCCACTCGGGACCGCTCGAAACGCTGGCCACCATGACCGGCGGCGGATCCTATCGTGCCGAAGTCGGCGCCGAGGCTGTCTTCGAACGGATCGGGCGCGAACTGTCCGGGTATTACCGCGTCGGCATCGAACGAGACCCCACCGACGGGGATGGCAAGGGCCGGCGCATGAAAGTGCAGGTGCTGCGCGGGAATGTGACCGTGCGGGCGCGCGAGATCTTCGACGTGCGGACGTACGAGGATCGCGATTGGGCTGCGCGTCTGGGGTCGGCGATCGACGGGCCCATTACCGCCACGGACGTCGGACTTCGTGTCACAAGTTATCTTTCGGCGGATCCCGAAGATGGATCGCGCCGCAGAGTGCTGCTGTCCGGCGAAATCTCCCGCGCCCAGCCCGGTGAGGCGACGCTCCGGCTGCAGGTGAGCGATCTGCAGGGGAAGAAGATCACGTCCGGGGAGGTCGCGCTCGCGCACGGCGGCGGGAACACGCTGCCGTTCTCCACGAACATCCCCCTGCCTCCCGGCAGCTACATCGTTCGCATCGGTGTGATGGACAGCGCGGGACGGGTGGGCTCGGTCGATCACCGCGTCGAGGTTCGCGACGTGCCGCTCGGTGCGTTGACCGCGACCGGTCCCGTGCTCGTTCGAGTCGCAAGCGGCTCCGAGGGTGACGCGCGCGTCGCGTTGGACGGCGTCGGTCAGGATGAACGCCTCGCGCTCGAAATCGACCTCGAAGGCGAAAAGAGCCGGCTCGAGGGCACGGGCGTCGAATTCGAGATTGCCGCCACCGCCGAGGGGCCGGCGCTCATCCGCACGACGGCGGTCCTGTCGCCAGGCCCGCGCGAGGGCGCGATGCTGGCCCAGGGAGTGGCGGAGATGCGACTCCTGCCTCCTGGCGCTTACGTGGTCCGCGCAAAGGTCAAGTCCGGCAGCGAGCCGCTCGGAGACGTGCGCCGCGCGTTCACGGTAATGGGACCACCGCGCCTCGTCGTCGATGCCAAAGCTCCATCAGCACTTCTCGCGGGGGGCACACCAGTCGCACGTCCTGCCGCACGCTTGCTCGTCGCGGCTCCGCCATTCGCTCTCGATCAAGTCCTCTCGCCCCCGATCCTCGGCGCGTTTCTCGATCGAGTCGCAACCAGGCCCGACGCGTCTTCCCCTGCAGTGCGCGAGCTTCTCGAGCACGCTCGGACCAAGGGGCTCGACGGGCTCATCATCTCGGACGCGCAGGCGACCGGGGCGCCGGTTGGGGCCTTTCTCAGGGGCCTGACGCTGCTCGCAGACAAGAAGCTCGAACCGGCCGCCGCCGCGTTCCGCGATGCGATACGCGGCTCCCCGGATTTCTTTCCGGCGATGGTGTACCTGGGAGCGTGCTACGCCGCGGGCGGGAAGGACAAGGAAGCCGCCGGGGCCTGGCGAACCGCGCTCATCCGGGAAGGCGACACGCCCGCGCTGCACGTCATGCTGGCAGACGCGCTGCTGCGTCAGGGCCGGGGAGATCTCGCCGTCGAGGACCTCGATGCGTCCCGCACCCGCTGGCCCGAAGACCAGGCATTGCAGCGACGCTTCGCCGTGGCGGCACTGCTGGGAGGACACCAGATCAATGGACTGCAGACTCTCGACAAGCTGATCGAGCAGCGAGCCGAGGACGAGCTGTCACTCGCGTTTGCGCTGCTCGTGCTGTACGAAGCGTTCGACAGCCGGCAGCCCATTGAGAGTGTCGATCTGGATCGGGCACGGATGATGCGCCTCGCCGACGCGTACCGCGCGCGCGGCGGGCCGTCGCTCGCGCTGGTCGACACCTGGGTCGCGGCTGCAACACGGAATCGCTAATCATTGAATCACTGCTTCACGAATCGTGAATCACTGATCGTTGAATCCGGGAATCGCGTTGAATCGTCGAATGCCTGCATCGCTCGCGGATGCAGAGGTTCAAGGATTCAGCGATTCACGGATTCACCGACCACGGATTCGCGATTGGTGATTTCGAGCGATTAGGGATTCGTGATGAGATCTGTGCTGCTCGCCGCTGCCCTTGCGTCTGCGGTCACCCTGATGTCGGCCGCGACGGGAACGGCCGTGCGCGTGTGGCAGGACTCCATTCAGATTCCCACGTACGCGGAAGGTCCGGCGAATCCGAACCCACCCTTCGACCTGTTTTCCTTCGGCCGGTTCAACTATCCCTATCCAATCCGCGACGCCTTGACGAACCGGCGAGAGCTCGTGAGCTGGCGCAGCCTCCACCTGGAGAACGAATACCTGCGCCTTACCGTCCTGCCCGATCTCGGCGGGCATGTCTACAGCTGTCTCGACAAGCGAACGGGGCGCGAGATGTTCTACGCCAACACCGCGATCAAGAAAGCCCTGATTGGATACCGCGGTGCGTGGGCAGCCTTCGGCATCGAGTTCAACTTTCCCGTGTCGCACAACTGGATGTCGATGTCGCCCGTCGACTTCGCGACGGCGCAGCACGAAGACGGCAGCGGGTCGATCTGGGTGGGCAACGTCGATCAGGTGTACGGCTCTCAGTGGCGCGTGGAGCTGCGTCTCGACCCCGGGCGATCGGTCCTCGATCAGAAGGTCGATTTGTACAACGGCAGTGACGTGCGCCATCGCTATTACTGGTGGAACAATGCCGCCGTGCAGGTGTGGGACGATTCGCGCCTCGTCTACCCAACCGAACTGATGGCGACGCACGGTTTCACGCGAATCGAACGGTGGCCCATCGACGACAAGGGGCGCGACCTCAGCATCATCCGCAATCAGATCGACGGTCCGGTCTCGCTCTTTACCTATGGCACGCGCGAGGGATTTGTCGGCGTCTATCATCCACATACCAGGAGCGGCACGGTCCATGTGGCGGAACCTGCCGAGCTCCCGACCCACAAGGTCTGGTCCTGGGGACACGATCGCGACGCCGCGGATTGGCGCACGGCGCTTTCTGACGACGACAGCGCGTACGTGGAGCTGCAGGCCGGGTTGTTCCGCAACCAGGAAACGTACGCCTTCCTCGAGCCGCAGGAGACCGTCAGGTTCTCGGAGCACTGGGTGCCCGTGCGCGATCTTGGCGGCATCACGCGCGCGAACGCCGACGCGGTTCTGCAGATGGAGCGCCCGACACCGACGCACATGCAAATCGCGCTCGATGTCACCCGGGACATGCCTGACGCGCGCATCAAAATCGGGTTCGGAACAACCACCGCGATCGACAGACACGTGTCGTTGTCCCCGCGCGAGGTGTGGCGGGCGGAAGTCGACGAGGTGACGCCTGGAGCCGCGGTGACGTTCGAGCTCTCGGATGCCCCCGCCCACGTCGTGTTGCGTCACACCGAAAACGTGTTCGATCGGACGCCAGCCGCCGCAGTGCGGACCGGGCCACAAGCCACTTCGCACTCATCGGGGCAGGCGTCGGGTGCCGCCGAAATCATCGACAGCGGCGAGACCGACGAGCTCGAAGGACGCAGGCTGGCGGCCCTGGCGCGATATCGCGCCGGTCTCGCGCGCCATCCAGAGAGCCTGGCGCTGCTGAAGGCGGCCGGGCGGCTGGGGGTGGCGCTTGGCTGGGCAGATGCCAACGCCGGCGGGTCGCCTCAGGTGATCGACTGGCTGATGGCGGCACACGCACGAAATACGACCGATTTCGAAGTGCAGTACTACCTCGGCCTGGCCCTCGCGGCGGCCGGCCGCCTGGACGACGCGCGCCCGTATCTGGAAGCGTCCCGACGCTTCCGGGCGACGCGTACGGCCGCACTACTCCAACTCGCGCGGCTGTCCGCCAAAGAAGGACGTCCGGACGCCGCTCTGCAGCACCTGCAGCTCGCCGGCGCGGAGTCGCCTCGGACGTCGGTCGCGGGAGCGCTCGAGGTGGCGCTGCTTCGTCGTGTCGGCCGTGCCGACGATGCCCGCGCACGCGCGCATTACTGGCGGATGATCGATCCGACGAGCAGCCTGCTCCGGCACGAGCTGACGCTCCTGGGAGAGCCGGATGCCGATCTCTGGCCGCATCTGGGCGCTGACGCCAACCACGTCCTCGACCTGGTGGATCAGTATCTGTCCATCAGCGCGTACGCCGAGGCGATGGATCTGCTCGACAGACAGTACCCGCGCGTGGAGCCACCGATGCGTGAGGTGGGCGCCGTGCTGCCCCAGGAGTCCCCGCTCGTGGCCTACTACCGGGGCTACGTGCGCGCGCAGGCCGGCGGAAATCCCGGCGCAGATTACAGCGCGGCGCGATCGCTTCCCAGCACCTATGTGTTTCCGAGCCGGCGATCCTCCTTTCCTGTTCTCCGGGCCGCGCTGCAGGCGAACCCGGATGATGCCGGCGCGCAGCATCTGCTGGGCTCGTTGTATCTGGCCAGCGGACTGATCGAACCCGCCATCGAGGCCTGGCAACGCGCCCGGCGTGCGCGGCCAGGTATTCCGACGCTGCATCGCAACCTCGGTCTGGCACTGCTCCAGGGTTCGCCCGATTACGCGGAAGCGCGGAGCGTCCTCGAGGAGGGAACAGCCGCAGACAGCGCCAACGTGGAGCTATACCTGACACTCGACGGTGTCCTGAGCGCAACGAATGCCTCGCCACGCGAGCGCGTGGATGCGCTCCGCCGCTTCCCACCCTCCGATGGCATGCCGGCGTCGCTGGTGTTCAAGCTTGCGGTTGCGCTCGCCGAGGCAGGAGAAGCCTCGGCGGCCGAGCGGCTCTTTCACGATCGGTTCTTCCCGGGCGAGGAGGGAGGCACGAGTGTGAGGGCTGTCTACGCGCAGGTCCGTCTGTCGTCTGCGAAAATGGCGGCCGATAGCGGCAACTGCGTCACATCGCGTGAGATTCTGGACTCACTGTCGCGGGAGCAGCCGGGTCTGGTCTTCACTCGCGAAGGCCTGGCCGATACGATTGCGGTGCCGGCCATGGCGCTGCAGGTCGCCGCGATTGACTGGGCATGCGACCAGCGCGACTCGGCCCGCGCGCGATGGAGCCGACTCGCGCGTGGCCTTGCAGAAGACAGTCCGCCTATGACGATGGCGATCGGCGACGCCGCTCGGAGCCGCCTCGGAAAAGGGCGGACGGCCGCCGACCGCGTCCGCCTGGAGAAGGCGCTCAAAGTCGCGACCGTCACGCTTGAATCTGGCGGGACGAGCAATCCAGGACTGCTGGAGTACGCGCGCGCCGCATTGCTTGCGGCGTTGGGCCGCGTCGATGAGTCGCGCGAATCGTTACGCCGCGTGTTTGCGTTCCCCGACCGCAATCTGTCCCACGCGCTGGCACGTGCTGATTTGCGCCGCACTGTGGCGAGAGCTGCTCAATGAAGATCTGGACGCGTGATCTTCCGCCTTTAGGCGGCTCGATTCTTCCGCCTGAAGGCGGAAGCCACAAGAATGAAAAAGACAAGTGGCCTGGCCTACTGTCTTTGTGGCTTTCGCCTTCACGACTGTCTTTGTGGCTTCCGCCTTTAGGCGGAAGGATCTTTGCGATCGCGATCGCACTCCTCGTCGTCGCCAACCATGCGAACGCCGGCGTCCGGCGCGTCTGGGCGGTGAACGACGGCGAAAAAGTCGAGCGCGATGCGAAGAACCATCCGGCGGCCGCGCACAATTCCGTGTGGGACGGCCGTCTCGTGCGCGTGTTCGGCGCCCGCAACGAGGTGGTGGCGTTCCAGGTGATCGTCGAGGCGGATGCGCGCGGGGTTGGCGCGTTGTCGGTGCGATTGCCCGGACTGGTCTCGACTGCGGGCCGCATCGCCTACCGGGCTCCGTCGGCCGATCCCACCGACTACCTCGGCCGCCCCATTCAAATATTCACAGAGCATTACATGCTGGTCACGACGCCGTCGCATGCATCGTGGGTCTACGAGCGTGGATCGCCCGCAGCGCCAAAAACTCCGACCGGATGGAAACCGGTGCAGCTCGTGCCGGAGAATGCGCGCCGTGGACGCGGAGGCTTCCCCGTCGCAGTCCGTGCGCGAGAAAGCCAGGCGATTTGGATCGAGGTCTACATCGACCGCGCGCGCACGCCTGGCGTCTATCGCGGCACAATCGAGATTCGTGCCGACAGGCTGCGACGGATCCTGCCCATCGAGCTGGAGGTCTTCAACTTCACACTGCCCGATGAGAACAGCATGCATGCGATGTTGTTCTACTCGAGCGATCAGCCCGAGCTGTACCACGGCCGCAACCTCGACGCGGAGTACCATCGTCTCGCCCATCGTCACCGCGTCGAGCTCGTGCAGGCCTACGACGAGCAGACGCTGCCCACGGTGTGGGATCGGTTCTCTGGTGCGGATTTCACGGACGCGCACGGCTATGAAGGGCCGGGCGCCGGGATTGGCAATGTGCTCGCGCCTCGGACCTTCTACGGTCCCGGCCGCGATTTTGACGATCGGCCGAACGCATGGGCGCGCAGCGACGCCTGGATGACTTTCCTCCGCGAGAAGATCCCGCACGCGATCACGTTTCTCTACATGCCGGACGAACCGCATCCGCCGGAGTATCCGCACATTTTGGCGCTTGCAGGCAACATCCACTCGAACCCGGGACCGGGCCGCGCGCTTCCGATCTTCGTCACGAGCACATATGTCGAGGCGCTCGATCCGGCTATCGACATCTGGTGCTCGGGCCCGAAGGGTTTCCGCCTGGATCGGGTCGCGAGCCAACGGGCGCGGGGACGTGAGTACTGGTTTTACAACGGCGGCCGGCCTGAGGGAGGCGCCATCACGATCGATGCGCCGGCCACTGACGCGCGCGCGACCATCTGGGCCGCGTTCAAGCACGACGTCCGCGTGTATTTCTACTGGTACGCCGTGCACTGGCGCCACAATTCGCAGAAACAAGGCGAGCGCAACCAGGACGTCTGGAGAGAGAGCATCACCTTCGACAACCGGCGGCAGCCCAACAGGTTGCCCGAAGACGAGGGATACATTCACGGCGACGGAGTGCTGATATATCCTGGCGAAGAGCGGCTGCATCCCGATCAGGATCGGGGTGTGCCGGGACCGATTGGCACCATCCAACTGGCGAACTTTCGGCGAGGCCTCCAGGACCACCAGTACCTGACGCTCGCTCGCGAGCTCGGTCTGCACGCTGTCGTGACCGAGGTGCTCGACGCCATCGTGCCGCGCGTCTTCTCGGACGCCGGGGAACGCGTGAGCTTTCCCGAGAGCGGCGATCCGTACGAAGCGGCGCGGTTGAAGCTCGCGCGGGCGATTGCAGGCGCCAGGCGATAACGGCGCCGGCACGAAATCGCCAACGCGATCGCGAGCCGCTAGCCTTTAGCCGCCTCCAGCTTCAAAAGCCGCCCGCCAGCGGACGTATAGAAGCCCCACGACGCCAGGCCGACCGTAATAACGATGAGCAGCAGCATGTTCCCGAAGTACCACGCGGAGGAGTCTATCGTGGCGGGAGCATTCATGAGCAGCGAGCTCACGAATGTGCCGACCGCAAACGACAGGAGACCCCACCGCAGCATGGCGAACGCCCCGCTCCCGAAGTAGAGGAACCCCGTCAGCCCGCCGATCCATGGATGGTCGTTGCCCAGCGCGCTGAGCAACCCGAAAACCGACGCGTACGCGAGGGCGGCCGGCCATTCACTCCGAAGCAGCACCCGCAGGAGAAAGAGCAGAAAGAAAAACAGCAGGACGTTTCGAATCGCATATTGCGCGGCCTGCACCACGACACCGGCCGTGCTTCCTGCGTCCCGAGAGCAGTTCGATCGCGCCCGGAAAGTTGGCGATCCCCTCTCCGCCCGTCAGGAGATCGACGCCTCGTACCATCAGGACCCACGCGACACCGAGCGCTGCGCCGCCGCACCGCAGCTGAAGCAGGACACCCGGAGATTGTACGCGGATCGGCCGCAGCCCGTGATTGGTGTTTCCCCATGCGGCTTTGCTATAGTCGCGCGCCAGCATGTTTGGGCTCTTTTATCCGTACGGCATGGTGCTGCAGCTGCTTGCCATCGTGCACTTCGTGCGCCGCCGGCCGAACACGTACTGGCTCTGGATCATCCTGATGTTCGGGGCCCTCGGC